>JBNJGH010000001.1:0-60632 GCA_051747585.1 Candidatus Rifleibacteriota bacterium
AACGCCGGAAGTTCTTCGCATAAAATAGTATTGGGGCCGTTTTCTTTTTCTTTATTGACAAGTTGCAGCATATTGCCGCTTAAAGAAAAGAAAATTTTGCGGTTCGGCTCATTGTCACGCAAAGCAAAATTAGCTTCGTTTAGATATAAAAAACTTTTGTCGTAAGCAATTATCCCCGCAGCAAACTCTTTGAGATTTTTCATAAGCAAATTTTAGCACAACCATATTGATACTTCCACTACCGGAATTGTAACTCAGTAATTATCCATTTGTTTTTAGAAACCGTTTCAAGACATTTAGATTGCTTCGCTTCGCTCGCAATGACACCCTATTGCGGTCCCTGAGCGGAGTCGAAGGGACCAGCTAATTGTTCACTTGGTGGTTTCGACTACGCTCAACCACCAATATACGATGACAGCCACAAATTGTCATTGCGAGGAGCGTGGCGACGAAGCAATCTTTATCGAGTTGCCAATAGTATAATAACAATAGTCAGGTTTTTATTTTAACCGGGTTATGCTCGATGTATTTTTCGTTTTTTACTTTAAACACCGGTATTAAAAATTCCGTTTCAAACCCGATTCCCTGGCTGGCGGGCGCAGAAACCTTTATATGCCATTCAAAAAGGTGTGATTCCTCTGGGTAAGATTCTTTTACATCTTCGGGCATCGCAATAGTGGCTTTTATAAATGGTTTCCCCTGGTAAATATCAGAGGGTTTGCGCTCGACTGAATAGTTTTCTTCGAACAATGTTTTATCTTCGGGTGAATCCGGTCCTTTCCAGACTTCTTCAAGATAGAGTTTGATTTTAAAAGTGCCCTGTTTAATATTTTTGGGCAAAATAATATAAACATCGGTTTCATGACCTGGTATTAAGGGTTTTTGAGTCAATATCAATACAGATTCACCGTATTTTATATATCTTAATGTTGCTATTATAGAGTCATATATAACTGCCAGGGCTGCTAATAAGATAAAAATGCAGAAAAGCTTTAAATACCAGGGCATAGGTTCTGAAGGATCTAATAAAACAGAGGCACATACAATGGCAAAAAGCGTAAAGGAAATTGCCAGAGTTATTTTGAAAAAAATGTTTTTTAGTTGTTGCGATTTAAGCGAAAATGATTGCCAGAAAGGGTAAATTTTCCAGGGTTGTGATTGATTTTTTTCATACAATAAAAACTTTTTTCTTTTGTGCGAATAAGAAAATAAGCCGAAACCTCCTATTGATACTCCTGATATTAGAAAAAGCAGGCTGACAATTATTCTGGTGCTGTAAATGGATGTTGCTTTATAACCTATGTAAAAACCTGCCAACATCATTATCAGGCCGGGTATCGTAAACGCAATTGCACTGAACAAAGATGGCGGGTATATGGGAAAATCTCTCACTTTCATAATTTATCCTCCCTCTCTTTGAATTATAACAAAACCATAAAAAGATAAAGATACAGTCCAAATCAACCGATATACAGAAGGAATATTTATATGAATTCATAAAAATCTTACCGGTAAAAAGGATATATAACAGATGCTGAAGCATTTTCCGGAAAATGCCAAGGAGTTAATATGAAGCGATTAAATGTGCTGTTCTTCGCTTTGCTGATAATATTTAATTTTTATACAATTGAAGTTGCAAAAGCAGACTTTGAAATGATCAATGTCCAGGTTTCGTTACAAAACGATGCCGATGCCAATGGTTATGTCAATCAAGGCGACACAATAAGATGTCGTTGTAATGCAGTTGTAGACCCGGGGGACAGCCCTGATGGCTGGCAGGTTCCGCCTACTGTTGATCTCTCCAATATTGGGATGTCTAGTGTAACTATGAATGACCAGGGCGGAGATACATATCAGGTGGATGTTGTTCTCAATAATTGGAATCAGAACATAAATTATCAGTCTGAAATAATAACCTTTTATGCGATAAGTGCGAATGATTTGGTCTTAAGAGAATATGATGTTTCTGTGGTTTTTGATCTTTGTCAGGTTGAGGGAACTGGAGCAAGCGCTTCTCCAAACAATGCCGGAATTGGTTCAACCCTCTTTATTGAAATTACCGATAATAAATATCAATCAGACCCTTCAGGCGGAACTGTTGCTACAGTAAATCTTGAACCAATTGGTTTGAATGCTACTACTCCTTTAACCTACCAGGGTGCTGGAGTATTCAGCGTTACTACTGATCCAATTCCGGAGGGAATTAACTATACGGGGCCTTTGACTATAACATTGAACGATCCAATGATAGGTCATCCCGCAATTGGTTACCAAACCAACAATATTAACGTTGATACAGCCGGTCCGGATGTAGATTTTAATGCAACAACTGTTGTTATTCAATCTGGAAATGCCACCGCTATTCCGGGCGATGTGCTTCGTATAACAGCAGGTGTCAATACTTATGATAATGAAACCGTTACTGTTTCTAATGCAGACCTGGATGCAGTAGCGGCGAATCCGCCTTTAGCAGGTGGGTTAGCTATGCCTTTAATAAGTTCTTCAGGCATCGGGAACCCGGCAACCTGGCAAGTTGATGTCACTCTAAGCGAAGATGATTTAAAAAATACCAGTTTGCCAATAACTTTTACCTTTGAAGATGATATGGGTAATGTCAGTACTGTTACCAGGTATGTGCCAATTGATCTGGATAAACCAAACATGGTTGATTCTTCGGTTAATATTATGTTGCCTGATGGTGCTTATTCATCTTTGGATGTGGCTACAACATCATGTACTTTGGAAATGGTTTCCACAATTACTGTAGATGTAGGCCCTGATCCTCTAACCGTAACCATTGATCTGAGTCCTATAGGGGGGGCTTCAGATCAGCCAATGTCACAGTTTGGTCTCTCAGACCAATATAAAGCCACTTATTTAATTGGCCAGGGAGCAATTGAGGACGGCGCACAACACACTTTTGTTGTTTCGGCGCGAGATGATGCAGGTAACCTTGTGGCTCAGGCTACCACCCCTGTCATAAGAATTGACAACAATCCTCCGGTCATATCAGGAGCTTCGCTTAGTTCTGATGATGCTTATATTGGTGTAGACGATACTTTTACCATTGAATGCACCGCAACCGGTGTAGAAAACGGCAGCGTCACCGTTGATCTTTCGACTATTGGCTTGAGCCATATTGCAAACTTGCCAAATGTTGGCGGAAATACCTATCGCAGTTCGTTTATTTTGCCTGATTCCCGTGATCCGGGGGTTCCCGGAGTAGTAGACGAGCTTAAAGGCTTTAAAATATCAGTGAACGATACGGTCTACCCTGGTGATGTTACAGGTCACATTGAAGAAGCAGATACCAATATGATGATGGTCGATAACGAGCCCCCGACCATTCTCGATACTCGCAGTGTTTACAGTCATAATTACAATACATCTGTCGATGATGGTTTCGTTCGAATTGGTGATAGCTTGAGCTTTCATGCCAGAGTGGCCAGTGATCCCATAAGTGTAAAAATAAATATGGCGGCTCTCGGTCAAAGCAACGCAGAAACAATGATTGCTTCTGCCGCTCCCTCAGATGGCCTTGATGGTTGGTATGATTATAACCTTTACGGTGGGGTTGCTACAGGAACTTTTAATCAAGCTGTTGGGGTGCCGTTTACCGTAACTTTAAAAGATGATGCCAACAATGCTACCACCACGCAGATATTGATTGATATCGATAATAAACCGGTTGAAATTAACGGATTTGAGGTAAATGTCTCTTATAAACCAGGGCGAAGTGACCCAGATCCGAGTATTATCAATCTCAATAAAACTCTTGACATCAGAGTTCCATTCAATATTCCGATACCTGTCGATAACGCTACGGGGACAATTGACCTCAGTGAAATAGGTGGTAGCAGTGCCGCACTTATGAACGTGAGTAACGGATCTTATTCAATCAGTATAGATACTTCTGAATCTAGTTTTGATTCAGCTGGCCATAAATTCAGGGCAGTAATTGCTGACGAAGCAGGCAATCTGAGTGTTGCCAATTCATCCGTTTATCAGGTTGACTGCCAACCTCCTGCTATTCTTAATGCAACAGTTGAGCAGACAAGCGGGGGTGCAGTCGCTATTGTGGGCGATACACTTAAATTCCGCGCAGAAGTAGAAAACAATGAATCTGTTCTTCCAACTGTAGATTTGAGCGACATTGGTGGAAACAGCGAGCAGGAACTGGCATCAGCAGGGGGCGGATGGTATGAATACATTGCCACAATTCAGAACGGTAATCTCGATGAGGTTACCAATGCTTCATGGACAATAACAGCATGGGATGATGATTATAACTATGCAACCGCTTCTACAAACATAATTAGTGTCGATAACTACGGACCTGATCTGGTTGACGGACTTGATCTTGAAATCAATGGCAGTTCTGTAACTACTTTGAGCACAATCAAGATCGGTGATGTTCTGGATTTTACTCTCGATATTAATAATACGGTTGGTACCGGTCCGGCAGTCATAGACCTTCGAGCCGTTGGTGGCGCGGCCAGTCAGACTATGGTCTATAACAATGCTACTTCTGCTTACAGTCTAAATTTTACTGCGGGGGTGGCTACCGATGAATATACAGATTATAAATTTGTTGCCTATGTTGACGACGAAAATGCCAACAGGGTAACAACCCAGTCTCCTAATGTTCCTGTCGTTGATTGTCAGCCGATTACCTTTAGTAACTCTGACATTGGGATTTATGAGGACAATGGAGACAACCCCGTTTCCGGTATTGCCAACATAGGTGATGAAATCATAGTTTATACAACCGCATTGAACTATGCAGATGCGGTCGCGTCAGCTACTATTGGCTCAGGAACCTCTGATTTCGAATCGGCGGTTATGACTTTCAATTCATCAACCAATCGTCATGAAGCGGTTTTCACTGTAAAAGAACCCGGTGTCGATGGCTGGGGGACTTTAACCGGTTCAACTTCAAAACTATATTTCAAACTCACTGGGCTGGATGACATTGGTAACCTGACTGAAACTGGTCGTGCTACCTCCAGCTTTACCCTAAGAAATGTAAACCCTGAAATTGATTATAGCAATACAGGTTTTGCTCTTGATCCAAATAGCTATCTTGAGACTGCAGGCGGTTACAAGGTTTTTAATCTGGCATCAGATACAGTTGGCGATCGTTTAATTGCCAGTATAACCTTTGCCGACAGTTTACCGATTCATAGAGCCTGGCTGGATTTCTCGGAACTGGGAACCGGCACGGTAGAAATGATCGAAAGTGGTGCTAAAGCAGAAACTTCGGCGGCGGGCGTTGCCGTTTCTGATTTGCCGGAGCTGAATTACGTAAAAAAAACCGTATATATGTATGCCCAGGATGAAGCAGGTAATATTTCAAGTGCTTCAGAAACTTTCTGGATCGACAATGTGGCACCCTCTTTAACCAAAGCTACATTTGATGGCGAAACAATTCAGGTAAGTTTAAGCGAAACTTACAGTAATCTTGTTTACAAGAACTTTGAATTGGTCGGTAGTAATCCGCCACCTTTGAATACCCCGGTTTACCTGGATTTTACAACTGCCAGTCCCACCGTTCTGGAAGACCTTACCAGTTTTGAAATGAAGCTGAACCATGATCACCAGAAGGAAGTTGCTCAGTGGGCTTCAACCCCGGTTTATCTAAAAGTAACTGATACAAATGTTGCTACTGCACCATTGACAGACCTTTCGGGTAACTGGTTGCCCAATGTTGATTATTACCCGGTTACAATTACCGACAGCCTGTGGCGGGAGCCTGCGCAAATAACTCAGTTTACTGTAACTCAGAACTGGCCGGCTTCTGTAACTCTTGATATCTTTTTTAACAAAGATATGGATAAAATATCAGTGGTTGCTTCAGATGCCGTTTTTCTTACATCGCCAATTACTTATGATTTTACAGGTATAGATTACACAACTGGTTATGTGTTGCAGCCAGAAGATG
The DNA here is from genome assembly GCA_051747585.1 of Candidatus Rifleibacteriota bacterium. Classification (GTDB taxonomy): domain Bacteria; phylum Muiribacteriota; class Ozemobacteria; order Ozemobacterales; family Ozemobacteraceae; genus DYKG01. The sequence continues at coordinate 5,942 of JBNJGH010000001.1, forward strand.
TGGCCACTATAAGCTGGCCATTAGATAATCACATGCGGATTTCACTTTCTGAAGATGGCCGCGACTGGGTTGCCAGAAAGCTTGGCAATGGTTCTACCAAGCTTTATTTTGCCAACAGATCAGCTGGTCACACTTTCGCTTATGACAGTCTTGGCAAACCAATGGATAACGTTCCAACTTCTGCTCCGATCGAGGCTGTAGATAACAGACCAACTCCAAGCTTTGATTTCTATGGCCCTCCTAATGCACCTTTCCTTAATCTGGCGAGCAAAACATTAATTTTGACCGCAAATGATCGATTGCTTCTTTCTCATAGTGATTTTGATGTCAATGATAGTTTGTTGCCTGATATGGGAATGCCGGAGCCCACCAATAACAACAGGGTGACAGACTTTTTTAACAAAGCTGTTCTGCATGATATAGACAATGGTACCAGTAGAACTCTGGAATTGCAGGGTCTTGATATCAGTATTAACGATGAATTCGCCAGCAGCACGGTTACGCTTCATTTAACCGATGATGATTTTAAAAATATTCTTGATATGTTTGAAGCAAACCACGCGCCTTTATGGAGAATGGCAATAGGTGCGGGGGCATTTACCAATCTCTGGAATACGCCAAGCACAGCTTATCTTCCATCAGGTAATCCAGGGGCAATAAAGCTCGCTACTCCTACTGTTTATACAGCTGTTACATTTGCAGCCTGCTCAATGAATGACAAGCCGCCGGTTAACCAGAAAAATTCCGGCGATCTGCTTTTTGATATTGAAGTTTACCCGCCTGATTTCGATGGAGTAAGTATTCCTTTGCAGTATCAGGTTGAGCCGAAAGTAAGTATTGTTAACCAGAATGACGGTAGTCTTATTTCAAGCGGCACTTTTGTCAGCTATTCCGAAAGAACTGTTGACGGTAAATTGCGAAGCATGTTCAGGTTTTCTAACACTTCCGATTTTCCGACCAATCTGCAACGGGTTCCTGCAGAAATTGAAGTTAACGATATAACCGATATTTTTGGAAACACTTATTCGGTTACAGCTTCTTATGCATATGATCTTAATACCAGAAATGATTCATTGCCTGAAGGTTATAGTGATACCGCTTCAGCGCCAATTGAAATAGATACGCAAAAACCGGTTGTGAGTACAATCATTCCATCTGATGTAATAGGCGAAAGTCCGGCAGGTTCAGCTTTTAAAGTTTTATTTGATGAAGAAATGGATACTGCTTTTACACCGGTATTGTCTCTTGCAACAGACAGCAGAACTATAGGTTTTACTTTTACGGGATGGACAGCGACTGCTACTGCTAACTTTACCAGCAATTCCGCCTTTACACCCAGCCTGCCAAACGGCTTATGGTATTATGAGGTGACGGGCGGACAGGATATATCGGGCAATGCTCATGCAGGTACCGCAGAAAATGCTTTTCCTGTACAGGTTAGGACTTATGCCCCGGAGGTCTCAGTCGGCAATATAACCCTTAGAGCAACCCAGCCAAATATTTCTGCGACAAATTACGTGGTTGATCAGCCTTGGGCATCTCAGCTAAGCGACGGAATATTCAGTATTACTTACGATAATCCGCCAACTCAATTTTTACCCCATTACCTTGAAATATTTGATCCATCAGATGATACAAGACTGGGAAGAGTTGAAATTACTGTTGATGATGTTACCGGGTTGGCTACGGCGACGTTCTCGGATTCCGATTTTTATGCTGCGCCGGTTTATCCTGGTGATACCGGTCCAACGACCTATTTTACCAGAATTGTTGATTCTGCAATGAATCAGACAGCTTCAATCTCCAGCCTGGTTTACGATAACCTGAGTCCTGACCTGGCAACTTTCACTCTGAGTGGAATCGGCTCTGAAACCGCAGACACATGGTATTATCGGCCGACTTCAGGCAACTTTACTGCAAATGTAGTTACTACATCTACTACCGATAAGCTACGTCTCGGTCTATATTCTGACGCAACCGGAGCTACAACCACAATATCTCTTAATCCGGGTGCTCTGCCAGGTGAATACAATGTCCAAACCGGCAGTTCTTTAACGGATGGTGATTATAAACTAACGGTTCTCGACTTGGCCGGAAACATGGGTACGGGACTGGCCAGTCGTAAACTGGTGGTTGATTCGACTCAGCCTGCCGTAACAGCAATTTATCCCGATGATATCGTTGGCAATTGTCCGTTTGGCGGAACCGAATTCAGGGTTGTTTTTTCTGAAAAAATGGATGCCGATCCTGCTTACACGCCTGTTTTAGAACTTGCGACCAGCGCAACTTCTATTAGCCTGCAATTCGATTCCTGGGCCGATCCGGATATTGCTACAACCGCTATTTATACAAATGCAGAGCCGGTTGTGTCGACAATGCCCGCAGGTATTTACGATTATTCAGTGACCGGCGGGGTCGATCTTGCCCACAATAACTTATCTGAACCGGCAGCGGGTAGTTTCAAGGTTGAAGTTCAGTCTGAGGGACCTTTTGCAAGAATCGACAATTATACCTTACAACCTCATATCTATAATTCAGCGCAGAAAAATATTGCCTTTAATCCAGATTATGGTGGAGGATCGGCTACTTTAAGAATTGATTATAGTGGCGGCCCATTCAATACACCACATGATTTAAGAGTTTACAATTCTTCTGACAACCAGGTTGCCACTTATTCCGGTTTGCCGTCGGGCGATCCGATAGAAATACAGTTGTATGATTCTGACGTTGGTTCCTGGACCTGGGCTACTGGCCCTTCTGATGGCACTTATCGTTTCAGAATTGCCGACAGTCTTGGTAATATCTCAGGCTCATCTTTACCCGAAGCTTTTAAATTTGACACAGCTTCACCTTCGATGAGCAGTTTCAATATGGAGAGTTATGGCATTGCTACCGACACCGGTGCAGGCCTGGTCTGGTATTATTCGCCGGAATACGGTGCCGCTACTTTTACCATTACAACTTACGGCAATGATGAAGTTAGATTGCTGGTCACCAATACTACAAATGCTACTTATACTAAAGATATGTCAGGAACCGGCACCTATCATCAATGCCAGTATGGCGATAGTCTTGCCGATGGCATATATGCTGTTTCTGTAGTTGACCTCGCCGGTAATTTTGACATTGGAAGTTTTACCCCACTTATGGTTGAAAGCACCAGGCCAACAGTCAGCTCTGTCAACCCAATTCTTGCCGGTGGAGTAAAAGCAGGCGAAGGAATCTTTGAACTGACTTTTAATGAACACATGAATACAAATGTGGCTCCTACAGCAAACCTTGCCAGCGATGCGGCTGTTATACCATTGACTTTTGTTTCATGGTTAAGTACCGATACGGTTCGATTTACCAATACCAATGATCTGGATGTTTATCCTACCGCTACCTATAGTTACCATATCAGTGGCGCAAGAGACCTTGCAGGCAATTTGAACGAAGACCCTGCAACCGGTTCATTTGAAATTCAAATGTTTACCACTCCGCCAAGTGTTACTGCAACATTGAGGTCTCAGCAGCATTTGCTTACAGGTTTAACAGAGCTGTTTGATCAACCATATTCGCCGGATGTGCCGGGAGTTGCCAGTTTGAGTATCAGATACCAGCAGGGCCCTTATCAGGTGCCTCACAGTCTGCTTGTTTATAACAGTTCCAATGTTCAGGTTGCAACACTTACTATCAATCCCGATGTCGCCAACCAAACCGCTACTGCGACTGTTAATGCCTGGTTTTTCGGAAGTCCGGGCAATAACGGTCCTTTGAATTATTCATTTAGATTGATGGATAGTATTGGAAACCTGAGTGCAACCAGCACAACAACTATTGTTTATGATGCGCTTGAGCCTGAAATAGGAACGGGAACCATAACCAATGTTTCTGACGCCAGCTCTGACCCTCTGTACTACAACGAGCAGCTGCATGGTGATTTGCAGGTGGTATATGAGACCAACACCGCAGATCCTTTAAGAATGCTCTTGCTTAACGGGGTAGCGACTTACAGCTATGATATGACTGTCGACCCCTTGACTGATATACATAATGTTGCTGTCAGCCAGGCCTCGGCTTCAACTCTTGCAGAAGGCGCTTATGTGTTGACCGCAGCAGATATGGCAGGAAACTTTGCCATTGGCGATGCATCATATACCCCCCTCATAGTTGACCGAACCCCTCCTTCGGTGGATTCGGTTGTCGCAGACGAAGAACCTTTGCCAACTTCAGAAGCCGGCGGAGCAACCTTTACCGTAACTTTCAATGAATCAATGAGTGAACTTGGTTCGCAAGAACCTTCTTTGTCTCTTGCAACTGAAAGTAAAACAATAAGTTGTTCTTTTGAATCCTGGATTAATTCAACTCAGGCAAGATTTGTGACCGCCGAGGCAATTGAACCTGATATTCCGCAGGGAATTTATAATTGCTCGGTAACAGGTTGGGATTTAACCGGTAACAAAGTTGCCACTTCGACTGCCGATACCATGGAAATACGCTCAAGAGGTCCGGTAATTGATGAAATTTATGCTCAGTCTTACCAGTCTACCACTGCAAGCGACAGCAGCGAAATTCTTACCGATAAGCCTTTCAGTTTCAATGTGGAACCGGGAACAGCTACACTTACAATCAAACTTGCCCAGGCTCCGGATTCGTTACCGATTCATCTGCATTTTATGCAGAGCAATTCAACCGTAGCATCTTTCACTCTTGCAGATGGTGTTGACTTTGATTCGGCTACAAATGCAGCGACCTTTACCTGGTCTGCTGCTAATGGCCCGAATCCATCCGCGCCAACTACATATCAGGTTAAACTGGTAGACGATGCGGGTGATTTCTCTCTTGAATCCTACAACTGGACAATGGATGCTTCTGCACCTGTTGTCCTTTCTGAGCCTGTTATTACCCGAGGAGTTGTTGCTACCTCTGCGGTATACTTCAACCCGGACTTGCATGATTATATCAATGTAAGATTTAACAGTGCCGAGACAGAAGCGCCGAGACTCAGAATTAGAGGTGCCAATTCAACCGATACTTATAATCTTACTTCTTCAGGCACAGGCAGATGGAGTTGTAATTTCGAAGGTAGATACAGCCGCGGCAGTGATCCTAAATCATATATGCCTGACGGAACCTATAACCTGGATATGGTTGACTCGGCTGGAAATGTGAGTGTTCTTGCTTCAGGTTCGCCGATTGTCTACGATGTAGTCATTGATACAGACAGGCCGGGTATAGCTTCTTACAATATTCTACTTAACGGAAATCCGGTAACTTCATTCTCACCAAGTGCAGGTGATCTGGAAATTCAGGTATACTCTCCCGAAACTCTTGATGAGCAGGGAATCTTCCAGGTTGAAGTTCTCAACAGCTCAAACGTTAGAATTCGTCAGCTTGGATTAAGCAATGTAGGCGGAATTTATACAGCATACTGGGATGGAAAAAATAAAAGTGGGGACATGGTAAACGATGGTGACTATAAGTTGAAGGCAATTGATTATACTGGAAATACAGCGACTGATTCGGTGTCAATCTTTGCTTTGACGACTGACTTTACAGCTACCGGAATTACGCAAATAAGTTCTACTTCCGCCAAGATATGGTTTAATCATGAAATAGATGCTTCCAGTCTTGCGAGTGCTTCGATAACGACAGCAGGACTTACGGTCAGTAATATTGCTAAGGCTGAAGCTCAGGCAATAAGCTTTGATGTCGCGCCGAATTTTGCTGACCAGAACTATGATTTCGAAATTGCCACCGGGACAGTCAGAAGCATCTATGGTGCTACGATCGATGAGCCCAACAATACTCTGAGCTTAACGGCAGATGGAACAGGTCCCAAACTTGTAGAAGTAAATTTTGAGGACCTTTCCGGGCAGCAGGAATTTATAGTTGTCTTTGACGAAACTTATTCTTCAACCAGTGCCGGTAATAAATCAAATTACAGTCTTGCCGGACCAGATGGGGCAGTTGGAATAGCTCAGGTTACCACTCAGTCAAATAAGAAAACAGTTTTAATAACTGCTGAAGAAAATTTGATCGAAAATGCTGATTACGAGATTGCTGTTGATAATATCGAAGATAAATACGGCAATATATCACCAGCTTCAAATACTCTCAGCTTTAAGGGCCGAGATCTTACTCCGCCTGAACTTGAAGTTTCAGCATTTTCCAATCCGGCGAATGAGAATGATATCATAGTCGTAGTTGTAAGTAATGAAGAGTTGAAGTCCGCTCCGGAACTTCAGATTGCTCAAAGCAATGCTCCATTGGTAACTACATCTATGCAGCAGGGATCAAACCCGTTAGCTTATATGATTGGCGTCCATCTGAGCTCTTCTTACCCGGGCAATGGCACACTCAAAGCCACTGCCGAAGATCTTGCGGGTAATCAGGGGTCAGGCAGTGCAGAATTTGCTGTTGCTTATCTGAGTGCTAATCAAGTGGCTTCAATTATTTCGGCAGATAAACTGGTCAGTGTCGACTTCTCGGCTAACAGCCTCACAGAAGACGCTCTGGTAAAAATAATGGCTCATCGACTGGAAAAAGACCAAAATGGTTCGGGCAGAATTCTGAATTCATTACAGGTTCAGGCCAGACAGACTCTTGGAATGCGTGCCAATACCGCAGAAGAAAGTCACATAAATCAAGATGAGCTTATCGTTGTCTCTGATGCTTATGAAGTATCTGTAGCTTCGGCAAAAATCAAAGATGGTTTTCATGTATTCATGAAACTGAAATCTGCAACGGATACTCAGGGGCTTGGCATGTTTTACCAACAGAACGATAATTGGAAATTTGTCAGCTCAGGTTTGACCCGCGAGCGAGAGTATGCAGCCAAAGTAAGAAAAACTCAGGTTTTTGCCATAATGCGTGATGTCAAGGCTCCTGAAGTCAGTATTGATTCAGATATAGATTTGAATGATCCTTTTAGAACCGCAAGACCCGAGTTTAGAGGAAGGGTTTCAGACGCTGGTTCAGGCATAGATTTAGATAGCGTAACTGCTCATATTGATTCAGGGCCTGCACAGCTGGTTGAGGTAGATTCTTCCGGTGGCTTCGTATTCCGCCCAATGGCCGACCTTACCGGTGGCAGGCATACTCTTGAAATAAGAGCTGCAGATAACACTGGTAACCAGTCACAGATGACTCCGGTAAGGTTTGAAGTTTCAGTTCCGTTGAAAATTACTCAAATCATTCAATATCCTAATCCGGCAAGAAACAGAGCTTACATAAGAATCAGCGCTAATCGTGGAGATATTGGAACAGATCTGGTTAAGGTTAAATTATACGATGTTTCCGGCGATAAGATCAGAACTGTGTATGGAATAAGGGGTGTTAATGAAAGATGGGGAATTAATGCCAGGTATTTATATGATATTCCATGGGATTTGTGTGATTCAAAAGGTCGCAAGGTTGCTAACGGGGTTTATTTTGCCAGAATCGAAATTAGAGACCCGGATAACCCGGCTAAAAAGGTCAAAGAAACCTTCAAGCTGGCTGTTTTGAGGTAAATAATGCAGAAAATTAATAAACAGCTGTTCAAAATTTTATTTTCACTCCTGGCTGCCGCTATTTTCATGGCTATTGGCTGCGGTGGCGGCGGAGGAGGTAGTGGGCGACAGGTTTTGCCTGGAGAAAATCCAACAGGTCCTGTTATTGTTACAGGTACCGGCACGGGAACGGATACGGGAACGGGAACTGGAACCGGCACTGGTACGGGTACCGGCACAACCGTTGAAGAAAAACTCGAAGCCGGCTGGGAAGCTATGGATAATGGTAATTACGGTGGCGCTATTCTTTACTTTGAAAGCATTATCGGCGATTCCGACGCTACCACTGAAGAACGCCAGCAGGCTTATAACGGCAGAGGCTGGGCCAGAGTGAAAAACTACGATACTTTAGCCGGTATGTCTGATTTCATTCAGGCGGGCGATATACTCGAATCATTACTTGGTTATGCAATGGCTTTAGTTCAGCAGGGCAAACAATCAGGAATTGCTCAAGCTGTAGATATCTTTGAAGATATTGGTCTGGGAGACACAGACTATGAATTAACACTTGAACATCAATCTATCGGCGTAACTTCAGCTGAAGCTCATGCAATGCTGGCTTATGCTTACTTCTGGCGTGGGCAGACTGGTGACGATGACCTGGCAAGAGAGCAGATCCTTGCTGCCAGACAGGAAGACGGCTCAGATACTTCTTCTGTTGCCCAGATTTATAATACGTTGAAAAAGGCCGGTTTAACCGGAATATAAAAATTCTCCCATTGTCTGGGAGTTAGGGAAAAGCCGGAGCTGCTATCAAGCAGTTCCGGCTGTTTTTTTTCAATATTGTTTAACTATTTTGCCCAACAAAAAAATGTCTAAAATTGTATTCGTAATCGTATTCGTCGTCGTTGTCGTTGTCGATTATTCACTTCACGCAAAGTCACACATTGAGATTGCTTCGCTTCGCTCGCAATGACAATTTGGTGGCTGTCATTGCGAGGAGCATCGCGACGAAGCAATCTTTTCAGAGAAGCAATTTTTGCTTTACAGGTTCCCGGGATAGAAAAAATTCCTACAGGTTTTGCTACTAAGTGCCGATTAACTAACTGAATAGTCGAAAACTATCAGTTCCACAACCGCGGAGGAACCATTTATATGGCGATAAAAAAGGCAGACAAAATGTTAAGACAAAAGGTTTACAGAAGTGTATTGCTTCTTCTGATGATTTTTGCAACCGTTAACGGTGTCTGGGCAAATATTACCAACCAGACGGCTGTTATCTCTTCAGACTTAAATGGAGACGGTATCGCAGGTATAGGCGATACTATTACTTTTACCTGCCGTTCTACTACAGCTGATCAGGATCAGTATCCCTATGTCAATTTAAGTCAGTTTGGTAACCCTTATTTTGCCTTGCCTAACATCGCCGGAACTTTTTATTCAGCATTTTTAACCGTTTCTCCGGGTAACATCGAAAATAACACAACCCAGACTTTTCAGTTCGTTGATGAAGATGGAGTTAGAATGGGTGGTAGTCTGTTGATAGACAATAGACGCCCATATTCTACTTATGGTCCTTCAGCAACCGGCGGTACCGGCACAAGCGGTTATTATAAAATAGGAGATACGCTTCAGCTTGATATTACCATGAATAGCGCTCTCGATGGTGATATTCCGAGAGCGAATCTGACCAATATCGGTCTTGGCGCATCTCATATTTTTTCCCGTGTTGGTGGCCCCGACAGTGAGCCGGTTTATCAGCTTGCTTTAACATTTCCAAACAATCGCGAAGGTGTTTCAACCGGTATTCAGGTAAGTGCAACTGATGATGCCGGTAACAGTCGCAGCTGGGATTTAGCTGTTAATTATGACACCATTGCTCCAGAAATTCAGTCTGTTACAGCTGTTAATATGACTACCGGAAAGTCCTGGGTAACTTCAGGAGATACAATTAGAATTCAAGCCGTTATTGACAGCTATGATTATGACAAAGTGGTTATGTACAATGATGATTTATTCCCCGGCGGAATAACCATGATAAAAGATTCGGGCGCTGTGGGATCTGAGGCTACTTTTACTTATGACTATTATCTGGCAGATGTTCCAGATATTCAAAGCAACTTTGTAACTTTTGAAGTCCGCGCAGAAGATGACGTAGGTAACGAAAGTTCTCCGCGCATTTCAAATCCGCTTGCTCTGGATAACATTCCACCTGAATTCGCACTTCCTTTCGGTGTTAAGGTTATCGAAAAAGGTGGTATAAAAGGCGATAACATCGCGATCATAGGCGACCAGCTACACTTCTACGGAAACCTTTCCAGCATTATGGATGATGTTACCGTTACCGTAGATTTAAGTTCAATTGGTGGAGTCAGCAACCAGATTATTCCTTTTAATAATTCAGCGACCACTACCTTTGAACTCTGGTATGACATTCATCAATATACTTCAGATGATGTTTCGCCTCGGGCTTTTACAATTTATGCCAAAGATGACGCCGGTAATGAAATCAGCAGAATTACCATGCCTATTGTCTATGTAGACAATGATCCTCCGGTAATCAGTGCCGGCCAGGTTACCAATGCTTCGCGTGCGGGGCAGACGGTCAGACATGGAGACAATATAGCTATTCAGGCCAATCTGACAGGTATTGACGGAGGATCGATCTGGACGGATTTTACCCGTATTGGCGGCACTGCAAGTAGCACTCTTACCCCTTATTCAGGCACTACATACAGATTGGAGCATACAGTAGGAGACCCTGCAAGCGGAAAACCCTATGATCGAAATGTTCCATTTACGATTTATGCTGCCGATGATGCCGGGAACCTGGTTTATACCGTTTCCAACAGTATCGGCATTGATAACGAAAAACCCGAAATTATTGGCGACGCCTACACTTCTTCGCCGGCCATTTCTGGCTCTCACCCTTATGTGAGAGTAGATGATCGTTTGACATTCAAAGTCCAGCTGGCAAGTTCGAGTGCAAACGTTCATGATAACGAAATTGTTGAAATTGATTTAACTGAATTTGGCGAAACAGTTCCGGTTGAAATGACTTATGATGGTGTTGGTACTTACACTCTTTCGGTAGATGTGCCTTCAGGTGATCTTAATAATGATCATTATTTTGGCTACAGGGCCGAAGACGATGCCGGGAATGCTGTCTCTGGAGTAATTAAAGTAAAAATCGACAACAAAAATCCAGATGTCGGCCCCATGGCTGTAAATTTCATGACCGACTTGAATAAATCCGGAGTTGTGAATATTGGTGACAGGCTGGAATTTATTGTGCCGGTGCCGGATCAGGACTATGGAACCTGCACCATTGATCTTTCTTATGTTGGCGGCGACAGCGCTTATGTAATGAATTACGACCCGGTTCTTCAACGCTATTATCTGGTTCATGATTGTGAAGAATCTGCAATGGAAAATACCAGTTATGTTTTCAAGGCTACAGTGAGCGACAAAGCTGGTAACAAAATGAATTCCCTTTCAGATACTTTTGAAGTTGATTGCCGACCGCCGGTCATAATGTCTGCTTCGGCTACCGTTCAGCAGCTTTATGGAAAATCAAATGTAGTCAATGTTGGCGATAAAGTTACAATTCTTGCAGAAGTGGAAAAAGCACGAGTAGATGGCGGCACTCCAAGAGTTAACCTTTCAAGCCTTGGCGGAAGCTCATCCCAGAACCTGTATGATGACGGTGCCCATGGTGATAATCTCGCTGATGACGGTATCTATGGTTATGTTCATACAGTTGCTTCGGGCACAACAAACGGAGAAGATATTGCTCTGACAGTTGAGCTTACTGACAACGCAGGCAATAGAGATATTGCTTCAACAAACACAATGTTTGTCGATAACAAGCCTCTGATTATAACAAAATGCGAAAACAATCAGGTTTTCGACAATAATGGTAATACAATTGTCGATCTCGATGGAACCTACACCACCTACCCAAGCGTGGCAACAGATGTCGTAAGAATTGAAGTCGATATCCAGGGCGATGACGGTGATATGGGCACCCTTACAGTTGATCTAAGCAAACTTGGAATAAATGATACGGCTAGAGAAGTTCCTTATACTTCCATTGCCGGAGGCTGGCGAGCTACAGAAGATTATATGCCCATAGAGGGCACAACAGATGATGAAGAGGTTCAGTTTACGGTTAAATTGACTGACGTTAACGGTAATGAAACAGTTAAAACCTGCACAAATAAAGTAAGAATCGATAACCGACCTCCTAAATTACAGATTTATCCGATCTCTTTTGTTGTCGATGAGGGCAGACTTAATGAAGCCAATCTCGATGATGTCATTCAGGTAAGGCTCAGAGTTTCCAATAACAATGACATTTTGCCTATGATAGATTTCACCAATCTATATCTGGATAATGGTTTGACTCCTCCGAGTCCGACATTGTTTCCACCGCCCACTCAGGGGGAATATGTCTATGAATGGACTGTTCCGGAAGGTCTTGGCACAGTCGGTTCATTAACCATACTTGCCTATGATGCTTCGGGTAACATGAAATATGGCTATACCAACGAGATTAGATTCCTTTCCAAAACCCCGACATTTGCTCCTTACCCACAAACCAGGGCGGACTTAAGTCTTGACGACAACCCGCCGGAGAGCGAAAACAACATTGCCAACCCGGCTAACTACAAGAATACAACAGCAGATGAAGTTACTCTCACTGTCGTTATGACCTCTCTTTATAATGCAGACAACGACCCTGCCGCTACAGTTCTGGCAGATATACGAAGTATAATTAAAAGCCCATCTGATGATTCGGACTCAAAATATAGTGATGGCGACATGAAAACATACTGGGTGCCGTTGACTTATCAGGCGGGCAGCAGTGGCGCGGGCAATTACGTTTATCGTGACACTTTTACTGTTACTGCGGGTAAGGTTGATATTGTTGAAGCAGAGTTCGACGCAAAAGTTCTTCACCCTGATGTGAGTTCAATTGTTCTGGCTTCAACCACAATTAATTGTGATCCTGATGACCCGTTTGGTATAGATACAGAGTTGCCTGATCCACAATCCGTTAAATTTTCGATTCTGGATGAAAATAACGATAATATTGCTTCTAACAGCGTCAATATTAATGACCTTTTGCGCATAAGTACAACAATCAAAAAATTCGAAGATCCGGGATCTGCCACAGCAGTGCTCCTTATGTCTGATGAAGTAACTGAAATTTATAAGGCTCCACTTTATCAAATTCCTGGAACCGAAACCTGGGAGGCTTTGTTTAGAGTCGCAACTCACACTGACACAGGTTGGCCCGCTTTAGATGGCGTTTCTCCCAAATACAGAGTTATTGTGACTGACGATGCTCAAAATTACAGCAGAAGTGCCTTTGGGGTTGCTACTTTCACTATAGACAACACGCCACCAAAAATTATCGATTCAGAACTAAGAGTCGAAAATCGCAATCTGCAAAACTGGGTTGCTAACGTTGGTGATGGTTATAAGTCAAATACAGGTGACAGGGTATCTCCAGATGGAATCGTCGCTTCGATAACGGTTTCTAATGCTGCTGATCTGAGCGGTCAGGGTGTGGCTTATATAAACTTTAATTCAATAGACGCAACTTCAACCTATGAACTAACAGAATTTCAGAATGCCGCAACTGTATATTGTAAGCCTTTAAATCTGGCAACCAATACCTTTGATCTTGCGACCAGAACCTTCAGAATTTACGTCAGAGATGGCGCAGGTAATATGACCTGGAAAGAGAAAGAGCTGGCTATTGACACCACCAGACCTGAATTGCAGTCTGCGAGCTATGATGGCACATCGTTGAGATTAAACTTTTCAGAAAGAATCGATCCACTGTTTATGCAGAGCCAGCTTGAATTTGTCAGGCTTGGAAGCAAAATGGACCATAATGATGTTCAGGTTCCTGACGGGGCAACTCCTCTTGACCCGAAACAGGATAAAATTCTTGAAACTTCGTGGAATGATCGAATCAATATTCAGCTTTCTTCTGCTACCAAGGCAATAGTTGCCGATTGGGGTGATGAAAATCTCTACATTTCAATTGCCCATGATACAACTACTGGTGAGGCTACGCCGGGGCACGACTATCCGACTTATGCATCTGCTCCTTTGGGATTGGATGAAGCAGGAAACTGGCTCAAGCCATTACCAAGAACTCTGGCAACTTTCCCGGTAAATGTTCCGGTTACTTATACCGATCGGCCTCATCTGGTAACGGGTTCCTATAATGCCAATACTCCTTCAGAAAAAGATTTTCTCTATCTTGAATTTGATAAGGACATGGACGAAACGTCTATTACCACTGACACATTGAGGAACCTCTCTATCTGGAAAAATCGTGGTAATCCGTCAGATACCTATGCCAATCGTTACAGATTTATTACAACTGCTGCTTCAGATACTATTGTGGGGCTTGATACATCTAAAAGGCTTAAGATCAGGCTTTCTCAGGAAGCACAAGACTGGATCGCCTTGAACTATGGCAAAAACGGTTCTGTATTCAATCTCCAGATTAATGGCAGCGAATACGAGCCACCCGATCCTTCAGACCCGGCTCCCTTAATAAGAGATTTTTATGGTAACAGAGTTGTGCCAATTAAATACAATAATGCGACTCCGGCTACCATGATTCCATTGCGAAGTCAGTTCTCGGTCAGGGAAGATTCTTTTGAACTTGATTTAACCGGATCGCAACCCATATTGAAAATGCAGTTTCAAACAGGGCCTGAACGTCGCGCAAGACTTTACAGGGATCCATATAAAAATCTGGCTGAAACTATCGAATTAAGTAGAGATCTACCTGTTGATCTTTCCAGAGTTTATTTGTATGCAAACTCTGATCTAACAGGTGGTTCTATGCCACTTAATGAAAACATGGTTGACTTTAGCGAATTTAAAAACATAAACGTTGATTATGCATCAAATACGGTCACGATCCCATTGACCTCCGATGCTCTTAAAACAATGTTGGGTTGGGGAACAAGCAAGTTCTATATTGCCTGCTCGGAAAACGCATTTGTCGACCTTTGGGGTAATGGCAATATAAGAGCTCCGGTTCAAGGTGATGAAGCTGTTTCAGTAAATACTTTAATGCCGGGTACTATTGCTGCACCCAGAATACAGACTCTGGCTGTTTCGCCTGCTATTACCAAAACCTCTGAGTCAATACAGCTTTGTAAAGGTCAGCCTGCGGGTAATTTCTATTATGAAGTAGCTTTTGAAACGGCATCTCTTTCTGCTGATGTCTATATTCCAATTGATAGAACAAAAACTCCAAGTTTGAAGTTTTATACTCAGAACGATGCGACAACGCCTAAAGATACGGCAACATTTGTCTCCTGGCTCGATCATAATCAGGGCGGTGTTACCAGAACCGTAGCAAGGTTTGTGAATAACAGCGATTTAACTTCATCGCAGAATATTCAACGCGAGCCCTGTTTTGTCGAAGTGAGTAACTTTGCTGATGTATTCAGCGGTTCTACCACTTTTACCGAAACAGCATCCCTTTCATACAATCTTGACGACAAAGATTCCTCTTCTAATGGTTTTCAGAATGGCAGTCATACAATAGTTCTAGACAATCAACTACCACAACCGCTATCTGTAATACCTACCGGAACCATTGGAATTACACCGGCAAACAGTGCGCAGTTCGATGTAACATTTAATGAACCTATGGATCAGTCTGTTGGGACCTCCTGGTATCCAAAACTTAGACTGGGTGACAGTAGTACGACTGTTATGAGTTTTACTTTTGAGAACTGGGTTAATTCAACTACAGCAAGATTTACAAACTCATCGAACTTTGATGCAAATACCCCGCAGGGAACATATACTTATTATGTTTCGCGCGGATTTGATGAAGCCGGCAATAGGGGAAACAATGATGTGGCTATGTCCGACAAGTTGCAGATCAGGTCTAAGGGGCCAACTATCAGCTCTTATCGGGTTTCTACTTATCAGACAACTACTGCAAAAAACTCTTCACCAACCGGCGATCTGGTAGATTATCCATTTAGTCCTTACGTAAGACCGGGGATTGCTACCATAACCGTGAATTTTCAGGCTGCTCCAAATGCGAGTGACCTATGGCTGCACTTCTATCAGGGGGAGGCTTCGCTTGCAAGTATTCCGATTACTCTTGATGGGCTTTCTGGAACGGCAAGCTGGGATGGCACCTTGAAGAACGGACCTATTGGTTCTACCGGACCTACCTCTTATGTGCTGAGAGTTTATGATGACGCGGCCAATGAGGGTAGTAAACGCGGTAGCATTGTTTATGATGGTCTTGCTCCAAAGGTGTCCAGTTGGAACTTTACCAATGTCAAAACATACAACGGGAAAGCTTATTTCAGCCCTTTGGTAAATTCATTCGTAAAAATAGAAGTATTCGGCCCATCTTCAGGTGATACCCTGAGAATGCGTCTTACCAATCCGGGGCTTTCTACTGATACTTATCCGCTCACCGGTCTTTCCGGTGGTGGTTACACAACCAGCTTCGATGGCAATAATACCGACACTCCACAGGGAACGTTGCTCGATGGAGAATATCAGTTATGTGTCGTTGACAGGGCGGGCAATCTTGGTCAACCTCTGGGAGCTTCAAGTCAGGCTACCGGCACGCTGGTCATTGATCGCACGGCACCGGTAATCAGCTCAATCAAGACTTACAGAGTGGATAATGGTAATGCTGTGAGCAGGTTTAATCCCAGAGTTACCAATATGAGAATAGAGGTTAATACTACTGATCCGACTATAGGTTCAGGAACTGCACTGATTAAGGTTATGGCAGGTTCTTCGCTGGTTAAAGAATTGATGCTCCAAGGTGGTGCAAGTCCATACTACGTGGAGTGGGATGGAACCGATAGTGAACTGCAGCCTGTGACCGATGGGACTTACAAGCTTTCGGTAGCTGATCTTGCCGGTAATGAATCAACTAACAGTACGGTTGATGTTACAGTTGTTAACTCGATCTTTAAAGTAACTTCAGTTAAGCAAATCGATAAAAACAATATCAGGGTGACCTTCAGCCATGCAGTTAATGCAGATGATGGTGATAATCCCAATTTGTATTCTTTGACTCCTGCTACGCCTGTCGGTATTGGTGCTGCCTCCCCGATCAGCGTAGAAGACAATGTGGTTGAAATACCGCTTAACCAGAACCTTAGTCACGATACTTTGTATACACTGACTGTAGACCCAGGTTTTAGAAGTATAGATGATGATCCGATCGTGGCAGGCAATAACTCTGCTCAGTTTACAGCAGATGCCAAAGGTCCGATTATAAGCGCGATCACCTATGATGGGTTAAGTTCGCAAAAAGAATTCAACCTGGTTTTCGATGAGCAGGTTGAAGCAGAAAGTGCTCAGCAGATTGGCAATTATGATCTGACAACAGGCACTGATACAGTTGCGATCGATTCAATCAGTTTGCGTGCTGATCTAAAGTCGGTAACTATTACGGCTTTTGACGAGATTGTAGAAACTAAAAATTATACAATTGTTGCTTCAGGTGTGGAAGATTTGTTTGGTAACAAAAGTGATAGTGAGATTGCCAGAGTTACCTTCCAGGGACAGGATATTACACCACCTGAACTTACTATAACTGCATTCAGTAATCCCGCAAATGAGTTTGATATAAGCGTGGCGGTCAGCTCTAATGAAGATCTCTCAGGCGCGCCAACAGCTACTATTACTCAGAGCGGTGGAACAGCGGTTTCGCTGGTTCTAAATTCAGGTCCTAATAATCGAATCTTTATTGGTGGCACCCATCTGGATGTTAATTATCCGGGCGTTGCAACCATAGAGGTCACTGCCAGTGATATTTCACTAAATTCCGGCACAGCAGACATGAGTTTCTCTACAGCTTTTGTGAACTCGTCGCTCAGGGCATCGGTTAAATCACCGGATGAAAGATTTGAAGCGGTATTTGAGCCCGGAACTCTTAATCAGGATTCTATGGTAGCAGTTATGCCCGAGCACCTCGATAAAATCGAGGATAGTGAGAGCCAGGCTTCAATGATTGTTCCGTCTGCAATGGCTCAGTTGAACTTGAATCAGGTAAGATCGATCAGAGCGAGCAGGGTTCAAAGCTACAGCGATAAAGAGCTTGAACCAATTGGCACTGCTTACAGTGTAGAACTTCCTGCGGGTCGCCTTGAGGGTAGTTTGAAAGCCAGTTATAAGCTCACAGAAGAACAAATGGGTGATGGAACCGGTTTGTATCGCTCCGATGTTACTAAAGGCTGGGTTCCAGTTAATCATAGCTTTAAAGATGGCAAAATCGAATTTGCCGCTAATGAGCCTGGCACATTTGCGATAATGAAAGATGTTATGGCACCCAGGGCAAGTGTTATTACCAAGGTTGACGAACACAAGCCAATACGTGAGCCAAAACCATCGTTTATCTGGGCGATCGAAGAATTTGGCTCTGGACTTGATTTGCATGATGGTTATGCTTTGCTTAATGGCAAAATCCAACCGATTATGTTTGATCCGCAGGGCAAATCAGCCAGGTTTGTTCCGACCGAAGACCTTATTGGCGGCGAATATGATCTTTCTCTCAGGCTTTCAGATAAAGCCGGTAATCAGGTAACTACCAAAGCGATTCGCTTCAAGTCATCACCTCCTCTTAATATTTATGAAGTAACTCAATTCCCGAATCCGGCCAACAGAAGGGTTAATTTGCGAATAAGCACAAACAGGCCTGATGTTGATGCAGGAGAAATTGAAGTGAAAATATACGATGTCTCAGGTCACAAAGTGGCTGATATGAACCAGCTTATCTTGAGGCCGGACAATAACGGAGCTTTACCTGTGCAGGATGTGATATGGGATTTGCGGGCTGCCGGCGGTAGAGAGGTTGCCAATGGTGTTTACTTCGCAAGAATTACTTTGCGAGATCCGGATAACTGGAACAAGAAAACCAGATATACTCACAAAATCGCAGTATTACGCTGATATAGCTCATGATTGGAGATGGCAAAATGAACAAAAAAATACTGGTGCTGTTTACCATTGGAATAATTATTATGATAGCCAGCGGCTGCGGTAGCGGCGGCGGCAGTGGGCGATATACCATTCCGCCTGAAATACCCTCTCCGGGTACCGGCGGGACGGGCGACACCGGTGGTGGAGACTCCGGAGAAACCGACCCGGATTCTTTGATTGCATCGGCCTGGGAAGATTTTAGATATGGTGCCTACAGTAGTGCCATCAATAAGTTTAACCAGGTGCTGACCTTGAGCAATATTTCTGAAGAACAGAAAGTTGCAGCATATAACGGTCTTGGTTGGTCATTAACCAAATCTTCAGGAGTAGAATCCGGTTATTCTTCTTTTACTCAGGCGGCTTCGGCGAATAATGAAGCACGAGTGGGGCTCTCAGCAGCTTTGATTCAGCGCGGTCAGCTTGCAGGCTTCAAGCAGGCGATTCAATTGCTTGAAGAAGTGGGTTTGCAGAATACCGCTTTTGTTTTTCAGTCAACTCATCCGATTGGAATTAGCAATGCTGAGGCTCATGCAATGCTGGCTTTCTGTTACTTCTGGCGAAATGAGCTGGGAGATCATGATAAAGCACGGGCGCAGATAAATGTTGCAAGAGCTGAAGACAGTTCAAATGACAGTTCAGTCGCTCAGATATACAACTCTTTGAAAGACCTTGGCTTGTCAGGCATTTGAGCCTTGTAAAGTCTTAGTCATGCTTTGATTGAAAGAAGCAAAAACAATTAAATTTATAAAAATCGTTTATAAATTTAACAAAATTGCCGAATAGATAGATAACCAGTTCTATCGACTTGTAAGGGGAAACAATATGAAAAAAGTTTTTAAAACTCTCTTCCTCATCGCTCTCAGCGTAGGAACAATGGGCGCTGCATTCGCAGACTCGGCGGGCCAGGCAGGGGCGTATCTAAAAATGGGTGTTGGTGCCCGAGCACTTGGTATGGGCAGTGCCTTCACTGCAGTAGCAGACGATTCAACCGCTGCTTTCTGGAACCCGGCCGGTCTGGCAAGACTTAAAAGAGCCGAAGGCTCGTTTATGCATGCCGATCTGACCATGGACCGGGAATACAACTTCTTCAACTATGCTCATCCGCTCAAAGACAGTGATGGTAATGATCAGGGCGTGGTTGCTCTCTCACACATCAGATTCGGTGTTGACGGCATTCCCGAAACCAGAATGGCTAGCAACGACCCCACCGGCACTCTTCCGGCAACAAATGCTGACGGAACTTACACAGCAGGAAAACCGGTTTATATTTTCAGCTACTTTGACGATACCGAGCAGAACACTTTCGGTTCTTATGCCCGCAAACTATCTGACCGATGGTATGGCGGTGTTAACGTTAAATATTTAAGCCAGGATTTGTTTACCAATTCAGCCGATACTTTTGGCTTCGATCTGGGTTTCCTGTATGAAGCTACCGAAAAAACATCAGTTGGTCTTTCAGTAAGAGACTTATGGGAAACTCTCGAGTGGGATACCGCGTCTGGACAGTCAGACAAGGTGCCAACCACTACTTCGATCGGTATTGCTCATAGACCTAATGACAGACTGACTCTGGCTGCAGATATCAATAAAGTTGAAAATCTGGAAGCCGAATTGTTTATCGGGGCAGAGTGGTGGTTGCAGGACTACGCAGCTTTGAGACTTGGCAGCCATGATAGCGATTTGACTCTTGGTGCCAGTTTCAAACTGGATACCTGGCGCTTTGATTATTCTTACGCCGATGAAACTTTAGGAGATGCTCATAGAATTTCAGCGGCTAAGCAGTTCTAACAAAAGGAAAATGTATATCCCCTTTTTAATACCCTCCTCTTTCTCTTGCATCTAAGAGAAAGATGAGGTAATTTTAGGAGAGAATCTGGCAGAAGAATACTGGGAGGAAAACTCAGATGGAAATAAGAATTGATGTAAGACCTAAAAGTAACGATGTAACCCTGGTTGTATTAAGGGGAGAGATCGGTACAGAAACGGTGAACCAGTTTAAAGACAAGATTGATCAGATCGTTGCCGATGGCAAGCACAAGCTGGTAATGGATTTTCAGGAAGTTAACTATCTTAACAGCATGGGGCTTGGGGTAGTTGCTGCAACCTTGAAAAAAGTAAAAAAGAACAAGGGTGATTTAAAGCTTATTAATTTGTCGCCAGCTGTTCAAGAGCTTTTTGAGCTCACCAGACTGACAAAAGTTTTTGAAATTTTTGATTCTGAAGAGGATGCAGTAAAAAGCTTTTCCTGATTTTGTTAATTCTTTTGCCAGAATAATTTTATTTTGTCTCAGGTTACAGCATTAAAAAATATTTTAGATATAAATGGCAAAACGAAAATTTTTGCCATAGCAGGCGACCCGGTTGCACATTCATCAAGCCCTGGGCTCTGGAACAGGGCTTTTTCTGATTTAAATTATAATGCTGTTTATATTCCAATGCGGGTGAGCATTCAAAACCTCGAAAAAGCATTGTCGGGGCTACAGGCAACAAATGTGACAGGTATTAATTTAACAATGCCTCATAAGATTGAAGCCGTAAAGTATTGTTCGCAATTGCATCATCCGGCAGACTGTCTTGGTTCGATCAATACATTGTGGTTTAAAAAAGACGGGATGCATGGGTATAACACAGATGCAACCGGTTTTTTAGAGCTTTTAAAAAACAACAACAAAGCTGAGAGCTGTCGCCAAGCTCTGGTTCTTGGGGCCGGAGGCTCTGCCAGGGCAGTAATTTGGGCTCTCGAACAATATGGCATAGAAAAAATTAATCAAATTTCAAGAAAAAAGGCAGAAAGATTGGGTTTTCTAAAAAAAACTACCAGGTTTAAAAATCATAGTTGGCATGAACAGAATTTTAAATATCTGGTTGCAGGTTGTGATCTGATTGTAAACGCAACCCCATTAGGATTAAAAAATAATGACCGACTGGGGCTTTTAACAGATCATCTTCATGCCGATAAGTTATATATAGATCTAAATTACTACTTAAGGTCACAGCTTATGGCGGATGTCCGAAATTCGAGCTGCGAGGTAATTGACGGTAGAGAGTTATTGCTTTTGCAGGCAATTGAATCTTTCAGTTTGATGACCGGCTTACAGCCATCTGAAAAAATTATGAGAAGTTGTCTTTTTTGATTACTGGAAATTAAGCACAACTTGATATATCATGACAATCTAACGGAATTGTTTCTGTAAGAAATAAGGAAGGAATTGCAGTAATGAACGAATCTAATCCTGCACAACCAGGAGGAAATCAGTCTGGACCACCTCCGGCGGCTCAACCACCGGGACCTCAGACTCCGCCAACTCAGGCACCGGGCGCGAAAGCTCCGGCTCCGGCCAATCCTCCAAAACCAGCGGCCACTTCATCTTCAATTCCCAAAAAAATGCGTCTTGGAGATACTCTGATTCATGAGGGCTTGATTAACGAAGAACAACTGCAGCAGGCTTTGGCCCTTCAAAAGAAAAGCGGCAAGCGTCTGGGTGCAGTATTGGTTGAAATGCATCTGGTAACTGAGCATGACATTGTTCAGATTTTGTCAAAGCAGTTACGCATACCTTTTATTGATCTTTCCAACTATCTTATCGATCCTGTAATTGCCAAGCTTGTCCCTGAGCATATCGCCAAAAGACATATGCTTATACCTATCAATAAAGTTGGGAACAAGCTTACCGTAGCTATGGTCGATCCGCTTAATATTATCGCAATTGATGATATTCAGTTGATGAGCGGTTTAATGGTTAAGCCGGTTGTAGCGACTCATACGGATATTAGCAAGGCCTTGCAGGACGCCTATGGGGCAGTTGCTCAGCAGGATAAACTTATGGATGACCTTGAAGACATAGGTCAAACCGAAGAAGAAGATCTCGATCAGCTGGGCGAATTAGGCGAAAACGATGCTCCAATTATCAGACTTTGTAACCTGGTTATCTCTCAGGCAGTTCAGAATGGCGTTTCTGATATTCATATCGAGCCTTTTGAAAAAGAGCTGAGGGTCAGGTATCGCCAGGATGGTATGATGTATACGGCGATGACTCCTCCCAAAAAGGCGACTGCGGCTATTACTTCGCGTCTTAAAATCATGTCGCAGCTTAACATTGCTGAAAAACGTCTCCCCCAGGATGGTCGTATCAAGATTAAAGTTCTTAATCGTATGATCGATCTTCGTGTCTCGGTTTTACCGGTTATCTGGGGTGAAAAAATCGTTATGAGAATTCTTGATCAGAGTTCTTTGAAGGTTAACCTCGAAGACCTTGGTTTTGAGCCTAAAACTTTGGATAAATTTAAAATAGGTATTGCTTCGCCTTATGGAATTATTCTGGTTACCGGTCCTACCGGATCGGGTAAAACTACTACGCTTTATTCTGCTTTAACTTCGCTTAACGCAGTTGACACCAATGTTATGACAGCCGAAGATCCGGTTGAATACATGCTGCACGGTGTTAATCAGGTGCAGTGCAAACCTGAAATAGGTCTTACGTTTGCGGCGGCTTTGCGCTCGTTTCTACGCCAGGATCCAGATGTTATCATGGTTGGTGAGATTCGTGACTTTGAAACTGCCGAAATTGCGATCAAGGCATCTATGACAGGCCATCTTGTTTTATCTACGCTGCATACTAACGATGCCCCGGGAACTGTCGGTCGTATTGTTAACATGGGGATTGAGCCGTTCATGGTTACGACTTCAGTCGTTATCATTCAGGCTCAGCGTCTCGTAAGAAAAATTTGTAAAGACTGCAGGTTTGAAATAAAACCTCGAGCTGAACAGGTCAGCCAGTTTGGCATAACACCAGAAATTTTGAGACGTCTGGATTTACCACACATAAACGAGCGAAACATGATGTTCTACAAGGGAAAAGGCTGCGAAAGTTGCAACAACACAGGCCATAAGGGGCGTATTGGTGTTTACGAAGTAATGATGATGTCTGAGCGTCTCAGAGATATTATTCTCAATGGTGGCTCTACGGATGACATCAGGCGACAGGCAATTGAAGAAGGAATGCTTTCTCTGCGTGAATCGGCCCTGAGAAAAGCTCTTATTGGTATGACTACATTAGAAGAAGTTGTTCGCGTGACCATGGGTGATCACTAAAATATAAAAAAAAATTAAGGAGTGCGGGCTAATGTTTGTTCTTAATGATCTGCTTAATCTCGTAATCGAGAACGGAGCATCAGATCTTCATATTACTGTAGGTACTCCTCCGGTTATTCGCGTAGACGGGGATTTGATTCAAACCGACCTCGATGTTTTAACTCCGATGGATACAAGGTCGTTAATATATAATATGCTTACGGCAGAGCAGCAGAAAGAGTTTGAAGAAAACAAAGAGCTTGACCTTTCTTACTCTGTTCATGGTTTTGGCCGTTTTCGTGTCAATGTTTACAAGCAAAGAGGTTGCATTGGGGCAGCTTTTAGAATTATTCCTACCAAAATCCCAACCCTTGAAGAGCTGCGTCTTCCAGAAAAAATGCGTGACTTTACCAGACTTAAAAAAGGTCTGGTTTTATTTACCGGTCCGACCGGTTCGGGAAAATCTACTTCTTTAGCTTGTCTGATCAATATTATAAATGAATCTAGACGTACACACATAATGACGGTTGAAGATCCAATCGAATATCTGCATTATCATAAAAAGTCTATTGTTAATCAGCGCGAACTCGGTATAGATACTTTTTCTTTTGCCGAGGCTTTGCGTCGCGTTCTTCGTGAAGATCCCGATGTTATTCTGGTTGGTGAGATGCGTGACCTGGAAACGGTTTCAGCAGCTTGTACCATGGCAGAAACGGGGCATCTCGTTTTTGGCACTTTGCATACCACAGATGCTGCTCAGACCATTAACCGTATTATCGATATTTTCCCGCCTCATCAGCAGACTCAGATCAGGTCTCAGTTGTCTTTCGTTTTGCGATCGGTAGTTGCTCAACAACTTATTCCCATGGCAAGTGGAAAAGGCCGTATAGTTTGTAACGAGATTCTTATAGGTAATCCGGCGGTTGCAAACTGCATTAGAGAACAGAAAATTTCGGGACTTTACACTGTTATGCAGACCAGTCACGATGAAGGAATGATGACTTTCGAAATGTGTTTGCGTGATCTTTATCTGCGCGGTGACATTACTCTCGAAGAAGCCATGTCACACACAATGCATCCAAAAGAACTTGAAAGAATGCTCAAAAGTGCCTGATGCTTCAGTATAATGGCGGCACCTATAAATAATTTATCTCGTTTTCTTTCCAGATTTTATGGCAAAATCTGTACCGGATTGTTTTTGTTGGTTCTGGTTCGGATTTTTTCGGTATTGATTAATACCCCACGCAACCTTGGAGATCTGGTGAGAACCAGATTCTTTTTCGTTGACCATGGTGGTTGGATAATATTAACGGCTTTTTTAATACTCTTTTTTTGCTATTATTTTTCTGTACGAAAATTTAGTCGGGAGTTTCAATATAAAAGTGCGCTGATCTACCCTGTTCTTTTTCTGCTGTTAAGCCTTGAAAACATGGAGCTTGGCAGTAATATTCTGCTTTTTAATATTTTTGAAGGCAGGGTGATTGTAGAAGATCTGCAGGCGATTTTAAATCTCGAGTTATTTTTTGAATCGCCATTCATTGCCTGGAGCCTGGCCTGGTATGGTCTAATTTTTTATCTTACTCGAAAAATGAACGGGCAAAGGTATGTAGATCTTTTTTGTTTGCTTCCTCTACTGCAGTTTCAGGCAAAAATAAGCAATATGCAGCTGATTGTTCTAATGCCGCTATTCGCTCTTGTCTTTATAATGCCCAGATTAAAGAAAGTCTGGTCTCCTTTGTATTTTCATTATCTTTCTGGAGCAACTTTTTTGCTTGCTCTGGCATATATGAGCAATTTTTCGATTGTATTTCATTCATCGTTGCTTACCAGTCTTGTTTTGAGTCTTTTGATCTGGGTTACAGGTTACAGATTTATTAAATTCTGTTCCAACATGGCAGAAATTGATAGTAATTTTATCCGTCATTCCTGGTTTTATCTGTTTTTCTCCAGCATTGTCTTTATTTTTGCTTTGAGTAAGATTCCAATGGGGCCGGCTATTGTAAATCTGTGGTTCCTTGTTGGCTCTATGAGCTATGTTATTGGCGCTATTCAGGTATTGACTTTTATTATAATTTTAACTTTTATCATGGGGTCTTTTAATATAAAACTTGAAAAACCTTCATTTAACCTGTTGCTTGCTTTTGCAATTTTATTTTATTTAATAGATGCTTTTGTTTTCCTCAACCTTGGCCAGGGACTCGATTATCACGGAATTAACTGGGTGCTTGGTCTGAGCAGTTTTAGCATGTTTTTCGATACAGCCGGCAAAATGCTTGGTTGGAAAAGCGTAGCTGGAATTTTTGTCATGATCGCTGCTTTTTTTGGCATGTTTAAGTTGAATTTTGCTGATAAACTATTTTCAGTTACTAAAAAAGTGGGTTTTGTTCCGGTTATTTTTTTTATTATTGCTCCGGTTACTTATACCGGTTTGAACTTGCTGACTTCACCGGTAAATATTTTTAGAGATCCGGTAAAAAACTTTGTTGCCACAGTGCCGCTTTTCGAAAATATTTTAAGGCCGTACCCTGACTTTGAAGTTTTAAAAAAAGAAATGGCAGAAGTCGGTTTTGATCTGGATAAAACTACAAAGGAATTTATCGAGTCGCAAAATAATTTGCCGAATTCCGATCCGGCAAATTTGGTAATGATAACTCTTGAATCTACTGGTGTTCGCTATTTGTCACTTTTTGGCGGCAAAGATATGACAATGCCCAACCTGGAAACAATAAAGGATCGAATTGAAATTTTTCCTTTTTATTTTTCATCTTTTCAGGAATCGGCAAACGCTGAATTTTCTCTGTTTTCGGGAATAATGCCTTCGGATTTTCATATTTTCAGGAAAAAAAATAAATTCAGCGGCAATACTATGATCGAGGTATTGAAAGCAGCAGGATACGATTGCTCACTGTTTTTCAGCATATATACAGGAAATACAGGTATTTTATCTTTTTTTGCTCCACGTGGAGCCGATCGGCTTTATGATGCTACTTCGATGCCTGGTATAACTTCTGATGATGCCTGGATATGGGGAGCGAATGAACATTATGTGGTTGATAAACTTGTCGAAATGTTGCCCTCAGAAAAGGAAACGAAAAAGCCATTTTTCGTTTATTATCGTTCTGCTTTTCCTCATGCTCCTTTTAACCCGATAGATGGGAGCGAGCCTGTTTTTGCCAAAGGCAACCAATTAAAGAATTATAAAGTTCAAAGATTTAAAGATTGCCTTTTATATATTGACAGGCAGATTTTCAAGATAGTTAAGGCCTTGAAAGACAAGGGGTTGGCAAGCAATACCTATATAGTTGTAACTGCCGATCATGCGACCAGTCTTGGTGAAAATGGTTACATGGGTCATGGCTGGAATCTGGAACCGAAGCTGACTAATGTACCTTTTTTTATCATTTATCCTGAATCCAGAGGCTTCAAGGTTAACGATAATGTGGGCTCTCATATTGATTTTATGCCGACCGCCTTAAATCTTATAGGGGTTAAGAGCAAGCTGCCACTTGTAATACAGGGGCGTGATCTTCGCTTAAAACAGGAGCAGCCGCGAAAGGTGTTTTTGTCATCTTTCAATCATCTGGCACTGATCGAAAACTCTGTTTATTACTGGCATCTCAAAGAGATGCAGAGAGCTCGTCCTTTTAAGATGAGTTTAAAAAAATCCGCATCCAGATTCAATAAAATTGCCAGACCTGCCGAAGAATTAGTGGAAAAAGTGGAAGAGATGCAGAAAATTGTAGACTTGCAAAAGAATCTGATCTTGAATTTTGAAAATTACGAAGACGATTTAATTAAGAACTTTGATCTTATCAAAAAGAGTTCGAAATTTGACAAAAAGCAGAATTGTAATTAAGATTAAAGTAGCGGGAGTACCGTTTATCTTTAAGGAAAGGAGGAAGAGATACTATGAAACGTAGAGGTTTCACGTTAATCGAACTTATGATTGTTATTGCTATTATTGGTATTCTGGCCGCGATTGCTATTCCTAACTTCAGGAAAGCACGTCAACAGGCCCGTGAAAAAGCCTGCTACGCCAACATGCGTGTTATTCTCGGAGCTGTAGAAATGTACAACATGGATCACACATCTATGATGTCAACTATGAGCTCAAGCCAGATCGACGCACTGGTTAGTGGTGACTATCTGAAAAGTCAGATCACCCCACCGGAAGGCGACTGCTCCTATGTACACACCTCGGATCTTACCGATGACGGTTTGATCATGTGTGATGGAAAACACGGCACAGTTGAAGGCGATGGCACTTGATGTGTAAATACTTGATGTGTAAATAATCATCAAAAAATTAAGAGCGGCTTAAAGCCGCTCTTTTTTTTGCCTTATCAACAGAAATAAATTATTATGGTTGCACTCTAAATAAGGCAAAATCATGAATCAAAACGAGCTATTGCATAATTTTCTGAGTTTTTTCTTCTTTGTATTTGGCGGCCTTTTGGGAAGTTTCAGTAATGTAGTTGTTTTGCGCATGTCTCAGGGAACTTCGGTTATTTTCCCGCCTTCTTCGTGCCCGAAGTGCAAACATCAGTTGCATGCTGCTGACCTGATACCGGTTTTGAGCTGGCTTTTTTTGCGGGGAAAATGTAGATATTGTAGTGCAAATATATCTAAACAATACCCTGTTGTTGAATTTGCTATGGCTTGTATTATTGGCTTGAGCTTTTTTAAAACCGGTTTGAACTATGAATTCATATCTTTGGCAGGAAAGTCGGCAATATGGCTTGTTGCTACCGTTATCTTCGTCAGGCGAGAAGTGTTAAAATCTGGGCCATATCTGTGGCCCGCTTTGTTTTTCTTTTTACTTTCTTTGCCTGCGAATAGTTGTCCCTTTATTCTCTGGCCGATAAAATTGATTCCGGTTGCGGCAATCCTTGCCGGCGTTATTGCTTCTTGCAAAATTCGCTATGAAACTATTTTCGCATGGGTTGGGCTGTCTTTTCTGTTTTTGTTTTCCACAGTTCCGCTTTTTAGTTTCTGGCCGTTTATAATAATTTTAGTTTTTGCATTGGCCGCAGCATTTACAAAAAAGTTTATTTATGTTGAAAAGCTGTTTGCAGCCCTTAATATTTTAACCATTTACTTTTTGATCTGGTTGAAATAATCAGGCTGCCTGGTGTTTGAGGTAATACTCAGCTTCGAGTGCGTAATCGGAATTCGGGTCGAGCTGAGTAACTTTTCTGAAGCGGTCCAATGAAGTCGGGAGTTTGAGTTTGTTTTCAAGCTGACCGAGTTTAAGCAATAATTCCTGGCTTTCCGTTCCCAATTCAATAGCCTTTTTCAAGGCTTCATACTGATTTTGCAGATCGCTGGTTTTTTCATAGACCTTTTCAAGTCCGAGATAGGCTTTTACATGATTTTCATTAATCATGAGAGTTCTTTTAAATTCTTCAATTGCAGCTTTGAATTGGTGGTTGTTAAGATAAATTTCGCCAAGCAATCGGTGTCCTTCCAGATGGCCCGGGTGGGCCCTGAAAAGTCCGTCCAGCGCTTTTGTTGCACGGCTGAAGTCTTTGAGAGTTACCAGCATTTCTGCATAATTCACCATAAACTCGGGTCTTTGAGGAGCAATTTTACTTAAAAATTTATAGGAATCTCTGGCAAGATCATATTCTCCGGCAGCTTTATAAATTTCAGCCAGGCTTTTATTATAGGAAATATCGTTTTCTTTAAGAAGAACTAGTCTTTCCATGGTAACTATAGCGCGATCGAAATCGTTGAGTTTAAAGTAGCATTGCGCCGAAAGATAAAGAGATTTTTCAAATAATTTTTTGCTGCGACAGGACATCTGAAAGTAATTGATAGCCATAGTGAATTTATTTTGGCGAAATAGACAACTGGCCAGATTGAAATGCGCATCGAAAGCGCCGGGATTATTTTGGATTATTTTTCTAAAAAGAACCATGGCTTCATTAAGCTCGTTTCTTTTCATTAAAAGTGTTCCCAGGCCAAACAGAGCTGCCTCGAGATCCGGGTTCGTTTCCAGGATCAACTGGTATTGGTTACAGGCGCCTGAGCCATCGCCGTAGCGCTTTAACAAGTCCGCAAGAGCCAGGCGAATCGAAAATTTTTCCGGAGCTGCATTGGCAGCTCGCATCATAAAGCCGACCTGCTTGTCGGTTATACCTCTGGCTTCATAGAGAGCGGCAAATGTTAGAAAAATAGCGTAATAGCCTGGTTTTACTTCCTGTGCTCTTTCAAGAAGAAACTCAGCTTCAGAAAACTTATTTTTCTTTATATGACAGGCTGCAAGTTCTGCCATATATAGCGCGTTTTCCGGTTCACGGTTTAAGATTCTGCGATAGGTTTTTATTGCATCGTCTGTTGCGCCATTTTTCTGGTATAAGCGGGCAAGTCTGAGTAACAATTTAAGATCATCGGGGTTTTCTTCTGCCTGCTTTTCAAGATTTAAAAGAAAAGCATGCAAGTTTTTAGGTGCCTGCAGCATAATTTGTTCGCCTCTATAATTTAGTTTTTTTCCAGACTCTGAATTTTTTCTACCAGTTCTTTTTTGTTTTCAGCAGAAAAAAATGCAGAACCCATAACTAATATATCGGCACCGGCCTTAACAATTCTTTGTCCATTTTTCAGGTTTATTCCACCATCTACCTGAATTTCTACATCGAGTTTGCGATTATCAATTATTTTTTTTAATTCTGAAATTTTTTTAAGGGAATTTTCAATGAAAGATTGCCCCCCGAATCCCGGGTTTACTGACATTATAAGTACCTGATCGCATTGATCAAGGACATATTCTATGGCAGAAACTGGAGTTTGAGGATTAAGTGTTATGCCGGCGGCCAGGCCCATCTGTTTAACGGCGCTGAGGTAGCGGTGAGCATGAGGGCAAGCTTCGATATGAAAAGTAATGCGATCGGCACCGGCATTTTTATATTGTTCCAGCCAGCGTTCCGGTTGCTCGATCATAAGATGGACATCAAAGACCATTTTGCTATGTGGCCTGAGTTTTTTTATTACCGGTGGCCCGAAGGTCATATTGGGAACAAAGTGACCATCCATAACATCCACATGAATCCAATCTGCTTTGACTTCTTCGATAATTTTGAGTTCATTGCCCATGCAGGCAAAGTCTGCCGAAAGAATAGAAGGTGCTATTTTTACTTTTTTACTCATGTAACCAGTTTACCAGAAGACAATAAGTAAAATCATTATAATCAGGCAGGAACTCATAAAAAGGAGTGGATTTTTCATCCAGTGACCATCTTCTTCGTCGCTCCAAATTTCACCTTTATCCTGGATAACCTGATTATCTGATTTTATAACTTTGAGGTTGGGTCTTGCTGAATTTTCGGCTTCTGGCTGGAAATTGTTTTCACTTGTATTTTTGGCAACTGCCAGGTTGCCTTCGATTAATCCGGTATCATTTGAGGTGGTAGAACTGGTTGTTGTTCTGGCATCAATAGCAGCTACTTTAGCGCTTGACGGGTTGGATTTTTTGAATGTCTTTTTTGCAGGCATCGAGGTATTTACATTGGACATGTGACCATTCAAGGCATCGACTACCTGTGAAGCCATCGAAAGCTGTCTGCTCTTTTTGTAGTTTTTTTTGCCACGAATATTGCCTGCCAGGTCAGCAAGGGCTTTAAGAAATTCTTCATGGCTGTTAAATCTGATTTTCATATTACGGGTAAGGGTTTTGTCAATAAATTCAATCACCTTGTCAATTTGTTCAGGGGCGAGTTCAGAATGTCTAATTCTTAAAGACTTTTCCAGTTTCATATCCCATAATTCATTTATGCCGCCCCTTTTTCTGATTGGTGAGTCGCCTGCCAGTAATTCGTAAAAAGTTGTACCAAGAAAGAACAGGTCTGAATGAAGGCCCGAGCTGCTGGTCGCTTTTGTTTTGCCAGCAATTCTGAGTCTCGGATGAGTAAAAGATAGTACTTTGATTTTGCCGTCTTTATTGCGCAGAACATTGGAGAGCTTAATGGTTCGCTGATGTATTTCTTTGGAGGCAGCATACTGAAGAACCGTAGCAAGGTTTTGTATTGTTTTAACTGTGTCGGCAAAACTTATAGTAGATTGTTTGATCCAGCTATGAAGATCCTGGCCTTCAAAAGGTTCGGTAACTACATAGGGTTGGTTTTCAATCATATCTATATCGAGAATCTCAGCAACCATTGGATGTGAAATTCCGGCGAAAGATCGGATTTCCTCGCTGAAACGTTTTACCCGCTCAGCATTTATTGCCATTTCTTCTTTAAGGATTTTTACTATAACTTCAGTTCCGGTTGCAACCTCAAGAGCTTTAAATATTTCATACATGTGACTCTCTGAAACCGGAGCGGTAATTTTATAGCGCTCGCTTATAATTTCACCGATCATTTTTGCCTCCATTATTCGCCTTATTCAATTTTTCTTTCTTCTATTGGAACATCGTTAATATAAATCTGTACTTTAGTATTCGGCAGATCAGGTACTTTGACTTTAATCAAATCAAGAGGTTTGTGGGTTCCTGAATAAATCTGTTGCCTGCCTTCGCTGGTTATATGAATAAATTTTACCTCTTTTGGCATAAACCCGTCGGGCATTACAAAACTGATTTCTTTGGGCATACTACTGCTTGTTAATGTCGCGGTTTGCACAGTTTCGGGTTCTTCGTCTTCGTCTTCTGCGATTAAAATTTGGGGCGGCGTTGTTTTTGATTCTGTTGTTTCTTGCTCGGGAACTTCGGGCGCAGTAGCATCGGCAGAAACTTTGAACTTTTTAAGATCTTCGTCTGTTGCAGTTCCTTCATCGTTGCCGGCAGAAATAAGGAGGCTTATTACATCGCCTTTTCTTACCTTTGAATAGGGGGCTGGACTGGTTGAAATAATTTGAAATCTTGGTCTGGATGAATCTTTAACCGAATAAATTCTGCCAAAATTAAATCCCAGGGCTTTAAGGCGCTTTTTGCCCTCGTCGAGTGAAGAACCGCTAATATCGGGCAGAATATAATTCGCAGGTCTGTTGCCAAGACTGATAAGCAAGTCTACAGCCTGATTTACACCATATTCTTCTGAAGGCATGGGTGACTGGGCAACAACCCTGTCGTGTGAAATTTCTTCGGAAAAGATATATGCTTTGTCTCCCGGTAAAAGCTGAGAGTTAAGCAAAGCAAGGTCGACTTCACGCATACTGTTGCTTTTAAGATCGGGAACAAGAACCTTTTGCTTTCCGAGTGAAATGGAAAGTTGGATCTTTTTCCCCTGTTTTACCAGAGTTCCGGGCTCTGGATATTGGGCAATGACGTGATCTCTCGGTTGTTGGTCATCAAACTTTTCATCTCGCCTTACAATTACAAGCCCTTCGGGCTTTGCTTTAAAAACTTCTACGATATGTTTCCCTCTGAAATCAGGAACATCTATGGTGCCGCCACGATTGAAGAATTCATTTAATTTATTATATGCAAAATAAATACCGCTCATGACTACTATTGCCAGAACAGTCATTAGAATAGTTATCTTGAAAAGTATTGATACACATGATTCACTGTTTTTTTTACTCATAACTATTGTTTTTATCTGACAACTGCCCACAGGCAGCCAGAATGTCGCTTCCTTTAGAGTTTCTTATTGTTACCGGTATGCCGGATTTTTTCAGGATTTTACGAAATTCTTTCTCATTTTCTTTGCTGGATGGAACAAAATCCGAATTCGGGAAAGGGTTGAATCTGACCAGATTCACATGGCAGATGAGGCCCTGACAAAAATTTGCCAGATTTCTGGCGTCGTTTTCCTGATCGTTAACTTTATCGATTAAAACTATTTCGAACGTTACCCGTCTGCCGGTAATGTCGCAGTATTCTTCAATTGCCTGTCTTAACCTGTTCAAAGGGTATTTGCGATTAATTGGAACAAGCCGGGTGCGGTTTTGATCATTTACACTATGTAGTGAAACGGCCAGATTAACTTCACCAGGTCTGTCGATAAGGTCGTAAATTCCATCTATGATGCCTGAGGTTGATATGGTGATTCGTCTGGTTGCCATTCCAAGACCATTTTTTTCGGTTAATTTTGTTATTGCGGCAAAAACCGACTTTTTATTGAGAAAAGGCTCTCCCATGCCCATAAAAACTATATTGGTTGGTTTCCTGCCGGTCTGATTTATAAGCATCATTACCTGAAGAATAATTTCCTCGCCGGTTAAATTCCTTTTGAAGCCACTATGACCGGTATTGCAGAAAGCGCAACCAACAGGGCAACCTACCTGGCTTGACAGGCAGAAAGTAAGAGAATTGTCGTCGGGAATAGCTACTGCTTCGACCTGATATTGGTCTTCAAGCCCGACAAGAATTTTAATCGTGCCATCTTTCGAGTAGGCTGTATTTTTTACGGGCGGAAGTATAGATGGAAATTTATTTTGTAAAATAGCCCTGTCTTCTTTTGACAGATTTGTCATTTTATCAAAAGAAAAAACAAACTTGGAGAATACCCATTCCCATACCTGCTTCGCCCGGAAAGCAGGCATTCCAAGATCGTTTATGATCTTTTTAAAATCTGAATATGTGTAAGCTAACAAGCTTTTATAAGACACTTTTAGTAACCTCTGACTATACATCGGCATAGCAGACAAAAGTTCTGAAAACTTTCTTTGAACAGGTTAATAAGGTGCAGGTTACAAGAGAAAAATTAACGAAGATTGAATTTATCAAGCATATCGCTCATAAGTTGAACCAGGGTTAGCAGTTCTTTGGTTGCTGCCATGTATTGCCTTATCTGAGATAATTGCTCTTTAACCGCTGAGGCAACTCTTTGGGTGCCTTCAGAAGTGATCTTGGTGGCGTTGGTTATGCTTTCAATACTGCCTCTAAGTGAATCAATGTTTTGTGATTGTTCGGTACTTGCTTCACTTATATCTTGAATCATGCGGTTAACATTCATTACCGAGCTGACGATTTTATCCAGGTTATTACCGGCTACATTCGCAATGTTAACCCCGTCAATAACCTTTGAAGCGCCGCGGTTAATTGTTTCAACCGCTTTGCCGGTTTTTAAAAGCATTTCTTTGATTTTTTTGCCAATGTCTTCGGCTGCTTCGCCGGATTCTTCGGCAAGCTTTCTAACTTCGCCTGCTACTACAGTAAAGCCTTGCCCGTGCTCACCTGCTCTTGCCGCTTCAATAGCTGCGTTGAGCGCCAGCAGGTTGGTCTGGTAGGCGATATTTGTAATAGTGTTAACAATTTCACCAATCTGTTTTCCGGCAGAGTTGAGGTTTTCAATAACGTCTTCAAGACCGAGAACCTCGTCTTTAATGGTTTCCATCGTATCAATTGTTTCACTTACTGCATTTTTGCCTTCGGATGCAATTGCTGCAGCTTCTGCCGAGTCGGTAGCGGCTTCCTGTGAACGGTCGGCAATTGTCTGGGCAGATGCTGAAACTTCCTGTATGTGGGAAGTTGTCGATTCCAGGGTATTGGCAATATAGTTTGAACTCCTGGATATTTCCTGAACATCGGTAAAAAATTGCCGTATATTTTCGTCTGAAAAAGCTACCATGCCTGTTAAAGGCTCAAGTTTGCGATTAAGTTCCTGGGCAATAGAATAGGTTTCATTAAGAATTGTTTTGGCAGTAGCCAGGAACCCTTCAAACTGAATTGCGCATTCGAGCATATCTGCTTGCCCGGCTTCGTCAGTGTCGTTCTGGAAAACTTTTAATTTGTCTACTACATCTTTAATGGGCAGAGAAATACGGTTCATAAAGAGCCACAACAAAACTAAGGACAGAGGAACAAAAGCTACGGAACCCATATAGAAATAGCGTGCAAAAGCTTCGAGGTTTTGTACAGCATTATCGAGTGTTTCGAGTTGTGTTGATTTGCTTTCTATGAAGTCGTCAAGAATGGCAGCATTCTGTGCTTTAATTTCAAGAGCAACTCTGGCTTCTTTTATTTTTCTCTGCTTGATCTGCTCAAGATCTCCAGTGGTTGGTGTGGCAACGCTGCTAGCCGGTCTGAAGTCCTCAAGGGGGGCATCTTGCAGCTCAATGACGTCGATAGTTTCGCCCGATTGATCTAACTGCATGGCCGTATTTTTTGTTCCGGTAATTACATGTCTGGTAGTAAAAATACGTTTGCAGTAATGAAATATATAGTTGGCGCTGATCACGGGAATCAACACCAGAATAAGCATTAATAGAGTTATTTTATATTGTAAAGGTACCTTGTTCATAGTAATTAATAATTAAGCAGCATTATACTAACACAGATCGTTGTTTTGGTCAGCTATGTTGTTGTAAATCAATAATCGACAAAGTTGGGTGATTTTTCAATCATAGGTCTAATTTAATTGAACCCTGTCTTAAAACTTTGTAATTTTGTCCGGACATATCGACAACGGTTGAAGGGATGGCTTCAGGCAGAACGCCGTCTTCGATCAACCATTCTATTTCGTTTTTAAATTCATTGAATAAATTTTCCGGATCAGGGTCTGATGGCAGACCAGATCGATTTGCACTTGTAGTTAAAAGATTGCCCGGATATTTTTGCAGCAGCTGCAAAAGAAAGTAATGATCAGGTATTCGTATGCCGATTGTCGGGTGGGTGAAACCCGCAAGCTTTTGTGGAAAACAGAACGGGAAAATAGCGGTTAGGGCTCCGGGCCAGTATTTTTTCAAGATTTTGTTCTGCTTCATATCAGGTGAAATTTTAAAGCTTTTTAATTCTTCAAAGTTGTTTAGAAAAAGAATAAGCGGTTTTCGGGCATCGCGATTTTTAATTTCATAAACTTTTGTTACCGCTTCAGGTAGGTTCCCGTCTACTGCAATTCCATAGAGAGTATCCGTAGGAATTATTGCAGCAGCTCCAGCTTCTAAATCGGAAACAAATTTTTCAAGAAGTTCCGGGTCTGTAAGTAAATTTTCAATTTTTATTCTTTTCATGGTTTATTTTTTTTAAAATTATGAATCTTTCTTTGCCGCAAAGGTCGTCTGCAGCTTTTAATAATGAAAACTCC
The DNA here is from genome assembly GCA_051747585.1 of Candidatus Rifleibacteriota bacterium. Taxonomy (GTDB): domain Bacteria; phylum Muiribacteriota; class Ozemobacteria; order Ozemobacterales; family Ozemobacteraceae; genus DYKG01. The sequence goes on from JBNJGH010000001.1 coordinate 42,463, forward strand.
GTATGCTGTTCAATTATATTTATTATTTTATTTTGTTGCCCATGCCCATGTTCAAATATAAGCAAACCCTGTTTTTTTAGAACTTTTTTGGATTCCTTTATAAGACGAGCTATAATTTCAAGTCCATTTGTACCACCTTTAAGCGCTATTGGAGGTTCATAGTCACGAACTTCCGGCATCAGTTCAGCCATTTCATGGTCAGCTATATAGGGCGGGTTTGAAATTACAATATCGAGGCTTTCGGCCGAAAAAGTTGAAAGAAGATCACAACATAAAACGGCAGTATTTTGTTTTGTTGAATTTAACTTAATATTTTGTTTGCATAATTCAAGAGCAGGTATAGATATATCTGTAAGCCAGCCGCTGGCTTTTTTAAAAATTCTGGCGATTGCAATTCCCAGTATTCCGCTGCCTGTGCAGACATCTGCAAAAAAGAAATTTGAAGGCCAGTCTTGCTCTTTTAGAATATTTACCAGCTCAAGAAGCATTTCTTCGCTTTCAGGTCTTGGAATTAAGGCATTTTTGCTGACATTAACTTCAAAATCAAGAAATTGCCAGGTTGTCAGTATATGCTGAAGCGGCTCGTGTCTGCATCTTCTTGCTATCTTTGCCTGGAAGTCGGTAACAAAAGTCTGGTCTGGAATATCCGGCCACAAAAGCGGCAGCTTACCAGGGTCACAATTTAATAAATGAGCGGCTATTAAATTGGTGTTAAAAACAGGGTCTTCAATGTCAGCTGCTTTTAGCTTTTGTCTTGCGGCAATTAATATTTGATGCAGGTTTTTCATTTTCAGGGAAGTTACAGCATTTCTTCCTGGGCCGAAAGCTTGCTGAGGTTATCTGCTTCAATAAGCTGATTAATTACCTCATCAAGGTCACCTTCAATAATTTCATTGAGTTTATAAAGTGTCAGGCCGATTCTATGGTCAGTCAGTCTTTGTTGCGGAAAGTTATAAGTTCGTATTCTTTCGGAACGGTCGCCGCTGCCAACCTGGCTTTTTCGGGCTTGTGCCCGGTCTTTATCCTGTTGCATTCTTGCATTGTCGAGCAGGCGGGCTTTTAAGATGCGCATGCCTTTTGCCTTGTTTTTATGCTGGCTTTTTTCATCTTGACAGCTTACTGTGATGCCGGTCGGAACATGGGTAATTCTTACCGCTGAATCGGTTGTGTTAACACTTTGGCCCCCGGGTCCGGATGAGCGGAAAACATCGATTTTTAAATCATTATCATCGATTTTTACATCGACATCACCTGCTTCAGGCAAAACTGCAACTGTGGCGGCCGATGTGTGAACCCTGCCGGACGCTTCTGTTTGCGGAACTCGCTGGACTCTATGAACCCCGCTTTCAAATTTGAGTTTTCCGAACACGCCGTTGCCTTGAATAGAGAAAACTACTTCTTTTATACCGCCGATACCAGTGTCGTTTATGCTCATGAGTTCAGTTTTCCAGCCACGGTTTTCGGCATATCGGCTGTACATACGATATAAATCTGCAGCAAACAAAGCCGCCTCATCGCCTCCTGTGCCTGCACGAATTTCAATAATGGTATTTTTTGAATCATCAGCATCTTTAGGAATCAGAAGCATTTTGAGCTTTTCTTTGAGATCTATTACCTCGGGTTCAAGCTCTTCAATCTCAAGCTCTGCCATTTGCAGCATTTCCGGGTCTTTTTCGCTTTTAAGAAGATCTCTGGCGTCTTCCAGTCCGGTGAGCTTTTCTTTATAGAGGTCATAGGCTTCAACTATTGGTTCTAATTCGGACCTTTTTATTGCGATTTTTTGAAACTCAGCCTGATTGGCAATAGTAGCAGGGTCTGATAATTTATCAGTTAATTCTTTGAAATTTTCTTTTATTGCTTCAAGCTTCTCGAGCATATTAATTAGAGCCTTTCAAGCATTCGTCTAAGCAATTCAAGAAAAGCGGGCTGAGCGGCAGCGGCGGCGGCAATAACATCTTCATGATTTACATCTTCATGACCTTCGCCGGTAGCCATGTCTGTGACACAGCTTATTCCCAGGATTCTATTGATTCCGCCATGAACTGCAACCAGTACTTCTGGTACGGTTGACATTCCAACTGTGTCAGCACCTAAGGTTTTGAAAGCTCTAAGCTCTGCTGCTGTCTCATAGTTAGGGCCACTTACGGCGACATAAACGCCGCGCTGAACCGGTGCGCCTATCTCTCGGCCTATTTTCATCGCAGCTTCAACCAGCTCTGGTGTATAAACCCCCTGCATTGGTGGGAATCTGGTGCCCAGGCTGTCATCGTTTGGCCCGATAAGAGGATTGTCGCCCATGTGATTCATATGGTCGGTCATAATCATAAGATCGCCGACTTTAAAATTGCGGTTCAAGCCTCCCGAAGCATTCGTTATGATCAGATCTTTTATGCCCAGAGCAAGGAAGACCCGCATGGGAAAGGTAATTTCTTTCATGGAATAGCCTTCATAGTAATGAAAGCGACCCTGCATTGCTACGACCTGTTTGCCGCTTTTACTTCCAATTACCAGTTGTCCCGCATGCCCTTTGACGGTAGACACAGGAAAATTTGGAATCTCGTTGTATGGAATTTTAACAGGATTTTCAAGCTCTTCGGCAAATTTGCCGAGGCCTGAGCCAAGTATGAGGGCTACTGTTGGTTGCTGACTGATTTTATTTTTAATAAAATCTGCGGCTTTATTAATTTGTTCTTTCATTTTTCACCTTGCATTATTCATTTATCAGCCTGCAAAGTATCATTTAACGCCGCTCTTGTCAATTTTCACCCGGTATTTGGGGATTGGTATAGCCAGGTACCCAGTAAACGATCAGATAAATTTTCTGAATTTAGTTGATTTTTTAACTTGAAAACTGCATCGAAATTTAAAAAGTCTTCGGTATGATGCGGTTTAAGTCGGGCTTTGATCATTATTTCTTCGTATAACTTTGGACCGGGTTTCTCTTTGACTGATATATCTGCAGTAATATAAGCCATGCCGGCTGTGTCTATGAGAACTTCATGCTCTGTGCTGTTTACAGTCAATGATTGCGATTTTTCCTTTAAGCCGCGAGTTGAATAAGAAGTCGGGGGAAGGATTCTTAAGTTTTCGAACTTTTGTTCATCAGGTCTTCCCTCCGGTCGGAATATCATTTCGCAGCGATGAAAAGGAACTACAACCGTATCTGAAGAGAAGGTTATAAAATAAACCTTCATGCTGAGGTTCCATTGGTATTCGGCTTGTTGACTTAAACCCGAAATCGCCTTTTGTAGTTCTATTTTGCCGTCTAGTATTTCGATAACAGGATTTTTTTGAATAGGATAAAGAAGTTTTATCAAATCGGATCTACGGGCAGATCGGGTAGAGTTCGCTTCTCGCCATGGTACTTCATGAGATACCAATCCCTGGCAATCAGGAATTCGAATTACAAAGGGTGCTCGTTCTGTTTCAAACAGCAGCGCTACTACAGTTTTGCCGTCGTATGGAATTGCCAGGCTGATGAGGTTAGGTACCAGAAGCTGATCAAATCTGGATCTTACCTTTGCAAACCAGATCGAAAGCTCTTCAAAATCTGCCCCCGTTACTCCGGTTTTTTCATCAATACCAATTAGCCACAGTATTGGCTCGCCGCGAGCTGAGTTAGCATGAGCTGCTATTCTTCGGGCTGCCCTGAAATGATCTTTTGGCCATTCCGCTTTCAGTTCAACCGTATCATCTTCAATTGGCTGCCCCTTATCAAGTCGCTCAATAATATCGAGAACCTTAAATTCAATATCCTGCTTTTTCATAAGATACTCTTTCCAATAATTTACTTAATTATCGACAAAAAAACGATTTCAGGCAAACCAGAATTAGAGATCAATTCATTTGTCTGGTTTTTAGATAACCTGTCAGGCGACGGTATGCAGAGTTAATCCGGGCAAAATCATTGTTATAGTCTGGATTGAGGTCCGGGTGATATCTTTTTGCCAGATTTTTAAAGTGCTTTTTGATTAATTTAAGATCCGAAGTTTGCGGCAATTCAAGAATTTTGTAGCATTCAACAAGATCCTGGTAGTTCATTAATAAGTTCCAGGCTCCTGCAATAAAGGCTTCGGCATTTTGGGGGCTGACGGCGTGAAAATTTTCCGGATCGAGATAGAAATAGCTTTCGGAAAGCTTGTCTAACGAACTGTCATCTGACTTCTTTAAATGAAAAGCACAGAGTCTGGTTTTGTTACAAACGGTTTCCTGCTCGCAAAAACTGGCGCTGTCACTATAATAATGACAACATTTATTCCCTTGCGGAAAATCAATTATAAAAAGATTCATAAAATGAATATGAAGATAGGTTGCTTTTTGTAGTAACTTTTGCTGAAGTTTATATAAATGGTTAAAAAGAACAAAGTGCCAACGATACATTTCGATAGCGCTGCCATTTACCAGGTTTAGCTCAGGAAAAAGACTATGAAGCAATTCGCTTTCCCAGATTGGTTGGTTTTGAGTCCGGAGAAAATTTTCTAATTCTTCCGGGTTTATTTCCTCATAATATTTTTGAAACTCATCTGTTTTATTCATAATGTTCAATTTACTGTCGGGCATGGATTAATTTTGAATGGATTGGTTCTTACTACAAACGAAAAAATATATGGGTATTCTTTTTGTATGTGCAATACGTATCTGAACCATTCTTTGACCAGGTTGCAATAACATCTTTCCAGATCGTTCAGAACATGTTCCAGATCTTTGTCAGGAATTTCTCTTATATCCATTCTTGAAATAAGTTCTTCGGTAAGATGCAATACCGATCTCAATAATTCGGAAAATTCTTCGTGCTCTAGAATCACCGGGTTTTCAACCAGACGAAGCTGGAAATCTTTAGCTTGCATAAGGAAGTTTCTAATATCGAGCAATGTCTCGCGGTCTGCGTTTACATGTGCATCAAAATTTTTAACAGATTTGAACTTTTTCTTTAATTCTTGCAGCGATATATTCTTGTCAAAGATGAGTTTGTCGCGGTAGTTCGAAATTTCGGGATCATTTTCTACACAGGTTCGCAGAAGATAGTTGCCAACCTGAGTGAAAAAAGCGCCAATTACCATATTTAATTTTTCAAGTCTACGACGTGCTGCATCTACCTCAATCATACGGTGAACAATAAGAGATACCAGCAGGACTTCAAGGAAAACAAAGGCAATATCTTCCAGAAGAAAAATTGCAAGATGGTGAGCATCTTTAAAAATAAGGTAATGGACAGAATATGTTGCTATAGACAACAGGACAAGAATAATGCCCCATTTGGCGTAAAATTTGGTTTGGTCATGCATTTAGCTTTAATTCTCCTGATTTCCGGTTCAGAAGAATTGTACTAAATTTACAAAAAAAACGAAACCTTAGCTTTCGTTTACTATTTTTTCGAGTTCTTTGTCGAGACCCGCCATTGGGTGACCATTCCAGACAATTTTGCCGTTTTTGACTATAAAGGCGGCAGGGATGCCGGAAACTTTATAATCTTGTCCTGAATTGCTGCCTGCGCCGATTATCCATGGCATTTCAACTTTTTCCATGAAGCTTTCTATTGTGGAGGCAGGTTCGTTGGATAACGAGACAATAATTACATTTTTGTCTTTATAGGTTTCTGAGAGTTCTTTGAGGTGAGGAATGCTTGTGCGGCAGGGTGGGCACCAGGTAGCCCAGAATTCAACCACCACTATTTTGTCACTGTTATCGGCCAGCGAGAAACTGTCAGTATTGAACCACTTCTTGGCTGAGATTTCCGGGGCCGATTTAGCGCTGCTTTTTACGCTGGCTTGTGCGCCATCCTGGTTCGTGGTCTGGCTAGAGCTCTGGTTTGTATCTTTTTCGCTGTTTTGAGTGCAACCCTGAATGAAAAGTCCCAGGGTAATGATGAATAAAGTAAGATAAATTTTTTTGTTTTTGAACACTGGATTATGTCTCCTGTATTTAATTTTTTCTAATTCTCTATACTAATACATTATTAATAATGTTTACAAATGCAACAGCAAAGTTTTGTCAGGGAATGGAGACGGTGTTGCGGCCATTTTCTTTTGATTTGTAAAGAGCGGTGTCGGCGCAACTTATAAGTAGCTCACGATTTTGGGCGTGTTTGGGAAATTCGGCACACCCCAGGCTGATAGTAACTTTAAGTTTTTGATTTTCATGCTCGATAAATTTTTCTTTTATGGATTTTCTCAATCGCTCAGCGAAAGTAGAGGCTCCGTTAATGTCTGTTTCAGGCATTATAATGGCAAATTCTTCGCCACCATAACGAGCTGCTATGTCAATACCTTCGCGAACATTATGTTTCACTGTTGCTGCCACTTGTTTTAAAACCAGATCACCGACCTGATGCCCATGGGTGTCGTTGAAATTTTTAAAGTGATCTATATCAAACATTATCAGGCTTAAACTTTCGTCACCTCTCATGGCTCGGGCTATCTCAGACTCAAGTCTCATTTGGAAATAACGGTGAATAAATAAACCTGTCAGCCCGTCAGTAATAGCCATTTCGTAAAGTCTGGCCTTTTGTAGAGCTATTGAAATTTGCTCTGCTATTGCCTCTAAGAGTTGGGCATCTTCTTGGGTAAAATCTTCTTCACGGTCTGAAACATTAAGTATGCCAATGACTTTGCCTTCATCGGTTAAAGGAACAGAAATGAGATTTTTTATACCATGGCTGTCTGAGATGTTTTTGAATCTGCTGTCGTTTTGCGGATCGTTTGAGAATACGGGGCATTTGTGGCGAGCAGCATAGCCCGCAAAACCTTCGCCAATATCAAAGCAAATCGAGCCGGGCTGGTTGGCTAAATCAGATGCCGATTTGTCTGTTTGATTACGCATGTAGGCAACTTTTAATTTAAATTTTTGAGTTGCTTCTTCAAGAATCAGCATGGAGCTTCGCTCTGAGCCTATAGTGTCGACCACGATGTGGAGCAGTTCTTCAAGAACTGAGTTCTCGCTTTTGTTTATTATTGCCTGATTGATAAGGTTTCGCACCGAAAGGTCGAAAACCTTGCGGTCAAGTGACTTTCTTGCATTGTCTATTTCTTCAATTTTTGTCCGAATTTGTTTAAACATTAAATTGAAGGAATTGCCAAGAAATTTTAATTCAGGAATATTGGTCTCGAAATCTTGTTTTTCTGCGAGCCGGCCTTCTCCGAAATTTCTTGCAGCTTTGACCAGCTTTTGCAGCGGTGTAATTATAATTTGAGAAAGAATTAGAGCTGTAAAAAATGCAAAAATTATTGCAATGGCACCTGTTTTAAAAAATATGTCCTTTAAAGATTTAAGGATCAGAATAAGGTGTTTTTTTGACAGGGCTACACCAAGATAAAAGTTGCCATTATCTGCCTTGAACTTGTTCGTTCTTACAACAAATTGCTGTCGTTGGGTAGTTACCTCTGATATTTTCTGGTCGAGATTAGAAAGAGTCGGAAAAGAGCGGCGGTTATTCTGTGAAGGGGTAACTGCAACTGCAAAATTACTGTTTTCCACTTCTGCAGAAATAATTATTTCGGCGTTTACCAGTTTTTTAAGGTGATCTACAAAAGTTTCGTCGATGATGAAATATAAAACCAGGGCAGCGGCGGGGCCGGCTTGATTTTCGACATATATGGGTATTCCTGCCATTGCAACAAGTTGATTGTTTTTAAAAAATCTTATATCGCTATGATTTCCTTTAATAATTTCTCTTATGAAGTCATTGGTTGCATAAAAAAATGGTTTGCGTGGCTCAGCTGTTAAAAGTTTTCCCTCTGGTTCATAAATTTCGAGGCCACTGGTAAAGTTGTTGAGGCCCAGATCGATTCTTAACTGGCTTAAAAGATCTATCAGCTCAATCAAATCTTTTGTCGCAACTGCTTTTCTTACATTTCTTTGTTGAGAAATAATACCTGCCTTGAGCTTGATTTCGTTAAACTGCTGTTCGAGCAGGTTCTGGGCAATATTATAACGGTTTTCTACCCGATCACGCATCATGGCTTCGATTTTTGACCTGGTGAAATCAGAAGCAAAAGTAAATGCAATAATCATGGGCAGGCATACAGTTAAAATAAATAAAATTATAAGAATTTTTCTCATTCTTTTTCTTCCATGGTGCAAGAGTCTATAATACGCTTTTGTGCTTCTTTCAAAAGCTCGATCGAATTTGAGTGCCTGATAAATTTAAGCCTTAGAACACGATTCATTTCTGACCATACATATTTCATTTCGGGGTTAGTTGGCATTGGTATGCCGTGCTCAGCCTGCTGTATAAAGCCTTTTATCCACTCGGAGTCGAAATTTTGCTTTTTAACAGTCGAAATGCAGGGAATGAAAATTGAATTATTTACTGCTTTTAAGATGTTTTTTTCGCTGGTAAGAAATTTAAGAAAATTTTCGGCGTTAACTTTTTCATTACAAAATCTGGTAATTCCAAGTCCTTTTATGCCAACAAAGGGTTTTGCAGGCTTTTCAGGTGTTTGCCCGGGTATTGGACATACCTTGTATGAAACTTTATTTAATTCAAGATCCGGAATAATCCAGGGGCCATTTATGGTCATGGCAGCTTTCCCGGCACAGAAGAGGTTTATTGCTGCGGGCTGATTAGATTTTTTTGCAAGCAGTTTGTACTTTTGTTCCAGTGCCAGAGCGAAATCAATAGAGTCGGCGGCTTCTGCTGAAGCAATACTTAAGTCGCCGTTATTAAATATTCTAGCTCCAAAAGAATGAAACCAGGGAGCATGAAAATAAAAATTTTTATTATCATATAATAATGGGTAAATATTGTTCTCGTTTGGTAGCTTTAACTCTGTTAATGCCTTAATATCAGCGGGTGGAGTAGCCAGCATTTTTGAGTTATAAATCAGGGCTATGGTTTCGAGGCTATATGGGATGCCATAAGTTTTGTCTTTATATTTCATCGCCTTTGCGGCTACAGGGAGAAAATTTGCGGGAGTTTCAGATAGTTCTTTCAAAATTTTCTTTTCTGCAAGTTCGCCAAGCCAGTCTGATGCAAACATTATGATGTCAGGTCTATTAGACTGGCTTTCTGCTGCGCCAAGAATAGATGGTTTCAAGTTGTTGAAATTAAATGGTTGCAATTCCAGTCGAACACCTGGAAAAGACTGGCTAAATGAGTCTATGGTACGCTGAAAAAAATCAATTTCTTTTGAGCTTCCGCTGAACCATATCAATAACTGTTTTTCATCTTTTTTACTCTTTTCGGATTTTTCACAGGCGGTTGCAAATAAAAGCAAAAAAGTCATCAGGCAGAACAAGCTGAAAAACAATTTTTTGTTCCGGCATTTCATTTGATGTCTTCGACCAGCTCCCTGTACAGTTCAGGCCTTCGATCATCGAGTAGGTGGTTGCGAGGAGTCATCTGCTTATCACGCGCCCGGGCAAGCTCAAAATCAAATACCTTCGTTTCTTCGCTTGCGGCATGAGCTTGATAGATAACTTCTCCTTTGGGGCTGGATATGGTTGACATGCCGGTAAAGGTTAAATCTTCTTCTGTACCGGTGCGGTTTGCAGTAATTACGAAATAGTGATTGATTAAGGCGTGAGTAGGCACAGACTTCTGGGCAAAGCCGGGCAGAACCAGATTAGAGCAGTGGCAGATAACCTCTGCGCCTTTGAGAGCAGCAATACGCCATACTTCAGGAAATATCCAGTCAAAGCATACTAACAGGCCTATTTTTCCTATTGGAGTCTCAAACACAGGAACCCCAGTATTGCCAGGTTCAAAGAAATCTTTTTCGTTCATAAAGAGATGTATTTTTCGATATCTGCCCACAAGCCCGTCGGGGCCAACCAGAACTGCAGTATTAAAGAGTTTGTTATTTTCTTTTTCATTCATTCCCGCAGCAATGAAAGAGTTGTTCGCTTTACAATGCTGGTGAAGAAAGTCAATAAAGGGGCTTTTATTAATTTCTTCTCCAGAATCTATCGCCTGCTGTTTGTTTTTAAAATTATAACCGGAATTAGAAAGTTCGGGTAAAACAAGCAGGTCATTTTTGGGAGCATTTTTCAGCAATGAGTCCAGCTTGGCCAGGTTCTTTTCGGGTTGGCAGAAAACGGGAGTATATTGAACAAAGCCTGCTTTCATAATCTTTCTCCTTATTGTTTTTTCTATTATTCTAATAAATTTTATGAGCCAATGCCATTTTTCAGTAGCAATTCTCGGTCAGCGAATATCAAATCGTTTCAGAAAAACTAAGCTTCCAAGCCATAAAGAATATTACCACAGAGCTCCCAGAGTTACACAGAGGAATCTTTATCAGCCATTGTTCTCAGCCTTACCATCATTCAGAAAAACATTAATGTTTTTCTGAATGATGGTAAGGCTGAGAAAGCCGGGCGGTAAAACCGCCGGCTGATTGTCCATTCTGGACAATCCACGGCTGAAAAAGATTAAAAAATTGTCTCGGTGCACTCTGTGATCTCAGTGGTGAAAATTTGATATTTGACAGAAAGAAATAAAAGCAAAACTTTTGAAAATCAGCTAATAACAGTTCACTGAGAAATGTTATTTTTTCAGTCTTTTATTATAAAAGAATCTTTTATAATCAGTCGATCTCGGTGGTCGAACATTTTGCGGCGCATGAGCCAGAGACTAAGCATTACGCCGAATCCGGTGCCCGAAGAAATCATGAACATAATAAGAATTTGATAATTAACCGCATCCTGAACATCGTTACCTGCAAGAATCTGACCGGTCATCATTCCGGGGAGACTTACAAGGCCTGCGGCAGCCATCGAATTTATTATCGGGATAAGGCCGGTTTTTATACTTTCCTGCCAGATTTCTTTAACAGCTTCATTTGCGTTCATGCCGAGCGCAAGTTTTTGTTCGATTACTTTTCTTTTGTCCCAGACCTGGTTGGAAAAAGTATTCATGCCAAGGGCTATTCCATTCATGGTGTTGCCCAAAAGCATTCCCAGAACAGGAATTGCATATTGTGGCGTGTACCAGGGGTCGACTTTAATTACCAGATGCAAAATCAGCAGCATAATAGAGAATGAAGAAATCATCATCGAGCTTGCGCCGATAAAAAAGCCTGCCGGACCTTTGGCTTTGACTTTCTGGCGTGCCATTACTTCCCGTCCGGCGGCAAAGAGCATTAAAAACGCAATCATCATGATTAAATAAAAACTGGTTGAAGCGAAAACAAGTTTTAAAACCAGTCCGACAAGCGAAAGCTGAATAACAGTTCTCAAGCCAGCTATAAGCAGGGGCTTTTCAATTTCCAGCCGATTTCTGTAGCTGATAAAAGCCAGAAGAACAACTAATAGGCTGGCTATCGCAAGGTGGGTTGGGGTGAGGTGAACTATATTCATAGGATTTGCCTTATTTTTCCTCCGGCAAGGATTTCGAAGTGAGAGCTGGCTATCCTTTCAATTTGTTGCGGGTCATGGCTGATCCAGATTGCTGCTGCCTTTGAATCTTCTAAATAAGAGGAAATAGCTTTTTCTATTCTTTTTACGTTGTCTTGATCAAGACTCGCGGTAGGTTCATCAAGTAACAATAAAGAAGGTTGATGTAACAGCATACGAATAATGGCCAGCCGTTGTTTTTCGCCAGATGAAAGACGGTTGATCGACCAGTTTAAAACATCAGTTTCAAAGCCATATTGATTAAGCAAGGCTTCATCGGGAGTTTTTAGCAGATGCTCTATTACTGTTTCTTTCCACCACTGGCTTTCAGAGGGGAGATACATAACCTGACGCCGCCATTCAGGGCCGGAAAATTCCTGATAATTTTTGCCATCCAGAATTACTTCGCCGTTGTGTCGCTCAAGGTCTGCTACCGCTCTTAGAAATATTGATTTGCCGACACCTGAGCTACCACTAACAGCGGCAATCTCGCCGGATTTTACCTTGATATCGTAGGGTCCAAGCTCAAGAACCTGTAGATTTTTAACAATAAGTTCATTCATAAAATAAATTTCTAATAGCTGTAGTTAGAAGTATTTGCGCCAATTTTAGCACAGCTTCAAGTTTATATCTCCAATATAATTCAAAAATTGTTAAAAGGTGCCGATTAATGAGAAGAAATACCAGACTATGGAGAAATAATGAGCAAGCTCAGGCTTGGTTTAATAGCGGCAATATTAATAGCATCAGCTTTAACTGTTGGTTGCAACAGCTTTGAAGCTGTTAATCAAAGTTTGAACGAAACAGACCGAACAACCCTTGTAAGCGAGGGTAATATTGCACTCGATGAAGGGCGTTTTGCCGGGGCATTGGAGCTTTTCGAAAGAGCCATGACAAAAGGTGGCGCAAATGATGCGACGCGTCGAGGTAGAGCGAGTGCTTTGGCCGGTCTTGGAGGGTTCAATCTTTTTTCGGTATTAGATATTATGCAAAACGGTACAATTCCCGGAGATTCGCCCGGAACCATTTTTGCAGCTTCATCAATAATCCAGGACCGGAAAAAATTAGATGAGGCTGTTTCAGAATTGTGGCAATTAAAGAATGTAACTGCCAATGATCGATTGCTGAAATCTTTGCTGGTCTCAATATCTTGCGCCAGAGAGATTGTGGAAAAATATGATACCAACTTTAACGGCTATCTTGATAAATACGATGAAATTGATTTTGATACCAGAGACGAAAAAACTCGGACCTGGACTGAAATTTACAATGAGTTGACATCTTTAAGTGCGCAAAGATCCCTCGAGCTGGCTTTTGAAGATATGGCAAGAGCGCTTGATGGTCGGGGAGAAAGCTGGGTGCTTATTTCGCCGGTGCAGGGAAACAGATATTCGGGTATATACAGCCGAGCCAATCGCAACAGTATTCTGGCTCTGGTAAATTTTGTAGACAGTCTTGAAATAGCCGATGTTTATTTTGAAAATTCTAAAACCCGATTTAAAGATTCTATTATGGCACTGGATGGGGCAGATTAATTATGCGTAAACATAGAGTAAAATTTTATTTAACCGCATTAGTTCTGCTGATATCTTGTGCAGGCTTCCTCGAAGGGGCGTCTTCGGTTGTTTACGAAACGGCGCGCACTCTTGCAATGGGTGGAGCCAGTGTGGCTGTCGCCGATGATCAGCAGGCTGTTTTCTCAAATCCTGCTGGAATAGGTATGCAGAATGAAAAGTCATATTCATTTTTGAATGGGGTTGTTGCAAAAAATGATGATTATGATGAGGTAGACGATAAGATTTCGGTCTTAAATTCTGATGATAATGCCGGCTCGCGAAACACCAATCTTGCCAATATGCGCCAGATTGTCGGCAAAACCGGCTGGCAATCCTTTTCAAATTTAGCTTATTATATAGGTGGTCAGGGGTTTGCAATGGCCGCTTATTACCGAGAAACAGAAAATTTTGCTGTAAAAAACCCTGTGAGTCCCTACTTATCGTCGCAAATTAAAAAAGATACCCTGGTTTCGGGTTCTATGGCTCGATCTTTTACCGAACCTCACAATCTTTTCAGTGATCGGGCAACCGGTTGGTGGGGTGCAACCATGAAGTTTGTTTCGCGCAAAGCTGCAGATAAAGTCTTTTATGCCCGAGACTTTGCCGCTCTTGACTCTTCGATAATAAAAAATACCAATCAAACCGGCGCAACTCTGGATTTCGATGCCGGGGCTCTCTGGCAGTTGAATAATCCGTGGAAGCCAACCATTGGAGTATTTGTCGGTAATCTTTTGAGTTCCGAATTTTCTTCAGAAATCGGGAATTTAAAAAGACAATTTGCTTTTGGTGCCTCTTTTCGTCCTCTCACCGGCCCGCCCGAGCGTAACGAAAAGTTGTTGCTGGCATTGGATTATCGCGACGAAGGCAATGACAAAGCGGCTCTGACTAAAGTCAGAATGGGGCTGGAAGCTAAAATTACATCGAATTTATATTTGCAAACCGGTTTCAGATCAGGATATTTGACCGGGGGCGCCTCTTTGCGCTGGCATGACTGGCGTTTTCAGTTCGCAACCTATTCAGAAGAACTTGGTAAAAATCCCGGTGACAATGAAGATCGTCGTTATGCAATCTCGGCAGACTGGAAATTTTAAACTTTTTCTTGAAGTTTTAACAGTGCTGATATAAGCTTTTGCCACCATGAACCACCCTCCGATAGATGTTGACGAACGAATAGATACTATTCCCGGAACCGACTTCAGTCTTATTCAAAAAATCGATGGTACCGCTTTTGCCATCGACACTTTGTTGCTGGCAAACTTTATCAGGTTTAATTCAGACATGCAGTTTGCTGCAGATCTGGGTTCCGGTAGTGGTATTTTGTCTTTTCTGCTTAAATACCGAAATTCAAATTTGCAGATAACCGGGTTTGAGTTTCAGAAAGAATTTTACCAGCTTGCTTTGCGAAATCTCAAGTTGAATCCTCAATTCAATGAAGTTCATTTCGAGAATATGGATGTCAGAGATATACCTTCGCAGCAGTTACCTGAATCTTTTGATCTTGTAGTCTCCAATCCGCCTTATTTCCCCAAGGGCAATGGCCGGCTTCCGACGCGACCGGGCAGAGCGATGGCACGGCACGAGTTAAATGGCAGGCTTGAAGATTTTGTCGAAGCAGCGACCTATTTGCTTTCTTATGGCGGTAAGTTTTGTATGGTTATACCCAGCGGTAGATTTTATGAATCGCTTGACTATCTAAAAGCGGGGAATCTGGGGTTAAGGCGATTGCAGTTTATTCTTCCCAAAGAAGGCGAACAGTCTCATCTCGCTTTGATCGAAGCTGAGAGATTCTTTAACGGCAAACATGAAGCTGTTGCCAGCATAGCTATTCACAAAGCCGACGGTAGCTATAGCGATGAGCTGAAACAGCTTTTTTCTGCCGGTTTAAAAATAGAGAAATAAAAAAACTGTTCCAGGTGCTGAACCCGGAACAGTTTGAACGTCTATTTATTATTCTACCGTTGGTGGGAGATCATAGAGAATGTCATCCCATGGGTGGCGATAAAGTGGAGCTTTTTGTCTGTTTTGATCCATATAATGGCCAATCATACCTATTGTTCTGCCAAGCAGGAAAAGTCCGTTGAGGCCACCGCTGTCGACAACTCCCTGGATTCTTTCTTCAGACCAGCCAAGGCCATACATCATATCTACCGATAGAACTCCAATACAGCCATCCACATTGAGAATAAGCGTGTCTTTTTTGGCGGTAGTAAGTTTTTCGACTTCTATGGCGTAATCAAGCAATCTTGTTTCAGGAAAGTTTTTCTTTGCAAAATCTTTGAGTAAAACTACTCGCATATCAGGGTTTTTAAGGCTTTTAATTCTGTGGCCAATTCCCTGAATTTTAATGTTATTTTTTTTCATTTGAGCTATAAACTCGTCGGGTTTAAGCTCTCTTTCAGTGGCGTCTTTAAACATTACCGCCGCACCGGCTACAGCTCCGCCGAACCTGGGGCCAATGGTAAGAATGCCTGAGGCAACAGCACTCATAAGGTCTCTGCCGGCTCTCGCCGTAACTATGGCATTATGAGCGCCAGAAACTGCTGGGCCATGGTCGGCGCAAAGCTTAATAACCATTTCCATGAACTGAGCGGCCCAGGGCGGCAATTTTTCTTTGAACCAGAGCAGGCCAATGGTTTCGCCGACAGAGTAATTTTCTTCGATTACTTTGCTTATTTTATGGCCGGCGTAAAGAAGTTCTTCTTTTGAGTCATCGGCAATGGTGCAGGTAAAATTGGTAGGTTTTCTAACCATGTTTCTTGCTACTGCTTCGGCATAGTCCATGGGGATAACCGGAGGTTCTACTTCAGGAGCGGGTTTTACTTTTCCTTCGCTCACAAGCTTATCAAAAGTAGATTTGATTGCTTTATCGTAATCGTCAAATGAATCGGGAACAACTACTCCGGCTTCTTTGAGGCCGGCATTTTTTGCTTCGGCAGTTTCGCGGCTTGCATCGGCTTTGGCACCGGCATGGCCGAACTGAATTCCTTTGGGCATGTGCTTAATCGAGGTGCCGGTTACCCACATGATCAGTGGTTTTGAAATTTTACCGCTTTTAACAGCTTCGACTATTTTCCATTCTTCTTCGCCGCCAACTTCACCAAGGCAGACAAGCATTTTAATTGCAGGGTTGGCTTCATAGCGCAGCAGATGGTCAAGCAGGGTTGAGCCGGGGAAAGCGTCACCGCCGATTGCTATGCCTTCAAATAGACCGTCGGTGTTGCGGGCAATGATGTTGTATGCTTCGTTAGACATACCGCCGGATTTACTGACGAATCCGACAGAGCCGGGGCGGTGAAGTTTTGAGCTGATAATGTTTTCAATGGTCCCGCCTGTGTTGGCGACTTTAAACGCGCCGGCAGCAAGTCCGCCCACTGTAGCCGGGCCGATGATGATTTTGTTTTTTTCTGCGGCAGCGTCTCTGATGTGTCTTGCAAGTCTTTCGGGAATGCCTTCGGCAATAACTACGATAGTGCGCAAACCAGGTTCGGCAATTGCCTCCATGGTCGAGTCGAATGAACTTCTAAAAGAGGCGAAGTTGATCATTACATCTATTTCAGGGTGTTTGCTCAGCGCAGTTTTTATATCAGGATATACTGGAATAAAAATTTCTTTTTTGCCCCAGAATACTTTATGAATGCCGGACTTGCCAGGGTTTATCATTGCTCCGACAGAAGGGAACTCTCTGCGGCAGCAGTAGTCAAAATCGAGCATGCGCTGCACAGCTTTGGTCTGCATTCCATAAATTAAAGCGGTAGTGTTTTTATCGAAAAGCAAATAATCAGGTTTTTTCATGTCTTGCTGTAGATTCCTTTCCTCAGGCGTTAAGAGCGTCTGAAACAACTCTTGTCATATGATATTCGGGACCATGAACTTCAATTGGAACTCCAATTTTTTCGGAAGCTGCCTTGAGGTTTGCCAGCCCTTCCTGATAATTTGGTCCGCCACGTCTAACAAAAATTCTGGCGTTTACCGACTTGAGTTTGTCGCCATATTCGTTAAGTGCTTTTATAATGCCGGTAAATGTCTTGGCAACATCGGTAAAGTTGGCAATACCACCACCAAGAATCAGGGTTTTGGGGCGACCCTGAGAATCTTTTTTTCTGGTCATTAAATCAAGTATGACTTTTGCATATTCATAGGTAAGGTTTGTGCTTGGGTTACCTGAATATTCGCCATACATGGCCAGCTCTTTGGCAAATCCCAGATCACATACTGTGTCGGCATAAATTACTGATGCGCCGCCCCCGGCTACCATATTCCAGATTATTCCATCAGGGTTGAGCAGGGTAAGTTTTAAAGAAGCGCCTGACAGTGCGTCGAGTTCTCTTATTTTAATTTCTTCCGGACTCAAGTTCTGCCCGAACGCTGCGGGGAATTCAAGGTCTTCACCCCATGCTTTGCGACAAAGATATTCAGCTGTGTCGTCCAGTTTTCCTACCAGATCCAGGGGTATAATATTTTTGCCTGCTATGGCGAATGGATTAATTTCAAGATAAGCAAAATGCAGGTCAGCAAATAGCTGATACAAGCCTTTTAAAAAGTTGGCTACCAGATTTTTGTTTTCTTTGAGTTCATCTGGAAGTTTCTCGGCGATATCTATATTTTTTAAACCTTCAAGAACGGGAACATGAATTGAAACAACTTTATCCCAGTTCTCTTCGACGTTTATGCCGCCTTCGAGCGAAAAATAAATTACATCGCCATCGGCAGATGTTTTGATTGCGGCGTAAAACTCATGTTCGTGTTCGACACAAGGCTCGATAATAAAATGAGTTAAAGTTCCTTCTATGCCGTTAACTGTTTGTTTTTTGCCCAGTCTCTCTTTAATCCAGTTCTGGGTTTCGGCAAAATCTTTATTTACCAGAACAAGACCGTGTTTGCCACGTTTGCCGAACAACTGGTCGGGTTTGGCAACCAGTTTTTCTTTGGTCAGCCAGGGGTTGTCTTGTTGTAGTTTTTCCCAGTCTGTGTCTTTGCTAACCAAGACGATTTTTCCGTCATAACCAATGCTGTCTTCAAGATAGGCATCCAGATGCCTGGCAAGCAGTTTCTTGCCGTGATATTCCCTGATTCCTCGTTGAGCCATTGAATAATAATCTCCTGTTAAATAATGAAATTTAGGCTGGTCTAATGGGTATAGCGCTTAATAAAAGCGCATGTCAAGTATTCTTTAAAAGTAAAAAAGGTTGGAAATTTTCTGGTCGCAAAACTGCTTTCAAAAAAATGATGTGGCGGTTGGGATCAAGAAAAAATCATGTTTAGTGCTTTGTTTAACTTTTG
>JBNJGH010000001.1:60732-81734 GCA_051747585.1 Candidatus Rifleibacteriota bacterium
CTAACGGGAAGGCTTATTTTGAAAGTAGTGCCTTCGTTTATGGTAGAAGAAACTTTTAGCAGGGCAGCATGGTTCTCGCATATATCTTTTACCATACTCAGACCCATTCCTGTGCCCTTTTCACCTTTAGTTGAATAGAAAGCTTTAAAGCACTCCTGCTGAGTTTTCTGATCCATTCCATGGCCTGTGTCTGAAATAAGTATATGAACCAGGCATCCATCATGGTAGGTTTTTATGTTGATTTTACCCCCATCCGGCATGGCATCGACTGCGTTAAAAATAAGATTTACCAACATTTCTCTAATTTCGTTTTTATAAATCTCAACTTTTGGTATGTTGCCTGCTTCAAAATCAAAATCGATTTCAACACCTCTCTGCTGAGGCTGCTCTTTCCATTTAGGCGAGGTAAGGCTTTTTATTTTGGCAATTAATTCATTGATATCCTCACTGCTTTTTTCGGTTTTTCTGTCACTGTTGCGATAGAACGAGCGCATTCTTTTTACCAGTTCTTGACCGTCTTGTCCGGCTTCTTTAATAGTTGCAAGGTAATCTTTTACAGTTTCATGGTCGTTTTGTAAGTTCTCATCTGAAAGAATCAGATCGGAAAAGCCGCATATAGGCATCAGCACGTTGTTAAAGTCATGAGCTATTCCGCTTGCCATTTGCCCTAAAGCGTTGAGTTTTTCCTGGGTAACCGCTTTTTTGTGCGCTGCTTTAAGTTCATTGAGTGTATTTTTAAGCTTGAGGTTGCTTTGTTTAAGTTCATAGGTTCGCTTGTTGAGACGATGTTTAAAAAGGGCAATAATCAGGCCTCCAATAATCAGCAGGCTGACAAGTATTTTGACTGCCATAATAAGGTTCTCGGGGATATCTTGGCTGGTTTCGCCATCTAGCTGTTTTGCAAGACTTTGGTAGTAGAATGAATTTGTGTCTTTTTTCCAGGCTTTTAAATATTGGTCAATGGTTTCAAGTATTTTAGAGTTTTTGCCTTTTGGGGTTGCAAAATGAAGGCTTTTGGGGTTAAAGATTAAAGAAGTTTCTTTTACGCCATAAGCTGGTCCCATTTTTTTTCCGGTAAATCGGTTTGAAAGCAATAACTCGGCTTGTTTGTTTTTAACCTTTTCGAAAAGCTGTTTGTAGTCGTTTGCAGTAACGAATGATATTTCTTGATCGAGATTTCTTTGCAGGTTCTTGAGATAGGCAAGTTGAATGGATTTATCGAGAACCGCAATTTTAACATTTTTTAAATCCAGTATGCTGGTCAACTTTTCGTTTGTACCGGAAAAAATTTGAAACCAGTCTGAAACAACGGTTTCTTTGTTCAGTTCGTAAATTTCGCTGCGTTTTTGTGAATATGCTACATCTGGTAATAAGTCTATTTCAGCATTCTTCAACGCTTCGAGTAACGCAGGCCAGCTTTTATGTTTAAATTCGAGCTTCCAGTTTTCCTGCCTGGCGATTTCCTTCAGCAGGTTAACAAAAAATCCATCAGGTTCGTTATTTTCATTTAAAAATAACTTGGGTGGATTATCGTAAATGCCTACGGTTAGCTTTGTTGGTGCGGTGGCTGAAAGGCTTTGTGTACATAGGCAACAGAAAGAAATTAGTAAAATAAAAAAAAGTCTATTGTGACTGCCTTTTGACATCAAAAAATCCTCTACTTTATCTTTATCCTCTTTTAATCTTAGCTAGCTTTAGCGGGCCATGTCAAATATATTTCGGCTTTTCAGCAATCCTCGGTATGCGACTATCAGTTGGTTTTAGAAAAGAAAATTTCTCACACGAAGTCTCAAAGCCACAAAGAAAATAACCACAGAGTTCACAGAGCAGCACAGAGAATCTTTTTCAGCCTTGTTCCCGTCATAAGCAAGCTCTAAGAAAAGCACCAGTGCTTTTCTTAGAGCTTGCTTATGACGGGAAAGCCGGCGACAAAAAGTCGCCGGCTGATTGTCCCCCCGGACAATCCACGGCTGAAAAAGATAAAAAAATCCACTCGGTGGCCTCGGTGATCTCGGTGGTTTAAATTCTATATTTGACAGAAAGAAATAAAACCAAAAATTTTGGTAATCAGCTAATAATAATTGACCGAGAATATCTGTCGGCTTTTCAGCAATTTTTCATTTGTTTGTTGAAACGGTTTCAACAAACAAATGGATAATTACTGAGAATAACTTGTGTTTTGTTGCAGATGCTTTCGGATTTAAGATACCATGTTATACAAGTGTTCTGTATGGAGGATAAAATGTATAAAAATATAAGCATTCTGCTGGTTTGTTTTGCCTTGATATCTGTTACAGTTTCGGGTCAGCAGACATTGCCTGCTAAGCAGGGTGGCGACGGTAGCAGTTTTATTACCCCGGTAAATATAAAACCCCTGACTCTCGATGAGTTGATAAGAAAGCGCGGTTTTCTTATCGATAAGCCACCTAAAAATATAATTATTTTTTATGGTTCGGGATTTACCGGTGAAGCCGGTGCCATGTTCAGAGAAATTAAAAAGAAAAAACATGAAATAGATAGAATGGAAAGTATGCAGCTGGTTTTACCTGAAATCAGAAAAAAACAGCTCTGTTTAAACCTTGGAGAAATTATCGAGCAATCAGGAAAAGCATTAGGCCTTGTTTCTGACAATGATTTTAATTTCGCCGCTTCAAATCACTTTCTTGAATTCAAAACCGCCGATTTGTTTAAAGAAGCGGATATTTCTTTTTCTTTGACTGATGAGAGTGACAAAGAAAAGCAGCTGAATATAGTTAAAAAATTCTGTAATCGCACGATTGAATTTGCTTCTGATCGAAAAGACCTGGACCGCTTATTCTCTGGAAAAGCAGAAAAAATTACAGGTTGTTTCAAAAGAAACGATCCGGGAAAATTCACCCCTGCCGATGAGGCCCAACCATTTTTTGATGAACTTGTTACTGCTGCAATCAGTAGACTTGCAGTAGAAAAGAATGGTTTTGTTCTTCTCGTAGATGCCGGTTGTGCAACTAAGTCCCGAAATAAGCAAGATTTTGCGCAGATGTTCGCTCATTTGAGAATTCAGGAAAAAGTAATGCATCAGATTAATTATTTTGTGTCTGGTAATGATAATACTCTTTTTCTCGTGATCGATAAGTATTCTGACGGTTATTACAAATTTAGCGAAAATTTTGATGTTAGCAGGTTTGAGGCGGACAAAAAAAACGCTGACCAGGAAATGGAATTAGCTTTTATACGTAGGAAGCCGGAAAGAATTCAACCTGGCTTCATGGTTTTCTCGAGGGGCAAAGGAGCCGAATTACTTGATGGAATGGTAACTTATAAGAATTTTTTGAAGAGAGCCGGGGTTGTTGCCGGCTATAAAGATAAAAACAGCTCGTTGGAGGAATAAATGACGTTATTTGCGCAGCTTTTTAATTCTTCATTTGAAGAAAATTGTCATATAGTAGAACTGAACCAGTTACCCGAGGAGCTTAAAAAGTATCCGGAAGGGCTTTATCGGACTCCATTTTTTTTAGAAACAGATGATCCTGAAGCATTCAAGAACCTTGCAAAGGGGCAGAAAGTTGCCCATGCAGGCCCATTAAATCTTGTTTTTGCTGTCCGACGTGCTAATGATATCTTACTTGAAGGATGCGATTACCAGGATCTAAAAATAGAAATAGAAACCGGCGGAAGAAAATTGCCACAGTTGCCTGGTACAAATGAGTTGCGACGTTTGCTGGGGCAAAACGACTGTTTGATTTACATTAACGATGCTCCTTATAAGCCTTCCAGTGAGGTTTTTGGCTTTCAGCAGGTATACGACGACTCTGTAAGCTGCATCGATGAATTAAAAAAGCTCGGAGTGCCTCAGGAAGCTATGGCAATTTTTGCAACTCCCGAAGAAATATCTATTGAAATACATCCTGGTATTACAGGGTTTAATGGCAGTGAAAACTTAAGTGATCTTTATTACAGACTGCTGTGCCGAGTCGGTGGAATTACGGATAATAACAACAAACCGAGCAAAAACAGCATTAAAACTTTAGTGTTGCAGAGTTGTTTGCCTGATTATCAGTCCCTGATTCCGGGTAGTACTCACCCTCGCTTACATAGAACCAAGGTTGGAGTCGGGCCATCGCACTTTGCCTATGGTGTTGCAGCTTTTTCTGATTTTTGTGCTAAGAAACGATCGATTCAGGAATGTCTGCAGGAGATTCTGAACTGGCTGAAATTTATTAACTCAGAATTGCCACCGGTTGAGGGGCTTGGCGAAAAAATCAGCAGTTTACCGGAGTTCCCGCTACCGGGGCTTGGTAAACAGGGAAAAGGGGGTTCCGCAGCTGGAAGCAGCGGTCATAGCGGTCGCTTTATTCCTTTGAAAGAAGAGCTGGCGGGTGCAGATGAATGTTATCAGCTTGAAACACCGACAATAAAAACTATAAGCACCGGCCTGGATAAATGCCTGGGCGGCGGCTGGGTAAATCCCGGAGTTCATTTGATTGTCGGACCCTCCGGCGCAGGCAAGGCTTCGCTGCTTGTACAGCAGGCGCTTAAGGCGTCTTCTGAGGCTTCGGTACTTTATGTCTCTTATGAGCACAGTCTTAGAGAATTTGCTCTGAGAGCTTCTCTGTCAGGTAAAAAGGTTAATATGAGTGATCTTCTCGGTGTGGTCGGGCTTAAAGATAAAAATGGCCAGGATGCAAGAAAAGCAATGGCTTCGGCAATAGAGAAGTTCAGGGCCGAGATTGGCGAAAACTTTTTTTTCAGCGGTGCTGAAACCTTGAGGTCTGAATTGGAAACAGATGAGATTGCAGAGCTTACCAGAATGTTGCCACCAAGCGACAATAAATTGATAATTCTTGAATCGGTAAACTCTGAGCTTCTGGGAGCGGATCCTTCAGCTAAGTTGCAGCGTTTAAGGCAGATTGCAGACGAAGAGAAATTAACGATATTAGTTTCGCTTCATCAACAAATGCTGTGTGGTAAAAGACCTCATTTTGTCGAAGGCGAAGATCTGGATTTGCTCGATAAATACCAGCGTCATTCAGATTCTTTGCTGGTATGTTTGAGTGAAAAGCTCAATTTAAGGCGTTTTGTTGCTATGGTAAAAGGGCAGATTGATGCAGGGCTGGTTGGAAAACTTGAACAGAAGGCTTTACAGTTATCCGGCGGCAAAAGGCTTAAATCTGATACCTACAGCCTGCTGCGCTTGATTCACTCAAGATATGGTCGCAGAGAGCTTTTATTGTTTTTATATCAGCCAGATTTTGTTAAAATGTACGAAATCGCTTCAATTACTCTTAACAGGATATGAGCATGAAAAAATTTCTTATTTACAATTGTAAAGCACATGGAAGAGTTCAGGGGGTCGGTTTCAGGAGCTTAGTGTCAAAACTGGCTCATAAGCATCATATTTCAGGATGGGTAAGGAATAATAGAGACGGTTCGGTATCCATAGAGGCCAGAGGCCCCGAAGAAACAGTGAGAAGCTTCCTCGATGAAGTTAAAAGAGGCAACTTTATTGCCAGAGTTGATGAGCTTGAGGAAATAGAATCATCAATGACCGAAGATGAGCCTGCACCAGGTTTTTCAATAGCTTTTTAATTCAAAAAGGTACGCTTATCGATCTTTTTCAATGATTCTCTGACCGCTTCTTTTACCCGATAGTTAGGGTCGTCTTTGTGAAGAAGAAGAATGCGTACCGCTTCGGCTGTGGCAACATCACCAAGTTTTTTTGCTGCTTTTATGCGAACTTTAACGTCGTCAGATTTTAAATCTTTTGCGCATTTAGCTTCAATCGCCTTGCCGATGCAGCCTGTAAAAAAAATAGAAAAAATGCAGAACAGAAAGAAAAGCTTTTTCATTATTCCTCCATAACAATTAAGGATTAGAATCAATTATCGAAGTTTCAACCTTTTCTGCATTTGCTTCTGTAGTTAAATATTCGGCGAATTCATTTAAAATCGATTGTAATTGATCTTCGGGAGTTATATTGGCTGAGGTATAAATAAAGCCAATAATATTTTTTGAAGGTTCAAAGATTTTTGTTGTCTGAGAATCTTTTACCGGGCTGCCGATTGCAGACCTGTCGTCACCATGCCTGGCGATCAGCAAAAGCTTCTTAAGTGAAAGTAGCTGGCCCTCAGGGTTGAAAACATATTTTTCATCATCCAGCCCGAGTCTGACACAAAGACTGCTGCCAGCTTTGTCAAGATCCAGAATGCTGATGGGCAGATGATATTTTAGTGAGATGTGGTTATTTATATCAACAACGTTGTTGATATAATTAAATTCTTTGCGGTTATTCAGGTCTTTAAAAAGATATTCTGAAGCCGGTCTGTTTCGTCCGGAAGGATGAAAACCAAAGCTTTTAAGCAGGTCTCTGATGCCTTTTTTTAAATGATCGGGGTATATGAAATCGTCTTTCAGCAGTTTTTCTACCAGAGAATCAATTTTATCTCGATAGGCCTCGGACGATGGTTTTACTTTAATGTTTAAAGCTTCGATAATGCCAAGTCTTAGCTTGCATGGAGGTAAAGATAGTATAATTTCTGAGTTCATTTTAACTAACCTGTATTATTATTTCTTTTTTAGAATACCATAAAAAAATACTCAGGCGGCTGTTTGATTTTTACGGTTTTTGAGTTGGCAAATGATTTCGGGGCAGATTTTGTTGATGTCCCTCGCGCCCATCACAAGAACCATATCGCCAGATATTGCTTTCGAACTTATGTGATTTACAAGTTCATTCCGGTCTTCAATATTGTAAGCCTGAGAAAACTTTTGCTGAACTTCTTTAATTATTTCATTGGAAGAGATGTCTTTGTTTACGGTACCGCCGGCATAAAAGATTTTATCGAGGAATAAAAATTCATCGGCTTGTAGATTGCTGAAGACTTTTACCAGATCGTCGCGGGTAAAGCGGGCAGGACCAAAGCCATGGGGTTGATACACAATAAACCTTCGCCTCGAAGATTTACGGGCAGTTTTTATCGCAGCTTCAATTTCTACCGGGTTATGAGCAAAATCATCGATTACCGTCACACCGTCAACCATACCAACTTTTTCGAATCTGCGCTTCATTCCGGGAAAAGCCTTTATGGCTTCTGCTATTTGGTCTAACTCAAGACCGGTCTGCCGGCATAATACTATTGCAGCCAAAGCATTGAGCACGTTGTGTTCGCCGGGCATTTTTAATTCAAATTTTGTATTTTCAAAAATAAAAGAGGCCTGATCGTTATCTATAGAAACTCCGGTGGCAATATAGTCGCAGTCGCTGCTGAACCCATAGGTTTGTATCGGGTTTTTAGATAAAAGTGTAAGTTCTTTTGCCAGTTGATCCTGGCCGCAGACTAGTTTGAGGCCATTTTCAGCAGTGTTGTCAAGAAAGGTTCTGAATAGCTCGAGCAATTCTTCGGGTGATTTATGATCACGGGAAATATTTGTAACTACTGAAGCCCAGGGACGGTATTTGACTATTGAACCGTCTGATTCATCTGCTTCGATAATAAAGTGTTCGCCTTTTCCGCGCAGGGCATTGGTATTCAGCCCCGAGATAATACCTCCTACGGCACAGGAGGGGTCTATGCCGGCAAATTTTAGAATCCAGGCAATCAGCCCGGTTGTGGTTGTCTTACCTGCAGTGCCACCAATAGCGAGACCTTTTTTTTGATTGAACATTTTTGCCAGAAGATCTGAGCGCATGATTTGTTTGAGTTCGAGTTTTCTGGCGGTAACTATATCGGGGACATGATCTTCAACAGCTGTAGATTTAACAATGTTAAAATCTGATTCTGTGAGGTTATGATCTTTCATGAATTCTTCCGGCCCCTGGCCGTTCTGAGAGTAAATTTTAATGCCGAGTTTTTTTAATTGTCGGCAATATTCTCCATCGAGATTTCTGTCTGAACCTGCCACTTTATGGCCTGATTCATGTAGTATTCTGGCAAGGCCGCTCATTCCCATGCCGCCAATTCCGACAAAAAAAGCGTTCATTGTTGTGCCTCCGTTATTAGTTGCCTTAATTATTTAAAACTTTTATGGTTCTGTTGTAAAGGCGAAGTCTCTTGAAAAACTTCTGGTAGAGTCAAGATTGTAGCGCGAAGCGGCTATTCTGAAATGATAAGTTGTGTCTGGCAACAGCTCATATAGCTGAATCCGGTGCTTCTTTTTCAGCTCGGTTTCAGCATAACTGGAATAGCCATAAAGTTCGCTTGTACCATATTCGACATGTCCGTCTGATTCTATGTCTGTTTCCCATTCTATAACTGCAGAGGTGTCATATAACAATGGTACCGAAACTGAGACGACATTGGGTGCCGGAATCAATTTTACGTCTGTAACCCTGAAAGTAAGATTGTTTTCGATTTGAATATCGGATTGAATAAGCTCGAGATTGCCATCGCTGCTTTGAAACATCAACTGATAGCGACCGGGGCGCAAGCTGGCGACAAAATTGCCTTCTGCGTCTGTTTTTACTGGTATTTTTTCTTTATCATTCATGACAATAAGGTTGCTGTCTGTTAAATGCGGAAGTTTCCCGGCCAGAGTTCCGTTCTCGATGTCTGTTCGTGAACTGGTAAGACAACCGGAAAGTAGAATTGTTAAAGTGAGAACACAGGTTAAAACCAGTCTTTTTAATCCTTTTTGAGGCATGAAAAAAAGTTGTAAAATCATCAAAATTGTTCTCCTGCCGGACCGACATCAACTTTGGTTGCTGTCAGTTCTCCGTAACCGTTTTTAAAGAATTTCAAGTCATATTCGCCCGGTGGAATGTTGTAGAAAATATATTCTCCCATTGAGTCGGTTTCGGTATTGTATTTGGTTCCGGGAATCGTTACTCTTACTCTTCTAAGTGGCCTGTTAGTTCGTTCATCTGTGACTCTGCCCTTCAAAACTCCCATGCGCAGGTCAACCGCAACTTTTAATCTCGAAAACATCATGCCACTAACCTTTGATAGAAGTCGCCAGCTGTCGTTTTCATAGATCAGGGTAAAAATTTCACTGCCCCGGTCTTCGTAGCGTATGCTCCAGTCTCTTGTAAGAGCTGAAAGGCGATAGTTCAGGTGGACAAGGATGCGGTTGTCGCGAAACTCGTAGCGAAACGGGTGCAGGGCAAATCTTATATCGGTGTAATTTCTTAAAATGTCTTCAGACATTTTAACGAAGTCGTAGTAGCTGTTGCCCTGCCAGTCGCGATAATCTCTGGAAACATGATTGCGTAGCCATATATGATCTCGCCGGCTCATTGCTCTGGTAAGGTCTTTGCAGAACTGGCGTGCAATCTGCTTTTTGCTGCGGCGGTTATGAACAGAAAAGCCTGCCTTGAAGATGCGCACTCTTCTTTGCTGTGAATCAACCATCTGTATCGCCAGAAGAAACTCAGGTATAGAAGGAACGGGGAATACAACTTCATGAAACCCGTCTGAACCTTCGCGCACTGGATAAACAAGATTTTTACTCAGGTAGAGTTCAAAACGATGTTTTACCGACGGGTAGGGTGAGATTTTAAATTTTAGATGCACCTTTTTTAATATCTGATCTTCGCCTGAATCAAGAACATAAAACCCATCTTTATTTGTGGGAATATTGGCAAGGAATTTGTTGTTTAATTTTACCGAATTTATTTTAAAGGGAATTTCGAGGGAAGTTGTTTTATGTAATCTATTGAATTTGTTTAGCCAGCTTGAAAACCTTCTGAAAGATTCGTATTCGCTTTGGGTATTGAACATTTGCTGAGGATATTTTTTCCCTTCTGAATCAATTTTCAGGCTGTAACTTTCGGGTATAATTTCAGGAGTTGAAGCTCCACTCAACCTGCAGCTGGCCTGGCCTTTAAGTGCTCTGATTATTTCGTGCTTTTCATTGGAATGAATAGATGTTTCGCCATGATTAACAACCAGGTTTGAATGACGCCCTTCAATTTCAATCAGACCAGAGTCATAAGCAGAAACCATGAGCCGGGCTTTAAAAATCTGGATACACATTTGCGGTAGCTTGTCGGGATGAATGGTGAAACGAACTGACGAACCGGGTTTTAGCAGAATAAGATTGTCAGCAGACCAGGCAAGAACTGCATAGCCGTTATTACCTGTTCTTAAAGAGTCACCATGCATAAATGACTGATGTTCTTGTACGGGGTTCCAGTCTTTTTCGTTGAAATTGCGGTAATATACCGGCCCATCACTTGCCAGAAGGGTTAAATGATCTTGCACATAGCCGTGATTTGAAATTCCGGCCAGAAATCTGGGTTCTTCTTTAGCCGTTAATGAATGAGCCTGGCTTAGTGCCAGTAAAATTGTCATAATTATCAGGCCGGAAAATTTATATTTTTTTCTATAATTCATTAAAAAGCCCTCAAATATCTTAATCTGGCAGTGTAATCGTCGAAGGTTCTCTCGTCATTGTTGTAGCTACTGCGGCTTCCTTCAAGATTGAGTATTAATCTGGTAGTCGGATTATACTCGCGGGTTAGCGAAAAGTTCACGCGGTCATGAATTGAATCTGCGCCAAAAGTGTTTGGCTCGACGGACTCACGCAAATAATCAAGATCGATAAAAATATTTTCATGGAATTTTGATCGCCCGCCAAAGCCGTAAAATTCTGTCTGGTCCATTCCACCGGCTCTTTTATAGC
Organism: Candidatus Rifleibacteriota bacterium; assembly: GCA_051747585.1. GTDB lineage: Bacteria > Muiribacteriota > Ozemobacteria > Ozemobacterales > Ozemobacteraceae > DYKG01. The sequence goes on from JBNJGH010000001.1 coordinate 71,332, forward strand.
TGAGTTTTTCGAGACTGAAAGAGCTGTATACCTGACGGAAGCGGTCATATTCCCAGGTTAGTTTGAAATCGAAGCGCTGAATGTCTCTATCATTCAAAACATTTACATCGTCTTTGTCGATTGTCTGGCTCAAACCTGCATAATAAAGCATCTCGCCGGCCTGGTGATTGATTTCCATCCACATAAGATCTATGTAGCGATCCATAAATCCTGAATTGTCTGAATATTCATGTAGTGGCTGGTAGAAAAAATCAATTCTGAGATTGGAATAATAATCACTGGGTTTGAGAGTAACCTGCAGTTCAGGCTGGTCTCTTACTATGGTTGAGCGTTGATAGTTTTCAATGTTGTCGCGGGAGAGTCTCTGACTGAAACGGGCAGATATGTATTGATTCAACTCGTAATAGAAGCGGGCATAATAACTGCGTTCATCTCTGGGACTCTGCCCCAGCGGAGAAAGAAAAGCGGTCTCGGCACTCTCTATACCGGCTTCAACTCGGGCATTTTCGTGGTTGTAGGTAGCCTGAATTTTATAGGCATCGCCTTTTTGTTCGCCCTGATTATCGCGCTTGTCAAAATCAGTATCGCTCTGTGCTACCTCTGCATCGAGATAAATATTATCTGTTGGTTTTACCCTGAGGTCCATTGAATAAAGACGATTTGCAATTGCCGGCAGACGGTTGTCTGAGCCGGCATTGTCGCGCTCGTCTTCGGTGCCGACCATGTTCAGGCCAATTGTGAAAGATTCATCACGGGAATGTTCCAGGCGCACACCACCAACGTAGCGTGGATTTTTTAAATCATCTTTTTCAGTTGCGTAATATCCGGCAAAGCCGCTTAGGGTAGTATAATCAAACTCCTGTTTGCCATAAACTCCCAGAAGATTTTGAGTCATTGAGTAATCAGACATACGTGGAAATGCATGCCCGAGTACCAGTCTGGATTTGGGTGTCCTTGAGTCAAGAGTAAACTGGTTTAGATTGAAACCATCTCTGTAGGGTCTGGGGTCATTTGTATAGGTTGTGTCTAAATTAAGAGCTATCGAATCGCCGCTGCTGTTTGAAGAAAAAAGTTCATAACGCACATTTTCTTCATAGAATTGCCCTTCATCGCGGTATGAGTATTCGCTGTCGCCATTTGTCGATACCGTATAAATACTTGTGTCGGTGTAAAGATTTGAGCTGAACAATCTTTCTTCTTCCCACTCATTCATATCATAATGATTATCTGGTCTTGAATCTATGATGGGCAGGCTTTGGGCAGGTTCGGGCGGTCTTTGTTCTGAAGCCGGAATAAAAACTATCCTGTGGGGATTGTTAACAGAGCTGTCAAAACGAGGATCAGCAGCAGTAGAAACTTGAGAATCGGGTTTGATAACCGCTGGTGTGTAAGTAACAGGTTTTTTAAGCTCGGGAATCGCAAGAGGGTTGAAGCCCCTGAGATTAGAACTGGTATGCAAAGGAACCGAACGTTTTTCCTGAGGGATCTTACGTTCGGTTATAGAATCATTTTTTCTGGCGGTAAAGCCGCTTCCGAAAAAAACCAGAAGCGCCGCCAGAAGAATAAGCTGTTTTCTGGCGGGCAACTTCATTTGTTTTGTAAGCTTAACAATTTGATTAACCTGTTATTTTACGTATGACAGTGGGTTTACGGTTTTTCCATTTTTTCTTACTTCAAAGTGAGTATGATTACCTGTAGCAACTCCGGTAGCACCAACCCTGGCTATCAGCTGTCCGGCTCTCACGTGCTGTCCTTTTCTTACCAGCAGAGATGAGCAGTGAGCATATCTGGTAGAATAGCCATGTTTGTGCCGTAAAATAATCATTTTTCCATATCCGGATCTTCGTCCGGCGTAGATTACTTTTCCGCCGATTGAAGCAGCTATCGGTGTTCCTCTTGGTGCTGCAATGTCAACGCCGGCATGGAACATTCGCTTGTGATATACCGGGTGCTTTCTGTAGCCATATTTGCTTGAAAGCCTTCCTCTTACCGGCATTTTCATGAATTTACCTGAATAGCTGTTTTTTTGAGCGATGCGATATTTTCTTTTGTTGGCAGGAACTTTAAGTTTCTGTCCAGCTTTAACCACTGTGCTTTGCAAATCGTTTTCGTCAGCAATTGCGCCAATAGTTGAGTGGTATCTTCGGGCGATAATTGAAAGGCATTCGCCTTTTCTTACCTTGTGACTGACAATTTTTATTTTTTTATTTTTTGCTTTTGATTTTTTTACAACTCGGTAGAGTTTTTTACCCGGGCTGAGTTTAAGTTTGTCCCCAATATGAAGAAGATTTGATTTAAGATTGTTTTCGCTTTTAATTTGAGCTACGGTGGTATCATATTTATGAGAAATTTTAAGCAGATTGTCGCCTTTAACTACTTTATAGACCAGGCTTTTGGGTAGCTTTTTCTTTTCTTCTTTTTTGCCCTTTGCTTTAACAGCTTTAGTATCAGTTTTTAAAGACGCTTTTTTGCTGGTTTCAGCCTTTTCCTTCTTGGCTTTGGCAGTATTTACAACTGGCGGTTCTTCCATCAGATCTTTTTTGGAGAACTTGATTTTGGGTTTGGTTGCCGGCGCTTTAGCCATTTGCAGACGATTAAGATTGATTTTTTTTAATTTTGGTTTGTTGGGGATAAGGTTGAGATTATCTTTTTTAACCAGTTTTAAATTATTTTCTGTTTTTTGTGTTTTGCTGCCGGAAACAATTTCAAGGTTCTTTTCAATATTGGTTTTAACCGGAATTTTGAGTTTCTGGTCAGCTTTTAATTTGTAAGATTTTAAAGAATTGTGTGCTATAAGGCTTTTTAACGGGATGTGAAAGCGGCTGGCGATTTTAGAAAGAGAGTCGCCTCTTTTTACTGTATAGGTCATATTGCTCGAAGGCAATGGAACTTTAATTGTCTGGCCGGCTCTGACAACGTGCTCGTTTTTAAGACTGTTTGCGTTTTTAAGAGCGTCGGTTCTTGAATTAAAAAGTTTTGCAATTCGGGAAAGAGAATCGCCGGGTTGAACCTGATATTCTATGTAAGCCTTATCTTTGCTTGCTGAAGTCTTATTAGAGGCGGCGACAAATTTGGCTTTTACCGATTTGATTATTTTTTCCGGTTTAGTTTCAGGAGCCGAAGCCTTAGAAATAATAGTTTCTGTTTTTGTAGCAGAATTCCTGGCGGGTGTGGAATCCCTGGGCAATTTTTCTGCTTCATTTTTATCAGGATTTTTAGAGCTGTCTGCATTTGCAACTTTGAAGCCTTTTAAAAAAGGATTGTTTTGAAAAGTACTTTCGATTGCAAAAGCTGTGTCGCCTTCTTTGTTGATAAGTCTGTCAATAGTTATTGCAGAAGTTTCGAGGGCAACGATAGCTAGTAAAATTAATACTGAATAGTGCCTTGCTCTTAGATTATTCCACACATTGCGCTCCTTGCATTTTCCGTTAACCGGAATTTTCTTTTCTAATTTGAAAAATCATCCATGATCTTTCCTTTGCTTCGTAGTAAATGAATCGACAAAATACAGACAATTCCTTAGCGGAATAATTAAATTTGTGAAAAAGCAAATTGATATTGGACTAAACAACTTCATTTGTGATATTGTTACCATTCAAAACTGCATGGATTTGTAGTTGATTACTTACCCCAATGGAGACAGAATCAGTGAGTAAGAAACCACCGGAATTAACATGGCAGGATAAAGCGATTTTAATTGCAATACCTATAGTTGTTTTTACAATCTTTCTGGTTGCAAACTATTTCAGCCAGGATGTTGATGTTGCTGCAGCTTATGAGCAGCAGCTTCCCAAGGTTGAGGTGCGCGATGGCGGCAATGTGGTTCAGGTATATCCTGTAGTTGCTACAGATTCGGTTAGCTGCCGTTTGAAAAGCCGGGCCGGCAACGTTGAATATGATTTTGTTTTTAACGTAACCGGTTCAGAAACAATGAAGTTTGAAATAGGGCGCCTTGTTCAATTTTATGGCCAGTATACTTATGGGCCTAAAGGCGGTAAGGTCGAGGCTCCGTTTAAAGGTAAATCGGGCCGAATGACCGGTTGGGCAATTTATGAAAACCACAGATTCGTTCCCGAAGAGACTGAAGCAGAAAAAGACAGCCTGTAGTTTTTAACTATGGCTCGTTAACTATTTTAAGGCTGACCTGAGCAAGCCCGGCTATTTTCATTCCAAGCTCTTCGGCGGCTTTCTCAGAAAGGTCGATTATTCGTCCTTCTACGAAGGGGCCTCTATCGTTTATTCTAACTGTTACTTTTCTACCGTTTTCCAGATTTGTAACCTCAACCCAGGTCTGAAAAGGTAACTCCTTGTGAGCTGCGGTCATGGCATTGCGGTCGAACAATTCCCCTGAAGCCGTTGGTCGTCCTTGGTATTCGGCGCCATACCATGATGCTGTTCCGGTTTGAAAAGCTCCGGTAACAGTTGGGGTAACCGACAGATCGTTTTCTTGAGTCTTGTTGCCCATGCATCCGGTTAAAAATAAAGGCAGTATCAATAAAAATATGGCCTGTGTAATTTTTTTTTTCATAGCGCAGCAGACATCGGCAGGTTTTCAGGTCTTTTTAATGCAAAGATTGAATATTTTGTCAATGATTTGAATTGGAAATCTGATGTTACAGCCGGGATGTCGTTGACAAATTTTATAGCATTAAGATAAGATACAATAGAAAATTGATTTATGCCTTACAGGAGGCCTCGTTTTGAGTCAGCGAAAAAACTATTTTATTTCCAAGGGTATGCAGAGCAAGTTCGCAGGAACAATTCTGCTTTTAGCTTTTCTGGTTGCGGTAATTACGGCTTGCAACATTTATGTTCTGGGTTCATTTTTTGTTTCTACCAAGACAACATTAGTCGAAGCTAAAGGTGTTACAAATATAATGCAGCACTTTTTTACCGAATTCTGGCCTAGATTGCTGTTGCTGATTTTTGTTAACGTAATTATTATCTTTATTGTTTCGGTCATGTATTCTCACCAGACAGCAGGACCGGCATATAAGCTGGAAAAAAGTATTAAGAGAATAACTGAGGGAGATTTAACCTTCGAGGTAAGTCTGCGTCGCAATGATAACCTTAAAGAGCTTGCTGCAGCCTTGAACGATTTGCTTAAAAAGTTCAGAACAACTTTGGCCAAAACCAAGACTATCAGCGTCGATTTGTCTGAAAAGCTTAAAACTCTGGAAAAAGATGACAAATTTAAACAGCTGGCCAATAATGCCGAGGAACTTACCGCTCTTATAAATGAGTTTAAAATAGAGTCCGAGGTTGAACAAAAACCAGTTGATGGCATCGAAGATTCTGATGAAGATCAGGAGTCCGAAGATGCTGAAGCCGAAAGCAAAAAAGTTTGATTTTATAGAATTAGAAAATAAAAAAGACCGCAGCTTTTAAAGCTGCGGTCTTTTTTATTTGTCCTTGTTTTTATTCAGGAACAAGGGCGTCTTTGATTCGGCTCAATCGGCCACGCAAACGTAAAATTGCCTTGGTGTGCAATTGCGAGACCCTTGAGTCTGAAACGCCAAGAATTTTTCCGATTTCTTTTGAGGTAAGTTCTTCGTAGTAATACAGAGTAATTACCATGCGTTCGCGGTCTGAAAGTTTTGAGATGGCATCGGCCAGAATTTTTTTGGCTTCAGATTCTTCAATTTTCAGTTGAGGGTTGTCGCTTTTCTGATCTTCGATAAAGTCAAATCTGGATGAACCTTCTTCGTCGTCGTAAAAAATTTCATCGAGAGATAACAAAAGAGACTTTTTGGTTTCATCAAAAAGCTTGTGAAGTTCAGAAATATCTATATTCAGATATTCTGCGATTTCCTCGTCTTTGGCGTCTCTTCCCAGTTTCCCTTCAAGCTTTGCGTAAGCTTTTTCCAGCTTGCGAGCTTTCTGACGTATAGATCTGGGAGTCCAGTCAAGTACGCGGAGTTCGTCGAAAATAGCGCCCCTGATTCTGGTTTTTGCATAGGTTTTAAATTTGACCTGCCTTGCGGGATCGTATTTGTCTATGGCATCAATAAGGCCAAGAATGCCATAACTTACGAGGTCGTCAAATTCAACATTGCTTGGGAGGTTTACAGCTATGCGGCCTGCTACATATTTAACAAAAGACGCATATTTCATGATTAAAGCGTCTTTAATACGCTGATCATGATTTGTTTTGTATTGTTCCCAGAGTTTCTGGTCTTCCTCGTCCTGAAGACGAGTCTTCAGTTTAGGATCAGTGATTTCCTGCTCTTCGTTGCCTACCAGAAGTTCTTTATTCACTTCATCCCTCCGTGTCTGGCCGCCTATGAGACTGCTGCTGAATCACTGTGAACAATTCCGTTTTCATTAGCGGATTTGTTTCCAGAGATTGGCTTAGACTCATCGGTAGGGTTGCCAATGGTTTCATATCTTATTTCATCTTCTTCATCAAGAAGGTCTCCAAGCTCTGCTTTGAGCTTTTCGTCTTCAAGAATCAATTCATCCTTAAGTTTTTCTGTTTCCTTTTCGGTCGTGCCCGGCATTAATACGACCTCAAGAAAACTTCCAAGTATAGTGCCAAGCATTCCAAAAATAAAAAATACTACCAGGCCCCGGTAAATAATAGTAACCGGACCTACGTTAGCCATAATGGCCAATAAAGAGACTACACCGGTTATGGTAACGGCAAGAAAAAGTCCCATTAGTAGTGAAAGTCTGGTCATAAGCTAAATTTCCCTGGGCTCTTCGCCAAGTATAGAAATCCTGAGTTTTCCCGTGCTCAGATTGAATTCTAAAGATCTTCCCCGGTTGCCACCAGTGTCTTCAGCTATAATTGGAATTTGAAGTTTCTCTAATGCATTTTTTATTGCACTTACATTTTCGAGCCCGATTTTACTGCTGAAATCTTCGGTGGGCGGAAACATTTCTGCACCACCGACAATTTTAGCGGTCAGTTTGCTTTTATAAGCACCTGCTTCTGCCATCTTGTCAAAAAGCAAAGGCACAGCGGTATCGGCAAATTTTCCCGGTTTTATTTTTTCCTGTTCTATTCCGCTGGAATCTGGAAGCATAATATGAGAAAAACCACCTATTTTATTTTTCTGGTCATAAAGTGCAAGAATTACACAAGAACCTATGCCGTAAACAACCAGGCTGGATGGGTGTCGGGCTGTTTTTAATTCTCCCATTCCGACCGGGATAAATTCTGTCATTTGTCAGGCGACTCCGATAGCTTTAAGTAATTTTTGTAGTGAATCCGGTTCTGGAAGAAGGAAAATATGAATTTTCAGATCTTCTTCTTCTTCAATAAATGAGGTTTCTATCATCAGCACTTTATCGCTGACGGCAACCATATCTGCAACTACTGCGTTAATTAACGACCCTGAAAGATCGAAGGTCATAGATGGAAGTGAATTGAGCATCTGGGTCTGGGTAATAACCGACAGTGCGTTCAAAAAAGATCCGGCCAGAATATTACCAACTTCACGCATGCAGGAACTTTCCATTTCTCCCATATTAAGGGGGGAATCCAGTTCGCTGCCGGGTATAAGAGTTCTTACAAGCTTCAGGGAAGTTTCTTCAGGTATTAACAGCAGAAACTTGCCGCTTATTTCACCCATCACCTTTAGATAGATACCCATAACTTTTTGAGCTGGCCCGCCTACCAGATTGGCAATTTCATTGAAGCTCAAAATTTTGGCAGAGGGAACCGCCATATCAATTTTGCGGTTGAGAAATTGAGCTAAAGCGCTGGCAGCATTGCCTGAGCCGATGTTTCCAATTTCTCTTAGTGCATCTAGTTGTGTTTTGGTTAGATTCGTAATGTCTTCCATTAATAACCTCTGAGAGTTACAATTCTACGCCATTATAAAGTAGACAAAAGTATATTGCAAGACGACAGATAAATTTTTAACCCGGTTTTTAAGTTTAATTGCTTAATATTGCTTTTATTTTCTTTTGTAATGAAACGGTTTCCTTTTGTAGCCCGGGATCTGGAAAAAAGAATAAACTGTTCACAAAAGAAAATATTAAAAATAAAAATTCAAAGTTTCAAATTTGGATTCTTATTTATCTGAACCTTTTAAGTCTTCGGGAGATTTTTTGAAATTAAAGCCATTATATCTGGTCATGGCTTTGTTGCCCATTCCCATAAGCCACAGAGCGCAGATGTCAGGAATCTCCTGAACAATATCTTCGAAAATTTTTTCTTCTTCTTCAGTTATAGAACCAAGAACATGGTCAACCAATATGCTATGCCCTGATTCGTCTTCATCTCTGGGTTGTCCCACACCGATTCGCAATCTCCAGAATCCTTTGCCCAAGTGATTTATAATAGATTTGAGGCCATTATGCCCACCATCGCTGCCGGAAGCTCTTAACCTGATTCGGCCGGTTGGCAGATTAATGTCGTCGGTAATTACCAGCAGGTTGTCGGGATTTGTATCTGTTTCGAGTAGAATACCTGCAAGAGCTTCGCCGGAAAGATTCATATAGGTCTGAGGTTTTATCAGAAGATGTTTGTCTCCATGGAATTGAAAATTACAGATTAAAGACTGATGGGCTTTGTGATCGAAACTTCCGCGAAACTTTTGTGCCACAGAGTCAACTGCCCAGAAACCTGCGTTGTGTCTGGTGCTTTGATATTTTTCTCCAGGATTTCCTAAGCCAGCTATTATCATAATTTATCGATGATTATTACAAACCGGAGTTTGTAAGTCAATGAAAACCTTGCTTAAAGGCTTTCTGCAGGGATATTTGACATAATCGGTTGTTCGCGGTTATAATCCGCCAAACCTGCAGAATCTAATTTAGTTAAAATTAGTAAGGTTTTTTTATTATGGAACCAAAAACAAAAGTGCTCTTGATTATTCTTGACGGTTTCGGTAGTTCCGAAAAAGTTGAAGGTAATGCAATTAAAGCTGCAAAGCCTGAGTTTATTGAAAAACTTTTTCAGGAAAGACCCAATACACGCCTCTCTGCTTCCGGCCTCAGTGTCGGCCTTCCTGAAGGCCAGATGGGTAATTCGGAAGTGGGACATTTAAATATAGGGGCCGGCCGAGTTGTATACCAGGATATAACCCGCATTAACAGGTCTATTGAAGATGGCTCTTTTTATGAAAATAAGACCCTTGTTGATTTGATCGAAAAGGTCAAGTCCAGAGGAAAAGCTCTGCATCTTTATGGCCTTGTTTCTAATGGCGGTGTTCACAGTCATATCGATCATATAGCGGCTATACTTGAGCTTGCCAAACGAAAAGGTTTGGGTAAGGTTTTTATCCACGCTTTTACCGATGGTAGAGATACTTCACCGACCAGTGGGGTTCATTTCATCAGAGATTTGATCGAGCAGACAAAAAAAACAGGTGTTGGAAAGCTGGCGACTATTTCCGGGCGTTATTATGCGATGGATCGCGATAATCGTTGGGACCGTATAGAAAAAGCTTATCATGCACTGGTTCATGGGGTTGGCAACAGGGCGATTGATCCGGTTGTCGCTATGGAAGCCTCTTATAAGGTTAATGTAACCGACGAATTTGTCGTTCCTGTAGTCATTGAAGAGGATGGACAACCCGTTGCAACCATAGATGAAGGGGATGCAATTCTTGCCTTTAACTTCAGGGCAGATAGAATGCGGCAAATTACCCAGGTTTTTACTGATCCCAATTTCGATATCTTTAAACGCAAAGATATGAATATTGATTATGTAAGTTTTACCAAATATTCTGCAGACTTTGATTTTCCGATTGCTTTTCCCAAGCAGAAAATTGACAAGGTGTTAGGCGAAGTTCTGGCCGATAATGGCATTCATCAGCTGCGCCTCGCTGAAACCGAAAAATATGCTCATGTAACTTATTTCAGCAATGGTGGTAGCGAAACTCCCTTTGAGAACGAAGATCGCAAAATGATCAATTCTCCAAAAGTTAAAACCTATGATTTGAAACCTGAAATGTCAGCGTTTGAGGTTTGCGACACGCTTATTAACACGATTCAAAAGAATCGTTATGAATTTATAATGGTAAATTTTGCCAATTGCGATATGGTTGGGCATACCGGCATTATGGATGCTACTGTTAAAGCAGTCAGTGCTGTAGATTCAGTATTGTCTAAGGCTGTGTCTTTTGCTTATAGTGCCGGGTTTGATTGTGTCGTAACCGCAGATCACGGCAATGCTGAACAGATGCTTGATTTTGAAACCGGAGAACCTTTTACCGAGCATACAGTTAATTTGGTGCCTTTTTGTCTGGTATCCAGAGATGCTTATGAATTAAAAACCGATGGTTGTCTGGGTGATATTGCTCCGACAGTTCTTGATTTGATGGGCGTTGAGCAACCGGAAGCAATGACCGGTAAATCTCTGTTAATCAAGAAAAAATAAATCTTCTAAACTAATTGATATTATGATTAAACCTGAAAAGGGATTTTTATTTATTGTTTCCGGCCCTTCC
>JBNJGH010000002.1:0-77290 GCA_051747585.1 Candidatus Rifleibacteriota bacterium
AAGGAACCGACTCTGAGTTAATTGTCAATGCTCTTTTAAGCTCCTGCGAAGATATAGGCAAACCCGGACCAGATGTAAAAAACGGCTATGGTCTTCCTCAGCCGATAGCGGCAATTAATCAAATACTTTTTCCGCCGGAAGACGAAGCAATTCAATAAAGTTACAACTAGATTACAAATAAAATAGCCCCAACTTTTTTGGGGCTTTTTTTATTGCTTATAAAACTATTTTATTTTTCTTATTCTTCGCCGGTAGAAGAAATCAAAATCTGATTCCCCCCCTGCTCCTTAGCCTTGCATAGAAGTGCTTCAGCTTCTTCAATGAACTGGTTAAGATTCATATTTACCTTAAACTGATTAATAGCCATACTTACTGACACTTTTACTTCTTCATCAACATTTTTGAACGATAATTTCTGCACATTTTCAAGGATTTTTTCAGCCGCGCTTTTAGCGCCAAGTGCAGCAGTATCAGGTAAAATTATGGTAAATTTATCACCTTCATAACGACAGGGTAAATCATTGAATCGGATTATTTTTTTTATAGTCGAGCCTATTTTAACCAGAGTATTATCTTTAAAAGTTGAACCATAGTTATCAATCAATTTTTCTACATTATCTACACCCAGCATGATAATAGAAAGCGGAGATTTTACCCTTCTGAGTCTTGATACTTCCTGGGATAAGCGCATTTTAAAATAATGGTTGGTATAAAGTCTGGTAAGCCCATCTGTGATACCACGCTTATAAAGATTGGCATTTTTTAAAGCTATCCCGAGCTGACTGCAAATGAGCTGAGCAAGTTCAAAGTCTCTCTCTGTAAGAACTTCGTTTTCGTTTTTATCAGTTAGATTAACCAGTCCAAGAACTTCATCCTGAACAATAACAGGTGTAACAATGAACGATGAAGACGAGTAATTTTTAGATCTGCTGAAGTTAAATCTTTCTTCGCATTTAACGTCTTTTACGTACAAAGCTTCCATTTTCTGAATAACATGTTGTGAAACAGGTGAAGACCAGAGGTCGAGAGTAGACGGCAGGCCTCTGTTGTTCTGGCAGATATTATAGCGATTTTCGGTCGGATCAAAAACAGCCATGGAAAATTTTTGTATTTCCATAATGCTTCTGAAAATACCTTCGACCGTAAATGGCAGGTTTTCTATTTCAAGTTCTGAGGAGATAGTCTGACTTGCCTCTCTTACAGCATCGAGTTCTTGAACACGATTATCAAGAAGAGAGTTCGCGTCACGAAGTTCCTGCATTAACCTATATGTATTAATAGCTGAAGAAATATTACGGGAAAGAGTCTGCAAAAGTTCTTTATCAAGTATATCTTCATCTTCTTTTCTAAATTTGCTGCCAAGAATCAAAATACCCTGATTTTCGTCATCGGTTTTAAGTGAGTATACCGATTCAATTTCTTTTTCTTGAAAAGTATCTTTAAAGGCAGTGATTTCACTTTTTACAATATCAGTGACTTCTCCATTGGCACTAGCGCCAATTTTTTCAAAAACATCAGGTGAAATCCGGGCCTGGGGCAACCTGCTGTTAGCTCTGAGCTTAATATCTACCAGACATTCAAGACTTTCTTTGCTGTTATTATAAGTATAAATTGCCCCTCTGGAAACCCCAAGAGTTCCTAATAAAATTCTGAGCATAGATCTGAGGCCGGACTGCAGATTCTTGCTCTGGCATAGAAAAGAACTTAAATCTATAAAGCTGCTTAAAATATATTTAAGACGCTCAATTCTTTTATGCTCCCGAATTGTATCGGTTTCAGTCTGATTTTGGGAAGTAACTCTTTTTTTAACCAGCTGAATAAGAGTACCTGTCGGAGGAAACGAGCAAATTTCAGCTCCATCCATAAGACGTTCCATGAGCATAATACCCCAACCTCGTTTACGTGAGGATTTTAATTTTTTCTTAATGTCAGGTTTTTCAACATTGTTTGGATCAAAGCCTTTGCCATAATCTCTAATCTGAATTTTAAGCAGCTCTTCTTCATAGGTTAAGGCAACATGAATATCTTTGGACTCCCCGTCGGGAATATCTTTGGCAGCATGTTCCTTGGCATTGATAAGACCTTCGATAAAAGCTAGTCTCATCTCATCAATCGACTCAGTCATGAACCCGCATTTCTTTGCAAAAATATCAAGATATTCACAAGCTTCAAGCTCGGAATCCTTTTTGTTAGCAAGTTTGAAAAAAAGGTGAGAAACCATTGATGGCAAAGGAAGCCTCCTTAAGAAACCTCTACATAATGAGGAATTTTGCTGACAAAGCAATTCCATTCTATTCATACAATCTCTCTCTGTCAAGAATGTCTTTTTTATTTTAGGTTATAAATTTCTATAAAAGGGTCGATAATATCGAGAAATTGCTGCAACACTGGAGGACAGGAAAATGGATGAGGTTCCGATAGCGACAACAAATCCGGTAAATAAGCTAATTAAACCCGAGAAACCAACTCCGAAACCCCAAAAAAGGAATCAAATAGTAGAATCCTTAAAGAATCTTGTTTATATGGCTCCATTGGGCTTTATAGCCGTATTGCAGCTCTATTATCTTGGACAAAGCTGCGGCAGGTTCACTACTTTTCCCTATACCAGTTTCACCTCATTTATTATTTTAGCAACCTTAGGCGTTATTCTTTTCTTTATTCAGATGTTGCAACGTTCTATTGTTTACTCTGTATTAAGTGGGCTGGCTCTTGTTTCCGGGATTTTTACCGCCTGGTTCGGCGATTTTTTTGCCCCGGTTTCTGCCAACTTCCAGAATATAGACGAAATAATAAAGGCAGCCTGGATGCGAAAAGATATTCCCTATCATTTGCTGATATCAGGTATTATGACCTTTATTCTGGCCGGAATAGCCGGAATTCAATTTTTACTCAGTCTTTTTATAAAATCATTTTTTGAAACTTTTTTCGGCAAAACCTGGGGCGATGGAAAATGGCTGGGTTTTGCCGGAGCAATAGGTTTACTTGCAGGAGTTCACCTGAGCTTTTATTTTTATTCGGACTATAGCTCAAACTACGAAGACCGTCTAATCTGGGAATTCCGCCAAAAATACAAGCCGGCAGAAAAATTCTTAACCGACACACCAGGCTCGATAATGTTCAACAATGAAAATGTATGGACTTCTCATAACGGTTATATAAGAAGAATTACAGCAGACAAAGGTAGAGTTTCAACCGAAAAACCTTTTAAATCAGTTGCAATAAGACCCGGATTTCAATTCAGCACGAATCCCGTATTTTTTAATGAAGAAGGAATTCATTGTTATAACGAAAGCATGAACATAAAACTATGGGCTAATTCTTACCCGGCCTCTTTCACAACTTTGAAAACTGATACTAAGCCTGAGAAGTCTGATTATTACCCTCAAACCTCTTATATGTTAAATTCTTCAAATCAACTGCTCGTTTATTATAAATATGGCTTTTTAGCTCTTTATGACATGAAAAATGGCAGACAATTATGGCTAAGACAAATCGACCAGCCCTACAAAACAGGGAACATTTTCGACAAAAATTCCCCTTCGAAAGAATTTATTTACGATAGCGAAAAAATTCTAATAGTTAGTTGCTTTAACGCAATAGTAAAAGCTGTAGACAAACAAACCGGTAAAACTATCTGGGAATACAGTCATCCAAATTTAAAATTCAATGGGAAACCACAAAAAGGATATTTAACCGCAACAGCAAAGAGACTCCTGGTAGCTTATAAAAGCGGAGAACTTGTAACATTGTCGTTAAAAAATGGAAAAGTTATTTATCGGGGAAAAAATGAATCTTTTTGTCCAATTACAGCTCCATCATTTGATGGTTTGAAAGCAAATATATTAAGTGAACAGGGATTTTTCTTCGAAGTTGAAGTAGACGGTGGAAAGATTCTCAATAAATTTAATCTCTTATCAAAGAAGCTTGATTTTATGCCGGTTGTAAGCAACATGAAAAAAGGAATCGTGGCTCACAAGAACCAGATTTTCAAAGTGGATGACAATCAGGCGAAATTGGTCGCAAAAATTCAAAACAGAATTTTTATAACCAGACCGGTTTTTGACGAAAAGCTAATGTATATCGGCACCCAGGATGGCTGGGTCTACTGTATACACCATGGGAGCTTCGATGAAAAATTTCATATCCATGTAAACGGGGAGCTGGATCAAAACTCTTTGCAAATAGCAGGTAACCGTTTGTTGGTAAAAACAAAATCAGGATCAATTGTTTCACTTAACAGAATGTTCAGCTATTAATCCTTTTTATCTGATTTTTTGTTTAATTTTTTAAGCTGACGTTCACAATAAGCTACACGTTCCTGGGCCAATTTTTTCATTACCGGTTCAGGGGAAAATTCCAGAAATTTTTTATAATTCAAGATTGCATCTTCAAATTTACCGGAAAAACCATAAACCGAAGCAAGATTATAATAAGGATCTGGAAATTGAGGCTCAAAAAGAATCGCTTTTTTGTAATACTCAATAGCTTTTTTGTTTTTATTTAACTGATAATAAGCAATACCAAGGTTATTGGTAATTTTACCTGACTTTGGTGATACTTTTAAAGCGTTTTTCCAAGCATCAAGTGCCTGCTGAATTCTTCCCATTTTAAACTGGCAGTTGCCTATATTATTTAAAATTTCAGCATTTTGCGGAGCTTTTTTTAATGCTTGATTATTTTTTTTCAGAGCCAGAGAAAAACGTCGCTTTTCATAAAGACGAATAGCTTCATTATAAAGTTCTTCTGCAGTAGCTGATATTTCAACAACTTCAGCCGGTTCTTTTTCGGGTTTCTTTTCAACCTTTTTGCCAGGTTTTATATCTTTTTTTGCGGGCTTGGCTACCTTTTTCTTTTTGGTTTTTTTATCCTTTTTGGGTGCAGGCTTTTCCTTTTTTACTACTTTCTCTTTTTTCTTTTCTTCTTTTTTTTCTTTGGGCTTTTCTACTTTTTTGGGCTCTTCTTCTTCAGGCAAATCGCCGCCAATACGCTCTACCAGAGTTTTATATATCCAACCCTGCGTGCCATCTTTAAATTTTACTTTAACCCAGAAATTCTCTTCGAACAAGATTTCATAACGATCACCTCTTAGTTTTTTACCTACAATTGGTGCAGCAAATTTTGAATCTTTTCGAATGTTTATATAGCTGCCTTTAACAACTCCGGTTTTGGCAATAGCTGAAAGAGGATTAAACAAAGCAATAACAAGTGCAATAAACAGTGCAAACCTTTTAATCATGAATTCCTCCAATGTTTTCAAAGCAGCTTAAATATTACCAATCAACCCCGAAGCTGTCAACGCCGGGGCCTGTTGTGCGGTATATTCCAGTTCTATAACGAACTGCTAATCTTCTTTGACATCAACATTTAAAGTAATTTTACAAGGGCCTGAGATAGTAGCAATTAGTTCATCGCCCGGTTCTATCGGGCCGACTCCTTCGGGAGTACCGGTAAGAATCAGATCACCGGGTTCAAGAGTCATACAGGCAGAAATATCTGCAATTAAACATTCAAATTTAAAAATCATTGCCTCGAGAGAAGATTTTTGCACTGTTTTGCCATTCAATTGGACTTCGATTTCAGAATTCTGCCACTGCGGGGTAAATGGGGCCGCAATTGATGCCAATGGCAAAAAAGTATCGAAACCTTTTGCTCTGGTCCATTGCCCATCAGATTTTTGCAACTCTCTTGCAGTTATGTCAAAAGCAACACTCACCGCACCCACATAATTCAATGCATCAGCTTCGCTGACTTTAGAACATTTTTTCGATATGATGAGAGCAAGTTCGCCTTCATAATCAATTCGACCGGCATCTTTCGGTAATATTACCGACTGATCAGTGCCAATGATTGAAGAAGGTGGTTTTGAGAACCATAAGGGTCTTTCGGGAACTTCGTTATTAAGCTCTGCAGCATGTTTACGATAATTTCTTCCAACACAGAGAATTTTAGTCCCCGAAAATACAGGTAAAAATTCATTGGAATCCTGCTTATCAAAGGTTGCAAAACAACCACTCCTCTTGTTCAGCTTATCATTGAAGCTTTTTGAGCCTGTATTAACCCATTCATTATTAGCTGGATCGAGATATTGCCAACCCTTCGCAGTTAAACTAAACATATTTTTTTCTCCTGATTATTCAATGTAAAAAAACTGCTGCACAGGTAATTTTACTAATATTTTGCTTATCTGATTGTAACAGATAATCAACCTGTGCAGCAGTCGCTTTACAGTATTTATTCATTTGCTAGTTGAAACCATTTCAAGGCATTTAGATTTTTTGTTATGTACTAAATTTTATCATAGCAAAGATTGCTTCTTCGCTACGCTCATCGCAATGACAATTTTGGGGCTGTCCATTATATATTGGTCATTAAGCCGAGCTGGTGCTGAGCGAAGTCGAAGTAAAGCAATCTAAATGCCTTGAAACTTGCTAATAGCAATAAATAGTTAACAACTAGTCCCTTTACTTAAAAGAGCTTTTAAAAACTAAATGTTACTGATAATTACAAAAAAATCACCACTTTTTGCGGTGATTTTTTGTAATTAATAATATTATTATTTCTTTGCCCTTTTAATCAGGTTTTGGCCTGATTTTTGGTAAATGGCAATTTACCGCCGGCTTTAATAATATTTTTATCCTGTTCGCTGAGTGAATGCTCTACATAAAAGCTAAAGCCTTTGGTAAGGTTTTCTACTTCAATTTGTTCATCGAAAGATTCTACTTTGATATTCAATTCATCATTAAGGTCGATTTTGGCATAATCTGATGGATCTTTAAAAGTTATTGGAAGAATACCAAAGTTAACCAGATTAGCCAGATGGATTCTGGCAAAGCTTTTAGACAAAACAGCCTGAACACCAAGATACATGGGGCAAAGAGCAGCATGTTCCCTTGAGCTTCCCTGACCATAGTTTTCCCCACCGACAATTACGCCTTTTTTGTTTTCAACAGCACGATTGTAAAATTCAGGGTCTACGCCTTCGAATACATGTTTTGCATACTCCGGGACATTCGACCTTAAGGGCAAATATTTTCCGGCGGGCATAATGTGGTCAGTCGTAATGTTATCCTCTACCTTGATAAGAGTTTTGGCAACTATTTCATCTTCCAAGGGATCTTTTATGGGTAATGCTGCAATATTTGGTCCTCTAACGATTTCAATTTTTTCAGAATTTTCGGGAGGAAAAATAAACATTGAATCATCAAGGGTAAAAGAATCGGGCATTTTTGCTTCAGGATAATCACCCCATTTTCTCGGATCGGTGAATTTTCCTTCAACGGCAGCGACAGCGGCAACTTCGGGGCTTACCAGATAAATTTTTGCCGAAGCTGTTCCAGAGCGTTTTTCGAAGTTACGGTTAGAGGTTCTTAGTGCTACCGCATCAGTTTTGGGGGCAAAGCCCATGCCAATACAGGGTCCACAAGCGCTTTCCAGAATTCTTGCCCCGGAAGCAACCAGATCGGCCAACGTTCCTTCATCGGCAAGCATTCGCAGAACCTGCCTGGAACCAGGAGCGATACCCAGAGACAATCTGGGATTAACTGTCTTTCCTTTAAGAATTTTTGCTGCACGAGTCAGATCCGTATAGCTTGAATTGGTGCAACTGCCTATCATTACCTGATCTACCATTATATCTTCTAATTCAGAAACAGGCTTAACAATGTCCGGCATGTGGGGACAGGCTGCGAGAGGTTCAATTTCGCTCAGGTCAATCTCAAGAACTCTTTCATACTGGGCATCCGGGTCGGCTTTTAATTCAATCCAGTCTTTCTCTCTTCCCTGGGCTATAAGAAACCTGCGAGTCTCTTCATCGCTCGGAAAAACAGAAGTAGTGGCACCAAGCTCTGCACCCATATTAGTTATAGTGGCACGTTCCGGAACAGTTAAAGTCTCTACACCTGGTCCGGCATATTCATATACCGAGCCAACGCCGCCCTTGACGGTTTCTCTTCTTAAAATTTCAAGAATTACGTCTTTGGCAGCAACCCATGGTTTAAGTTTGCCCCTGAGCTCAACTTTTACTACCGCAGGCATCTTCAGATTGAATGATTCGCCCGCCATCGCCATTGCAACATCAAGGCCGCCTGCACCAATTGCCAGCATACCGATCCCGCCGCCGGTGGGTGTGTGGCTGTCTGATCCGAGGAGGGTTTTTCCGGGTTTTCCGAATCTTTCAAGATGAACCTGATGACAGATTCCATTTCCCGGGCGCGAAAATACTATTCCGTATTTTTCGGCTATAGTTTGAAGAAAAACATGGTCATCTGGATTTTTATAATCCATCTGGGTGGTATTATGATCTACATAGCTAACTGACAGTTCGGTTTTTACCTTTGGAACGTCAAGGGCTTCGAACTGAAGATATGCCATTGTTCCGGTTGCATCTTGAGTAAGAGTCTGATCGATTTTGATGCTTAAAGGCTCTTTAGCTTTCATCTCACCTGATGCTAGATGAGCTTCAATTATCTTCCGGGTAATATTTTTAGACATTGTCTACTCCTGATTAATCTTTCTGTGCAAAAAAAAAAAAGCCTTCTAATGTTTCCATTAAGAAAGTTTTCTAATGATATAGCTTTTGAGTTATTATTTAGTTTGCCCTTATTTGCCACCTCCTGATTCTTTTTTTAATTTACCGCTTTCAGAAGCGGTTTTCAAGATAGTTTCCTTACGAAACTCCAAATTCTTTAGTGGAATATCTACAATAATATCCTCATTGCCGTCAAGTTCAGGGGGTGCCATGGGATCTCTTGATTCCGAGATAATCTTGATTAATTCGATTTTGTTATGGTCCGGACACGAGCCCGGGTGATCCTGCTCATAGCCGCATTCTGGGCAACGATAGATATCCGGCATATACTTAACATTAGCTTTTTCTTCTTTCAAAAAAAGGTTTTCGCTGCTTTCATCAAGCATTTCTTCGTTTTCATCGGTTTCTTCTTCAGTCTTTTGTTGTTCTGCTGCCCGCACTGAAAAGCCTGCGGGCGTCCCTGCGCCCAAAAGGGCGACAAGGGCAGCAGACAAAAATATTTTACCAGATAAAAATCTAAAGAAACCAGGCTGTTTAAACATCAATCGTAATCCCGAATATTCTCCATAATTTTTTCAGCGTCTTTTGCTTCCAGTAAAGAACTTCTAAATTCATCACTACGCAAAAGTCTCGAGATTTTGGCCAGTAACTTGAGATAAGGACCACCAGAAGAAACCGGAGCAAGAAGAACAAAAATTATATTAACCGGTTGATCATCGATAGATTTAAAATCAATTCCTTTATCTGAACGAAAGAAAGCTACGGTCAAATCTTTAATAGCACTTGACCGGGCATGAGGCATTGCAATGCCGCCTCCGACGCCGGTAGTTCCCAGCTTCTCTCTTTCAAAGATTGCATCTTTAAGAGCATCCGGCTCTTTTATTGAACCAGTCTCTTCAAGTGCTGCAATGAATTTTTCAATGGCCTGTTCTTTGTTTTCTGCTTCAAAATTGAGGAAAATCTGATTTTCCTTCAGCACATCCACCAATTGCATGTATCTGCCCTCCGTTGGGTGAGGTTATAGCTTGATTATATGTATGGTTATCGGCTAATGCAATCTTTTTTTTGAGAAAAACTTAATTTATTTTACTTTTACCAGCAAAAGATTAACTGTATTATCCCTCACGACACGCAAAATCATTGAGTCAGACTTAAGTGCCAGACCAAGAGCTTTGGAAAAATCTTCAGGTGTATTAACCTGAGTTCTGTTGACCTGCTGAATAACATCACCAGCTTCAAGCCCGACTTTATCTGCGGGAGAACCGGTTTCCACCGCAACAACAACACAACCCTCTCTTACCATCAGGGAATGTTTTTCAACCTGTTGCTTATCAATAGCTTTTACTAAAACCCCAAGAGCATTTTTTCCGGCAGGGTTTTCTTTAAAAACAACTTTACAGTCACCTTCGCGACCTTTGCGAAATATTTTAATATTTGCGGTTTGCCCAACTCTTTGTTCTTCGAGAGCTTCCTGGAAATCTTCAAGAGACTTAACTAAAGAATCATCGACTGACAAAATAACATCGCCCGGAGATATTCCGGCATTTTGTGCGGGGCTTTCATCAACGACATCGGTAACAAGAACCCCGTCTTCAGGAACCTCAAAATATTTTGCAAGTTCGGGAGTTAATCTTTGAACCGTCACGCCCAGAAAAGCTTTTCTGACCTTGCCGTAAGCCATCAGATCGCCGACAATTCTTTTGGCTCGGTTTACCGGAATAGCGAAACCAATTCCCTGTCCGTAGGGTATAATCGCAGTATTAATACCAATAAGCCTGCCCTTGCTATCGATCAAAGCCCCCCCAGAATTTCCCGGATTAATTGATGCATCGGTTTGAATAAGATTTTTATAAGAGCGGACATCATCAACAGAAAGATCTCGATTAAGAGCTGAAATAACTCCAGCTGTAACAGTCATTCCAAGTCCAAATGGATTACCTAAGGCGACAACCCACTCCCCTACTCTTATATTGTCTGAATCACCTATGGGAATATGGGGCAAAGATTTTTCGCTATCGATCTTTAAAACAGCAAGATCGGTTCTACTGTCTTTTCCTATGAGGTCAGCTTTTACTTTGGTACCGTCGTTAAGTTTTACCTGAACTTCATCGGCTCCGGCGATTACATGCTCATTAGTCAACAAGTGCCCCTCAGGGCTGATAATTACCCCTGAGCCGTTACCTTTTCTCGGGATAACATTATTAAAACCCATGAATTCTTCATCAAAAAGATGACCGAAAAATCGATCTAGAAAAGGGTCTCCTGAACCCAACCTTCTACGGGTTCTAAGATAATGAACTGATTCAATAGAAACAACCGCCGGGCTTACCTTTTCGACAATATCGGCAATTAAATTTGTACCAAACAATTGCTGTGGTGCTGAATAACCGGCCGTGGCAAAAACAACTATTAAAAGCAGGGCAGCAACAGTCTGTTTCATTTTTTTCCTCCTGCTATTCCCAGTCGTCAACAAGTCTTAAATCGGGCATTTCGTTCTCAATTTTTCGCTTTTTATGATTTTGCATTTGGTTAAACCTGTTAAGGCGAACGAGGAATTCTTCAATTTCTTCTTTCGTTAGAGCTTGAAGTTTATTTTTATCTTTTCGTTTAATCTGTTCTTCTGGTTTTATTTCGCGAGCATTATTTAAACCATGCTTGTAGGCCATTTTAACCTTTTTTCGAATCAGACCGGAATCATTTGTTTCTGCCGTAACAAGAGTAAATATCATAATAATGCATGCCAGACTGAAACCTATTTCGATAGGTCTGAGAAATTTTTCCAGCATCTTATCCAAGAGGTTGAAGCTCGAATTTTCGTTTTCTACAGCATCTTCAACGGCGCTGATTATCTGCTGATGTAGTTTACGAGGGAACTCAGGCTCATCCAGCGCTGACAACTGCTCCAGCATGGCTCCTCGGTTTTTCATAGCCATTGAGCAATCTGGGCATTGAGCTGCATGGGCAACAATATCCTGCCATTCAGCCGAATCGCAAGATGAGTCGGAACGCTCAAGATAATCAAGATATCTGTTACATTCTTTCATGACGCTCTCCCATAATAATAAGCCTGAAGAGAATTTTGTAAAAGTCTTCTTCCACGATTGATCCTGGATTTTGCTGTTCCAAGCGGAATCTTGAGTATTTCGCAAATTTTTTCAAGAGGTAGTCCTTCAATATCTTTAAGAATCACAGGCATTCTGTAATTAGCCGGCAACTGGCTCAGTTTTTCAACGACCATCTTCTGGGTAATCTCAGTAGTTTCTTTAGCAATTAATTCTTCTTCGGGTGTTTCGACATTTCTGTCGGACCACCAGTTCATTATTGTTTTAAAAAGTCCTTCTTTTTCTTTTTTCCTTTTTTCTGCAATTGTTATACAGGTATTTGAAGCAATTCGATAAATCCAGGTTTTTAAAGAAGACCTTTGCTCGAACTTATTCAATGATTTATAAATTTTCAGGAATATTTCTTGAGTCGCATCCATAGCTTCTTCTTCATCGTAGAAAAATCTGTATGCCATACGATAAACAGATTTTTCATAGCTGGATACAAGTTGGTCAAAGGCTCTTTTATCACCATTTTTGAACCTATTGACCAACTCTTTATCCGTTTGTCTTTTCTTACTATCTTTAGACTCTGTTCTATTTAAAAAAGTTCCCATTTTTTTACCAGACAAAAAAAGGTATTGATTTATAGATTTTTACGATTTTTCCCGGGTGAATGCCAACCTGAAAATTGACATCATGATGCTTTTCTCGAGCATAAAATGAACCACGTCGATAAAGTCGCGCTGTTAATGAATAATAACCGACAGGAAGACGGATAGGTCTAAATGAAAATAAAATTCTTCGTTTTTCCTTAATGACTGACGCCGAATCATCAAAAAGGGTTGCGAGTCGTTTGTTTCCAAGCCAGATTTCAGCTCTTTGCGCAAGCTGAGAAACGCGCTTGACATTTTTTCCGGCAAAACTCTCTAAAGTGATTGCTACCTTCCCAACCCCCTTTTTTGTATCATCTAAAATAGATGATATATCAGAGAAATCTGAAAATGAAGCAACTTTTTGGCAATAACTTGTAGAAGCTACCAATAAAAAAAGGAAAACAAAAAATATTTTTATTAAATTATCTAATCTCATCTGCTGTTTGCAGTAATATTTAATGCCGCTGCGTCTGCCGGTCCTTTAATAAAGAGGTTTTTGTATTCGAGAAGATTAATTTCGACTCTTTCTTTTAGTCTATTACCATCAGGGTCCATAAGAATTTTGATTACCGGGCGAATAACAGAATTTGAATTATTTTTAAGAACAAGCCCGTAAGATCCATCATTAAGAGCAACAAGACTACCGGCAGGATACAAAGAGAATTTTCGAATAAAAGATGTCAATAATTTGGGATCAAAATGATTATCTATACCTGAATTCAAAATTTTCATCGCTTCGTAGGGCGTCATTGCAATTCTATAAGGGCGGTCAGTAGTAAGTGCATCATAAACATCTGCGATTGCACAAATTCTTCCAAAGAGACTGATTTCCGTACCTTTCAATTTGCGTGGGTAGCCTGCTCCCTGAAATTTTTCGTGGTGCTGAAGGGCGACAATTCTTGCTCGCTCCGGAAGTCCTCTTGATTTGCTGAGTATTTCATACCCGTACTGGGGGTGAGATTTCATTTCGGCAAATTCCTGGTCGGTGAGCTTTCCATCTTTATTGAGTATGCTCAAAGGAATTTTCAGTTTTCCCACGTCATGCAGCAAAGCTCCTGTCCCCAGGTCATGGAGATCTTTTTTGTCGAGCCCGATTGCTACTCCGATCAAAAGAGACAGAGTAGCAACATTTATATTATGCGTAAAGGTATAATCATCGAAGGACTTGATATCCATAAGATTCATAATTGCATCCGGTGCCCGCAAGATCTCTTCGACAAGCTTCTCTGAGACTTCTTTGGTTTGTTTCGTATCCACTCCATGCCCCGAACGGACACTGTGAATCATATTTGAAACAGCTTTAAAAGCAACGACCTGTGTTTTTTTGGAAATAACCACTTTTTCACCAGTGGTTATGGTTTTCATTTCGGGAAATTTTTCAAAAAGCAGGTCAAAGTTTTTTGCAATACCGCTTACATTTGCTGCATCTGAAATATCAGTAATCTGAAAGTCACTTACTACATATTCTTTTCCGTCATCGGTACGCAAATACAAATCTTTTCTAATCATTAAGGCTTCGACATCATATTCGCATTTCAGGTTTCGGAAAATAAAACGGGAAGGCATTTGCCGGGTACCGATGCGATCACCGGGTATCCATACAAATTCCGAGCATGAGCCGATATAGCTGTAACCGGTAAAAATAGATACGTCTGTTAATTTTGTTGTTTGTCGCATAATAAAAAACTTAAATAAAAAATAAACCGCCTTTAAGGCGGTTTATTATACCATGCAAAACTAAAATTAAAAGTTTTTAGCTATTTTTTTATTTGTTCGATAATATCCTGGCGATAAAACTCACCATGAGAATTATTGAACAAAACTCTTGTTCTAACGAAGGATTTCACCAGTGAGGCCTGAGAAAGCTCATTTATTTTATTCCATTTTTCGCTAGAACCGTTTTTGAGATCTTCAACGGTCAATTCTGCCAGTCTTAAACTAATTTTTTCAATTTTATTCAAGACTTCATTGCGCACCTTAATATTTGGTGAGCTCTTATAAAGGTTATTAATATCTTTTATTGCATCATGGGCCGTTTTAAAATCAAGAGCACTTATAATTTCATCTGAGCCAGAAGGAGAAACGAGACCGTATGTACCGGCCTTATCGATCAGGTAAAGAACGGCAGGAACATTTAAGTTGCAGAAATCATTAATTTGAGTAGCCGAGGGAACAAATGTGCTACAGAGCTCAAAAGTAAACGAAAGCACTTTTAGTTCACCGTAAAGAAAATCGTCGGAGTCTCCCATGGCAGGGTAAAGATCAGCGCTGTTCTGTGGCCGATAACGATTAAATTCGGCCATTTTATTAGACATTTTCACAAATATCTCTTTATTGGGATTGGGGATATTATAACCATAGCCATAAGGATAAAGAATCAGCTCAGAGTAGGTATGAAATGAAATGCTGGCTTGAAATTTTTCTTTTGTGGCAAAATCTCTGATTGCGCAGGCTTCAGGTTCGCTGAATGGGCCTGTTCCATGATAGGTGTTAGATGAAGTCCATGAGCTGGCCCCGGTATTACCCCACTTGTAGCCATAGTTTCGATTAAGATCGACTCCATAATTGCCATCGCCGTTATCCCGGCGATTTTTTCTCCAGTATTTGCTTTTTTCCTGAGAATATACCAGACCATCCGGATTAACTATTGGAACGAACCAGATTTCTCGAGAATCTACCAGGTGCTTGAGTTCCTGTTTATCATTATAATCTTCGAGCAGCTTTTTAATTGTAGCCATAGGCACTTCAACAGAGGGCCATTCTCTTGCGTGATGCAGCCCCATGATCAAAGCTGCGGGTTCAGCTTCATCTTTTTGCGGATTATCACTGACTTTTAAGGCCCAGATATCACGGTTTTCACAGCTTTTTCCAATGGATTTCAAAACACAGATTTCTTTATACTCTTCTGCCCATTTTTTAAGCTGGTCAGTTGCCGTATCAAAAGTATAATATCTGGCATTTTTAGTTTGTCCGGCTTGCACCGACTTAATGTAATCATCGAGATTTTCGATCAATATCTCGATTGAATAATTCTTGTTTTTTAGTTTGTTTAACTGGGAATCAGTTACAACTACCTCAGCAAAATCATTACCGGTTTTTGCCATATCAAAGCCATCGTTAACAAATTTTTGAATTTGCTGTTGCGATAGATCTTTGATTCGCACCAGACTGTTGACGGGACTCGCCAGCAATGCATTGGTGCAAAGGGTAAAAATACAACAAGCCACAATAAAATAACGTTTCATACTCAATTCTCCTTATGAGACCTGAAAAATAATACTCTAATACTCTTGTCGAGAATATACTAATTGTAATCCCCTACACAATTTGTGTCAAGCAACCCAAAAAAACCGTAATTCTCCATTTGATTGTAGAAACCGTCTCAAGACATTTAGATTGCTTCGTCGTTCTGCTTCGCAGAACTCCTCGCAATGACAATTTAGGACTGTCATTGCGAGCGAAGCGAAGCAATCCTGATATGCTAAATTTTAGTTTATAACAAAGAACACAAAAAAGTCATGAAACTAGCTAATATTGCTAACCGGATATTTACTGAAGAAGACAGTTGGGCAAAAATTATTTCCAGGATTTGAAGGGTACCCTGGCAAGGTTGGCATTAAGGTATCGAGGTTCGTTGGTAACTTCTTTACCTGCCCATAATGGTAACATGAAGGTTTCCTCTTCTTGTTCGAGTTCAATTTCTGCAATAACCAGACCTTTATTATCTCCAAAATACTCATCTACAACCCATTCTTTTCCCTCATAGTTTAATGTGTAGCGGTTTTTTTCTATTAAAGAATACTGACAAAAGTTTGTGAACAATTCTTCGGCATCATGAATGGGAATTGAATATTCAAATTCCTTGCGGGTAATATTTCTGGCGGGACCTTTTAAAGTTAAATAGGCATCAGCACCAATAATTCGTACCCTGATCGTTTTTTCTTTTTCAGCACAAATATAGCCCTGACGACAATAAACGCCGTCGGCCTGGTTTTTATAATCCTGATTTACTACCAGGAATTTTCTTTCAATTTCATTTGCCATTGCATCAACCTCATCACTTAGCAGTCAATAAATTATTTCGCAAAAATTTTTTTAATAAAGCAACGATAGCATAAAAAAAGGAATGGAGAAAATTTTAACAGCCTGTAATCAGCAATTATCCATTTATTTGTAGAAACCGTTTCAAGTCATTTAGATTGCTTCGCTTCGCTCGCAATGACAGCCACAAATTGTCATTGCGAGGAGCGTAGCGACGAAGCAATCTTAAGATATGCTCAAATTTATTATATAACAAAAAATACAAAAATGTCTTGAAACTCGCTAATATTAATAAATGGATAACTACTGGCCTGTAATGGCCAGTTTTAATTAATTGCTGAAATATAAAAAGCAGCCCCGAAATCTCGGGGCTGTAAATATAGTTCGGTTTGTTTGCCTTTGCTGGTTTTACACTAATTCTCTGGAGAGTATTGAATTTTTTGCTTAACAGCAGGAGGGCTATGAGAGTGAGCGAATTTAACAAGGGAGGAAAAGTGAGAGAAAAGCCCCGGAGAGTCCGGGGCTTATAAAAGAGTTATTAATCAGAGAGAGAGAGAGGTTTAAAGTAAACTACCAAACAAACTGAAGGAAGCATTCACCTCCTTCAAATGTTCCATAGGCTTCTCCTTTTAATTCGATTTAATTTTTTAAGAACTTTTATTAAGTTACGAATTAATAGAGCATATTACATGCCAACTTATTTTATTTTCTGGGAACCCGCTATTATGGGAACTGTAAGAAGAATTTTTATTAAAGCAATTTAACGGGATACGAAATAAAGTAGATCCCCCGATATTTCATGCACGAAATATCGGGGGATCTTGTTTTTGACAAGCAAAATCAGAAAAGGGGAGAAACCTCTTTATCCAGAATAAATTTTAACAGGCAGATCTTCTTTCCCTGCTCGAGAAACTTTTTCTCGTAAGTGGTCTTTATTGTTTCTTCCTGGCTTAAAGAATTTCGGGCATATAAATCATCAGTAGCTTTTAAAATTTTCAAACCATTCTTTTGGGCGAGATTCAAAGTAAATTGATAGGTGGCAAAATCATCAGTTTTTAAATTTATGATTCCACTACCCTTCATAGAAGCAAAATATCGATTGAGAAAAAAAGGAGAGGTCAGTCGACGTTTAAGTTTTTCTGAAAAGGGATCGGGAAAAGTTATCCAGAATTCATCAACTTCATCTGCAAAAATTTTATGAATAAAATCTATTTTGCTTCTAACAAAAGCAACATTTTTTATATTATTCTCTTCGACCTCTTTTGCGCCGTGGTACAGCCTCGAACCTTTTACATCTACACCGATAAAGTTATTATCTGGATACAGATTAGACAGCCCAAGGACGTACTCGCCCCTGCCACATCCGAGCTCAACAATTAATTTCTTCTGCCCGGCGAAGAAATTATTTTTCCAGTTGCCTTTGTAAGAGCATTCGTTATTAAGAAGGAACCTTGGGTCAAATTCCATAAGACAATCAAATTGTTTGTTTTCGGCAAATCGTAATAGCTTTTTTTTACCCATAACTTAAGATTTGAATAATAGATTAATCTTAGATAAACCTGGTCAGCTCTTAGTCTGAATCGACATGAATAAGCTTGTCGGGAGAAACTTTAGGACCTTTAAGGATATCGTTAAAACTAGTTTCTTCAGGATCGACCTTTTGTCCCGTTCTAGAAACAGAGTCAGGACTTTGATCGTTCTGATTTTGCGAGTCGTCGTCCAAACTGCTTTCTGATTCGACTCCACTTTTTGCATTATCAATCATTTCCTGCCTTTTATCTTGATCACGCTCCTGAGCAATCTTTTTTAAAGTAGATTTATCGGGGATGATGATTTCAGCACCATTTGGAATGGCCCTGGGATTGTCAATGCCATTCACTTCCATAAACACCGGATACAAAGTCGGATCACCAAAGAGCCTTGCTGCAAGCTCCCATAATGTATCCCCCGCCTTGAATATGTAAGTGTCAACTCCTGCAAAGGCTTGAGTTGCAACTGAAAAGGACAGTAGAACAGTTAATACGAACAGAAATAATTTACTTTTCATCAGCTTCCTCCTGTTGCCTGTCTGGCAAGGTTCCAGTATTTTTCTTCCTCGGAAAGAGTAGAAGTATAGAATCTTGGATAAAGATAAGCTTTTACTTCTACTTTATTAGCTTTATTACTTTTCGATCTGGATTCGAGTTCTTTATCTTTATCGACAATGATGCGAAAAGCGAGAAATTCTTTGCCCTCTTCGGTAGACTCTTCTATTATAAAGTCATCGACTTTAGCCTTACTTACCGGTCTTTTAGATGCCCCTTCCAGTTGGCGGTAAACCAGATTGTCTTCGAAGGTATATTTGACAATTTTTCTTTCGCCATTGTAGAGAATACAAAACTTCAATGAGCTTGCGCCCGGGGTGGTTGTAACCTCAGGTTTTTCTTCTTCTCTGGCGGGTGGAACAGCTACTCTCAAATCAGATTTCAACTTTTCAAGAATGATACTTGCAGACCTGAGATTTGTTAGTTTTGTCTGGCTCTTGAAAAATTGGGAAAAGGTTCCGGACATCAGTTTATAAATAACGCCCGAAAATAGAGAAATAATAATTACCACGACCATTATTTCTATCATTGTAAAAGCTTTTTTGTTGTTTTTGCAATATTGAAACATATTCAATCCATCACCATGGTGTATAAACTAACCTGGTCAATCTTTTCGCCGGGTCGCGGGAACTCGACTCTAACCGTAATAAGAAAATTCGGAACAGAACGACGTTTATTGATCAAATCACTCATCCAGCCAATAATACCCATAGGGCCACGGCTGTCTTTTCCTTTGAACTTTCTGACCTCGACAATTCTGGTATAGGGATCATCGCATGATGGCGGCGGCGGTGGAACATCATCGAAACGCCTGAAGAAGGCAGCGATCTGTGAGTCATTAGAAAGCCTGAAATTTTCTATGGAACCTGCCGCCTCTTCAAATTTATGAAATTTTATTTCGCGTATATAGTTAATTAAATCAGAAGCATAATTTGTTGCAGCTACTTCCTGAAGATTATTTTTTGTACCCTTCTGACCAAATTGAAAAAGATTATATAAAGGCAAAAATGCAAGGCTTAAAAAAACCATGGTAATTAAAATTTCAATTAATGAGAATGCAGTTTTACTTTTCATAACTTATTTTCTTTCAATTTGTAGAGGTTTATCTTCAAAGGGGTTTAAAGGTTGTTTTTCGGGATTGAGCAAGACCGAATCTGAGGCAAGAACTTTTGAATTTTCGTCTTTAAGGGTCCGGGTTGCAACTTCGGTTTCAACATCGGTTGCCATATCAGACGCAACGTCAGGCGGAACATTTGTAGTAGAAGTTTCTGAAGTTGTAACTAGCGGTTCTTTTATTTGATTCGAATGATTCTTTTCATTATTTATAATTATTTTACTGCATGATGCCAGGGCTCTGGTTTCTGATGCGCATTTATTGTTAGAAACACGATCATTCATTTTTTTCTCAGAAATCTTTTTGTCACTTTGCCGGGAAGTAGCCTTATAATTCTGCTTGTTAAGCCAATGTTCGCTTTTATTAATTATTATTTTTACCGGTTGTCCCTCGAGTAATTTAAAAACAGCATCAGAATTGATAAATTCAAGTTTAAGATTTTTAACCGGTTTTAATACCGACTTTCCGATATGACTGAAAGTAGAAGTAGTCTCTGAGGTTACCTTGAAAATAAAATTCCCCTCTATAGTGGCCGGTTGGGCTAAATCAAGCAGGTTTATTTCCTTACCCGGCACAACAGGTTGATTGTTGTAAAAAGCGTTCTGGCCTATTGCCTTACAGGTTATCAGCTGAGTTATATTATCCCTGGTCTTCATTAATTGCACAGTATTTAATAAAGCCGCAAAAAATATTATTGCCAGGCCAGGCGCGAAAATCCAGAACCAGATTTTTCGGGCGCTCAGTTTTTTTTCTTCGTTCTGATCGGGTTCTAACTTCAACTCGGCAATTTTAGTAAGTACTTTTTCTTTTAACCGACTACCTGAAAAAGCCTCATCAAAGTTTCGACAAACAGCTTTTTCTTTATTGATAATCTCTTCGACTTCAATACGGCAACTTCGGCACTGTCTGATGTGCTGATAAATTTCTTCAGCATTTTCGGAACTGAGATCTTTATCTATGAACCGATATAGATCTATTTTTTCAGGACAGCTTTTCATCTTTTTCTCTTTTACCCCTTAATAAGGTTCGAGCTTTAAAAATACGATTTTTAACTGTTTGTAACGGAATTTCCAATATTTCGGCGATTTCCTGATATGAAATCTGATTTACCACTCTTAGAACAAACGGTTCCCTCAGGTCTTCAGGCAAACTTTGTATCATATCTGAAATACGCTTAAAGCTTTCATTTCTAATTGCGACTTCTTGCGGATTCTTCTGGACAGAATCCTCTTGATTTATCAAAACAGAATCTACCAAGTCTGTTGCAACAATATCGCGAGATTTCTTTCTAATCTGGTCTACCATTAAATTTCTAGCGATGGTAACCACCCAGCTGCTAAATTTTTTATCACAATCAAAGGATCTAAGGTGTTTAAATGCTTTAACAAAGGATTCTTGCGCAATATCTTCAACCTCCTGAAGATTTTTCATTCTTGTCAACAAAAAACTGTAAATAAGTCTTTCATAACGCTCAATCAAACAACCGAAGTCTTCAGCTCTTCCACTGAGAACTGATGCAACCACTTCTCTGTCTGATTTATTTTCTTTGCTCATCTAAAATACCGATAAAAATAGAAAAAGTTTTTAATCTTCAGAAATAATTTCAATATCTCTTGGTCCCATGGCCAAACCGTAAAAATCTTGTAATGACATATCGTTATCTCCAGCAAGCTCTTCCGGGTAGAAACCCCACTCGAGAATACATCCGTTTTTTACCAGATCTCCGATATTATCGCAGGCAACACCGCCGATTATATGTAAAGGATTTGGAACGTCGAGGCGTCCAGAGCCGTTATTCATGGAAACGAAGAAGCCATGGATCTCAGGTAAGGGACCGGCAAGGGTTTTACCTGCATTAAGATTTATACCCCTTCGAGAAATAAAAGTTAAATAACCAAAGGCATCGGGATTCCCACTGGAAGCTGCTCCATCAACAAGGTAGGGGTTAATTACCGGTTGATTTATTTCTATTTTTCCATCACAGATAATTATGCCCCCTTTTGCAACTTCGAGAGGCATATCTATCACCAGATCACCTTCAAACCCAATAATACAATTCAAATAAAGCTGTTTTTTTCCACGATCATCTATAATAAATTTATTGTTAAAAAATTCGCATTTACTTAAAAAGGTTGGTTCGCCCGGGTTTCCTTCAACCAGGTAAGCCATTTTATCTTTAAGATAATTTGTCCCCGGAGATATCTGTCTAATATTGCCCGTATAATAAATTTCCTGGTTGTCATTAAAATCATAGTCAGAATCACAGAGATTATCAGGACTGTCCCTGACATACTCATTGTCTGGCACTACTTCATTCCAGTCTCTGTCAGGCCCTCCCGGATCGCAGATGTTTTTGAGCCCGGCAAGATAAGGTTCGTAATCAATAATTTTGGGATCTAAACCGGGCAATGGCGGGCTGTTTCCCGGTAGTCCAACCTGATATTTTGCAACATCCATTTCGGTCGACATCAAGCTATAGAAATCCTGAACAAAATTTTCATCTACGCTCGCGCCCATGGCACCCCTGTACCAGTCTGGCACTTCATTAACAACAAAATCAGTATAAGACAGGCTTTGAGTAAAAGCCCTGAGTGGATACACCCTCGAACATTCGGGAAAATAAAAAGAATAAGTTCTTACATAACGTCTTTTTATTTTTCCAAAAATCAAAGTTGGCGTACAAAGAGCTGGCGTTCCAAAAAGATGCATGGAGCTTCCACGATCTATTTCTTCATTAACTCTGGTTTTATAAATATTAACCGCAGTGCCGAAAAGTGATTTACTGCGAAATTGAATATCCCATAAACCTCTGTAATATCCATAATCAACCATTGCAATCATTACTTTACTTGCTTCTTCACTGATTTTATTACCAGGAATTTTATCGTTAAACCATTCGGTCCAATCTTTAGAAACA
Source organism: Candidatus Rifleibacteriota bacterium (assembly GCA_051747585.1). Classification (GTDB taxonomy): domain Bacteria; phylum Muiribacteriota; class Ozemobacteria; order Ozemobacterales; family Ozemobacteraceae; genus DYKG01. The sequence continues at coordinate 22,381 of JBNJGH010000002.1, forward strand.
AGCCAGCCCGCAGAATTAGGGTTAAAATAAAAATGGAAATACTCACCAAACTTTGTTTTCAGCTGGTCATCGGCACTACCAGTATTTACATTTAAAACCAGGTTGCCCGAATCACCTGAGGTATCGGTAGTTGTTCCTCTGCCCCCGAGGTATATCCAGCCACTTTTGATAAAGGAAGGTTCAGCGTCAATTGTTTTAACTATGTTATCGGCTCGATTAAAGCGGAAATCAAACCCCTCAAGATTGGCTTTTTTCTCAGGAATTCTTCGATTAAGACAAACAAAAGGCCGATTTCTTAAAAGTTGACCATTATCGTCTACCAGGGTACGGTTTGCGAGGTTTTTATCAATAGTCGCACCACGGTGGGAAAATAAAGTAAAACGATAAAATGGTGGTGCCAGAAGATGGGTAAGAAAAAATTCTTTGCGCAATCGACTTATTTTAGTCATTCCATCACAATAAGCCGTGACTTTTACTTCAATATTACCTCTTCTTTCGAAGGGACTTTTTTTCAAACCGGGAATTGGCGTATCGAAGGGATATTTGTCGCCCAAATCGACAACATAGGTGACAGTCAGCTCCAGATCTCTTCCTTTATCATCGAGTAATTTTACCAGAGCCTTTACCACATCCAGACCGTTAACAACACTTGAATAATCCTCTTCAGACATCTTTCCCGTTTCACCATTAAAAGCTGCATCAATAATTTTCTGGCAAAAATCAGGATCTCTTGTTTCAAAATCTTTCTGCAGCTTTCTAACTGTTATTCGTCCAACTGCTGAAGCGATCTGGTAAAGCTTTTCACTATTGGAAACGCGGTTGGTAAGAGAACTTTCGTGCCTGACCCTGTCAATTAAAGAGAGAAAGATAATCATTGAAAAAACAAGGGCACCAACAACCAGTACCATCAGCATACCCTTATTATTCTTATGAAATTTACCGATCATTTTTTTTCCTGATTTTATTTAGAATTGCCAGAGCTCTTTTATCATCAGGTGTCATATCTAAAATTCTGCTGATAAAAGATTCGGATAATTTTGCTAAGCCAGAGTCAAAGGCGCTTATAGCAGCATACAGCAAGACTTCACGATTAAAAGGAAAGAATTCAAGAGCTTTTTTAAAGCTTTCAAGAGCCTGCTTACTCTTTTTCATTTCAAGAAGAAGGGTTCCTTTAATCACCAGAGCGGTTGAGCAATCTCTACTCGCGGGAAATTTTTCGATAAGTCGCTCGAGAACCTCGAGAGCTTTGTCTTTTTTTTGCAGCTGCACCAGGCACTGGGCTTTTTCGAGCATTGCATTGGTATCAGTCGGATTGATCTGCAGCGTTTTTTCATAGAGGTTATATGCCTTTTGATAATTGCCTTTCAGTCTAAAAATGTCGGCCAGATCGTTATGGGCATTGCTATCCATGTTATTTAGCCTGATTGCCTGAGTATAAAAGGTTATTGCCTTATCGAACTCTTCTGCATCAAAAAAAGCATCGCCAAGCCAGTTTGCCAGCATTGCACATTCAGGACTTAAATTAAAAGCTTTGTTTAAGTGGGAAATTGTTTTTTCCAGGTTTTTTCTTCGAGCCATGGTAATTCCCATTCCAGCATGGGCCTCGGGTGAGTTACAGTCAAGTTCTAAGGCTTTCTGATAATGTTGTTCAGCCTTATCAAGCCTTCCTTCTTCGAAGGCGGCAATACCCAGGGCAATATATGCACTTAAAACATTTTTGCCCTTTTTTAAACTTTCTCTGGCCTTTTTTTTAATATCTTTTGATTGAACTGACATTTTTACTAGTATAACAATTAATAAACCATGAAACAGCAGATATTTTACGTTTCTTCAGCTATAAAGTTTTTTGTTTCTTACAAATGAATATATTTTTGCCAATAGCGGAAGCTTACGTAAAGCTAAACCAAGTTTAAATCTAAGCATATCACTTTTTTTTACCGGAAACCTGTGAATTTTCATTAAATTCATACCTGGTAAATTTGCGCCCGCATCTGTGCGCAATGCCGCCTTATAGCCAACCTTTCTGGCTATATTTTCAAGTCTTTCGTCAGCCTTGCCCCATGGCCAACAGATTACCGGATAATTTTCAGGAAATAAATTCTTAATAATTTTCAACGAGGTAATAAGATCAATTTTTATTCTATTTTGAAATTCTTCCTGGCTTTCCTGTTCAAAAATTATTTTTTGATTCTCGATGCGCGGAAATACAGCACGGCTCACAAGCTCGGCGTTTCTTTTAAAGACAGGCCATTTGCCTTTGGAAATATTTTTCTGCCAGGCTGAAATTATTCCCCAATGATTATCAGAATCAGGATAAGTGCCGGTAGTTTCCCTGGAAGTAAAAACCTGATTATGAGAATGAGAATGGGAAAAAATCTGCCAGACACCAGAATTCTGCATAAGTTTTAGTTCTTTTTTTGAAAGAAAATGACTCAAATCGCCATTTCTGGCAGCAGTATGGGCCTGATTAAAACCGACCATTTTTTTGGCACCCTTTTGCGTATCAGGTCTTATTAAAGAAGTTGCAATAAAAAGAGATGCTTTGCATTTATATTTCTCAAGCAAAGGCTGGGCAAATAAATAATTGTCTATGAACCCATCATCGAATGTAATACAGACTGAAGGTCTTGTTAAGGTGTTTTGTCCGGCAAGGTAATCAATCAAATCATGCATGCTTAAAGTTTGATAGCCGGCTCTTTGAATATAACCAAGCTGTTTTTCGAACAACTCCGTTGCCACACTTAAATGTGCAGGGTCAGGCGCACCAACACGATGATAGTACAATACCGGAATTGAATAGTTAATCATAATAATTCTTTATAAGCCCACAGGGTTTTCTTTACCATTGCTTCAACTGAGAAATGGATCAGGGTAAGTTCGCGCAATTTATGTCTTTCATTTGAAGCTGGATAATTATTTTTCATTTTCATTATGGCATTGGCAAAGGAAGCTTCATTACCAGCTTCAAAAAGAAGCAATGGTATCATCGAATTAAGTTCAACATTTGCAGGAATATTGGAAGCTATTACCGGAACCTCAAGAGCAAGAGACTCACGAATTGTACCCGAGAAACCTTCCTGATAAGATGCATTAACGGTAAAAGCACTTTTTTGCATAAGAGCGGGAACATCATTTCTAAAACCAAGAAGATGAATCCTACCTGGTTCTGGAGCTAAATTGGCTAGCTGCTGCAATTTTTGTGAATCAGTTTCTTTGCCGACAACTACAAGATGAAGTTCTGGCCATTGGCGAGCTATTTTATTGAATGATCTGATAAGTAGCTCATGCCCTTTGTTGGAATTAAAATTACCAACGAGTAAAGCTGCCGGACACCTCTGGGGAACAGGCCATTCTCCGGTAAGTTCATGTTTCAGGTCAGGTGAAAACCTTCGGGTATCTGTAGCAGAATGTACCACTTGAATTTTGCTTTCTTTTACTCCGATTTCAGTCAATCTTCTTTTTACCGCACGGCTTACCGCTATAAAACCTTTTAAAACAGGAGTTCGATATTTAACCGGGCTAACAGGATTAAAGTCAGGTTTAAAAAGCACCCTTCTAGTTACAATCAAGCCACGAAACCTGAAAAGAAGAGAAACAAACAACCATTGAGTGTGGGCCCAGGCCCGATGAACATTTACCACATCGGGTTTAAAACAGCGGTATGCTCTTGTTAACTCAATCATTGAAGGAAGGTAAATTTCGCGACGATAATCGACGGGCCAGACATCAAGCTGCTTTTCTCTGGCCTTATTTTCTAACTCGCTTCCTTTTTGGCACATAAGCAAAACTTCATGACCCAGCTTTCTTTGCTCGAGGGCGAGAAAAAAAGCCTGTTGCTGACCGCCACTCCAGGTTTTTCCTTCTAGAGAGTGAATAATTTTCATTTTTCCAAATCCTGTCTGGTTTGTAAGCTTAATATAATATAATGAATTTTCCCAAATTACCGCAAAATTGAGGATATTTTTTTTCAATGTTAATTGCAAAAGTAAAAAAATCTGGAATAACTCTGTTTATTAATTGATGGTGAAAGCGATATAAACCGTGTCATGCCATCGTAGGCAGGCATCCAGGGTCAAAGCACCATTTTTCGTCATTCCGGCCGAATGAAATGAGAGCCGGAATCCAGGGTCAGGGTAATAGGTTTTTCAGGCTTTCAAACTCAAACCAGGCATCCAGCTTATATTTGTTTAAAAAAAACGACAATTATTCTGGATTCCTGATCCGGTTATAACCGGTCAGGAATGACGGATAGAAATTTGAGATTGCTTCGGCTCCGCTCAGCACAAGTGCTTCGTCGTTTCACTCCTCGCAATGACAATTTGGGGCTGTCATTGCGAGCAACACGCGGCGCAAGCGCCTGCGCTGCGTGAGCGTTTATGCTGAACGGAGTCGAAGTAAAGCAATCTAAATGTCTTGAAACGGTTTCTACAAAAAAATGGATAATTACTGGATGTTTGTAAGGTAGATTGACCGGGTTAATTGCAAGTGATAGTATTCCATAAAATTCAGGAGATATAGATGAAATTTAAATTATTTTTTAAGAATTTTGCTTTTTTAACTGCTTTGGTAACTGCACTCATAATTTCCGGGTGCGGCGGTGGCGGCTCTTCCTCGGATGATTCTGATCTTTTTACCGCTCAACTTGCTGCCGGTAAGGTTTCTATTCAGAACGGCGGAACCAGAGACACCCTTTATGCCTGCATTAAAGGAAGCGGTGCCGGTGGCGGTCATATTGAAGATCAGGCCGGTAATGAATTACCAGGTTCTGACCTGGTGCTCAACAGCATCAACGGGAATTATGAAGTTCTTCTTGATCGTAGTTCAGGCAGCTTTCGGGCAGGAACTTATGTATTGAAATATTTTCTTAACGGCGAAGTTTACGAGCTTAAAAAAGAACAACTTGAGTGGACAACTGTTCCTGAATTTATTCCTGCCCCCAACCCTCCGGTTTACAATTCCAGCACCAGAACGTTGACCGTTAGTTACCAGCCTGTAAACGGTAGCAGAGTCGAATATTATCTTTCAATTTATTCTGCAGTTACGGGTAGCCTTTATCGAGAAACATCGACAACTCCAGGTACGGAAATCAGCGAATACCTGTCGAGACCGGGAGATTACCAAATTAGATTAAATGCCGATGTTTACCAGAACGATGTTTTAACTTATACAGTCAAGCACTTGTTTACAGATGTTATCAAGGCCGGAGTGAAGGCTCCATAGAAGGTTTAACCCAATACCAGCTATATCTGAGTTCGTTGGTCTGTTGGTAAAATTTTGAAAACATTCCGCCCCCTGCTGCAACTTCTTTTCCTTTAGCAATTACAACTTTACTATTGTGCTCTTTGTTGAATAAGAAAACTTCGCCCTTAACCACGGAAATTCTGGTTAAAATAGGATTAGTTTTTATTACCACTATACCTTTTTGCATCTCCAGGTAAGCATGAGGGATTGTTATTTTTAAATTACCTGAATCGTTTTTTATTCCTACGATTCCTTTTCTAATTTCAACCTGTTCTTTTTCTTTAAAAACCAGCAAAGAGCTTTCTTTTAAACGTATTTCTTTTTCCTGATCAGAAACAAAACAATGCCCGTCAAATATTGTGAGCAAGGTAAGCCCCTTTTTAAGCTGAATTTTACCAGGCTTAATCTCAAAAGGCGAAGTCTGTTGATATTTCCAGAAAGCATTACCTTTAACGAAATCTACATTAAGGTAAGAATAATCAGACCTGGCCTGAGCCATACAAGAGATTAAGCACAGAAGAAGGAATATAACTGACTGTTTAATGCTGACTTTTAGCAACACTCACTCCGGAGAGAAAATATGAATCTGAGCACTTTCTGCGTCAGACACAGCTATAAGGCCGTCCTTTCGCACAGAAACGCCGGTAGGAACCCATGGTTGGGGGCCCGGGGGCGAGCCAAGGCGAGTAAGCGTTTTACCATCGGGACTGAGGCGAACAACCTGATAACTAGCAGAGTCGCAAACCCAGATTGAATCCCATGGGTCAACATCAAAACCTCTTACCTCAGAGCATCCTGTATGGAATCCGACTGTTTGCTGCCCCATTGGAGTAAATTTCTTTAAGATACCTGACTTTTCAAGAATTACCAACCCCTCCGAATCAACTCTAACAGATACAGGGGATTTTACTAATTTTGATTTTGGACCACCAAAGCCTCCAAGATAATTGCCATCAATATCGAAACAATTGATACGTGATAAGCCACGGTCGGCAACCCACAATTCATTTGCTCTGAAACACATACCTACCGGCAAATTAATTAAAGTTTGATTGCCGCCGGTGTTTGAAATTTTTTCAAGAAACGAACCATCATGGGAAAACTTCATAAGGCTATGATTAAGCTTGTCGGCAACAAAAAGTCTGTTAGTGTTTGCGGTAATTGCTACGGGCAAAGAAAAGCGACCGTCAGTTTTCCCTTTTTCACCGAAAGATAGACGTAATCGCCCCTCTTCGGTAAAATTCAAAATTTTACGTCTCTGGCTGTCCACGACCCATAGAGTTCCATCTTCGGACCAGAAAACATCTTCAGGCCAGGCTCTTCTTAATTCAGCAGGATTTTCTGCAACGGAAAAACTTTGAACAAGTTTAAATACGCAGTCTTCGGGTAAACTTGCCAGCATGGAAATCTTATTTTCAGAAATTTCATTTTTTTCAGAGGAAAGCTGCACTGTATTTGTTGCTTCATCATCTGATCCTGTTTCAGCTCCAATTTTACTGCGAAAAACCTCTGCCCTGTTCTTTTCTCCTTCTACCAGAGTCTCAACCTTGATATAGGATGGCTGTGAAGTCAGGCCAGAATTATCGTGAACAATAAGATTTAATTCATAAGGCCCTGCACTGTATGAAATATTATTAACAACTCCGTAAGGGGCTACTTTTCCAAGATCGAGAGTCAAAAAAGTTTCCTGGTCAGAAAAAATTTGTACCCGTGTATTTTCAAGCTTTATAACCTGCCCATCCGGGTTAGGCAAAAGCTGCTCAAGTTGCTTCCAATATAATCTAATTTTTGTCTTACCTTCTTCTGAAACCGATTCACAAGCAAGATTCGGAAAAGCGGCGAATCTGTTCACAGATGGTTGTGTCAGTTGGCAATTAACAGTATAAACTGCCCCGGGTATAAGCTTGGCCGGCAGAAAGCAAACAATATTGTCGCTTTCAGCAAAGAAATTACCTTTAACATTTCGTTTAGAAGAATCAACGAGAGTTAAATAAATCTGAGTATTGTTTTTCACAAGTTCGAGACTATCTGTTGCAGCATTATCTACCCGGAATTTAATGCCATTAAATGGATTCAAATAGTAGCCCTCTAAGGGAGCCATAATTTTCACGGGTTTTTCTGACTTTTCGTCTGTATTTGTTGTCAGATCTTTATCAGCAGAAACCTTTGCCACAGAATTAGAGGATTCAGTAAAGAATTTATTTTGATCTACAGCGGCACCATTTTTTTTGCTTGCTTCTTCTTTCGAAGCAATTTCTTCTTCTTCTTCTTCTTCTTCTTCTTCTTCTTTCGCTTTTCTAATATCCTCTACAGTTTGTATCTGCCCTATTTCAACATCATCAATCGAGAAAGCCGAAGTATCTTTTACAACTCTGTCAGATTCTATTTTCTTAGACACAGGCTCTGCATCTAAATTTGTCTCTGCCGAAGTATCTGGACTGGACTTAATTTCGGAATCAGTTGGGGCATTTTCAGGTTTTGCACTGTTCTTATCCTGTCGAGCGATTTCTTCGTCTGTCGCTTCACTAACTTTAAGAATAAAACGTATTTCGCCCCCTGCATTTTGCCAGGGCTGAATTTTAATCTGGTAAATACCGGTATTTTCAACTTCGAAAAGGTTAATGCTGGCAGAAGAAGTAGCTATTACCTCCGGGTCAGAAGTCAATTTTATTTCTGAAATTCTTACCTTTTGAGTAGTTCCCCCGCCCTGCTGCTCTAATTTAAATTTTACAGTTTTATTTTCTTTAAGAAGTATATAATTTGTTATTTCGGTATTTCTTTCGCGGTCAGCAGGGAAAGCACCTCTGTATTGAAAGAGGTTTTCTCCGTAAAGACAGCTTGATAATAGTGCCATAAGCAACAATAAGCAAAGTTTTTTCATTTTGCACTAAGCCTTTCTGAATTTAAAGCTCTGTCTTAAAAGCAAAAAAGGTTATCTAAGCCAAATAGAATCTGGATAAATCGAATGGATTTTATTCCAGACTTTCTGAGCTTCTGAATAAGCCAGATGCTGATTATAAAGATCAGACAAGACGGCCAACCCATGTTCTGCCTTGTACATTTCAGGTTTACCGGTAAGTGACATCATAATCAAATCGGTTGCCAGATCAGGAAACCTTTTAGCAGCGACGAGACCTGCAAGGAATCTTCTTTCTCCCTCTTGAATCGGAAGATAAAGGGGCATAATACAATCTTCGACCAATTTTACCAATTGCGGGGTCAAAGACGATTTAATTCTTGAATAAATATTCCAAGCCTTGTCTTTGCGATCAACTGCGGCATAATATAACATATCTGCCGGCAGATCAGCCCATGCCCTGAAATTTTCTACAGGCAAATCAGAATTTTTACCCAATGCCATATTTGAAACAGCAAGCATAAGCATTATCTGATCGGAATCAATTACAGGAAGTGCATGGTTATCATAAGGTAAAAGCCCGGAATCAAAATAAATATGGCTTAAATAGGTATTTGTTTCAGGTTTAAGAATATCCTGGATTTCAAGCCCGCATACAAACTCTTCGAATTCGGCTTTTTTTTCAAAACCATTCAAGGCTTTCATTTTTGCCAGCATCAGTCCAGCTTGCTGACGGTCTTTCATTTCATAAAGATAAATGTTACGCAACTTCTGCAACACTTCATAGGTTTTATCTGCTGATGCCTGAGGAAACTCGGTTAGAAATTCCCTGAGTTTTTTCTCTCTTAATTGCGGAGAAGCACTATGCTTAACAACTCTCTCCAAGCCGCACCAATCAAGAACAACCGGATTATAGGCATTTTTACGAGTGTCTTTGATTTTTAAAGATTTCAAAGCCGCATCAGGTGCAGACTTGGCGAAATAATTTTCAAAAAGAACTGCATCTATTTTATCTGCGGCTTCTTTACCGGTTATAAGATTGCTTTCTACCTGAGTCAACAACTTCTCTACCCGGGCGTTACCTTTATGAAATCGGCGCAAATCTCTAATCAACTTTGACGAAGGACTCTTTAATCTTTGCGATTCAAGAAATCTTTCAGCAGAGCGATGGCGATTTGCAACTATGTATCCGTTAAACAGTGTTGTCTGTTTTTTATAACTCAGCCTTTTTTTGCTCAATAAGCTTTGTGCCTTATCAATTGCTCTGAAAGCACCTTTTTTATCGCCTTCTGTGAAGGCGGCGATTGCTTTGTATATATAAATGTCAGAAACATATCTTCCCTTTGGAAAGATTTTTAAAGATGTGTCGGCAGCAAGCATGGATTCTTGATGAAGCTCAGGACTGTAACAAGACACTGCATAAAAGAAAGCTTTTTCTCTTACCGAATCAAGATATTCGGGTCTTGTCCAGGCGATTGCACCTGCAAATGCCTCTTTTAAAAGCCTTTGCGCCTGTTTCTGGTTCCTTGTCCAGAGTTTTGAGGCTCTCGTAATTTTTTTATTTACCTTAAAAAGTGAAGGCTGGGCATAAATCTGCCCGCTTAAAACAGAAAACAAAATAGTTAAAATCAAGAACCTCAAATATTTCATATAATCTCCTCCGGGATCAACCTTTTCAGGCTTTTGTTTTATCTTCAGACTTATCAGGCCTACGATTATTTTTTGCGGGCCTGCGTCGCCTTTTTCTTCCAGTGCCGGCTGAAGATTTCTTATCTGTTTTTTTTCTCTTCTCGCCTTTTTTTGTTGATTTTTCAGATCCGGCATTTTTACCTTCAGATTTTTTACGAGAACGATTTTTATCAGCTTTTCGAGCAGGTTTTTCTGCGACTTTAAACTGATATCCGGCAAGAATTTTCTCTATTGCATCCAGGAACTCTTCTTTTCCGGTTTGATTTTTTGCCGAGAAAAGCAGGGCATAATTAAGCCCCATTTCTTTAAGAATCGCCTTTCGCATTTTTATAGTCTGCTGATTACTCAGTTTATCAATCTTAGTTATTACCGATAAATAATTGAATTTCTGCTCACGCAACCAGTTGTACATTTGCCGATCAAGTTTTCCCGGTTTATGGCGAGCATCAAGGATCTGAATGATTCCTTTCAAATTGGGGCAAATACTAAAGAAATCATTCATCATTGCCTGAATGCGCTGACGAGTTACTTTAGAAGCTTTGGCATACCCATAACCCGGAAGGTCTACAATATAAAACTCATCATTAAAATTATAGTAATTAATGGTCAATGTTTTTCCTGGCAGGGAGCTGGTGCGAGCAAGCTCTTTTCGGTTGGCAATAATATTTATCAATGAAGATTTTCCAACATTACTCCGCCCGACAAGTGCTATAACAGGCTTTCCATCGTCAGGCAGACCTTCGCTCGAAACAGCGCATGCTGTAAATAATGCAGATGTAATTTTTAAAGGCATTTATTCCTCCGCCGTCTTTTTGTTCTTTTTTATGGCTGCAGTTCCCATAGCTCTTTTTGAGAATTTAAGAGCTGTTTTTTTGGGTTTGCCTTTTAAAGCAAGCTTAAGAACTTCATCTGCAAACTTAACCTTATGAATTTTCAGATTTTTACGTATTTTTTCGGGAATTTCTTCAAGTTCCTTTTCGTTTTCGTCAGAGATAATTATGTCGGTAATTCCCTGTCGGTGTGCAGCAAGCAGCTTTTCTTTGATGCCGCCTACCGGTAGAACCTTACCTCTAAGAGTTATTTCACCAGTCATGGCAAAAGTACTCTTAACCGGTACTTCATTCAATGAAGAATAAATTGCAGTGGCAATAGCAATACCGGCCGAAGGACCATCTTTTGGCACTGCTCCTTCAGGGAAGTGAATATGCAGATCAAGGTGATCGTAATCTATAGGGCGCATTTTGACGAGGTCTGCATGGCTTCTTAAATAAGACAGGCTGGTATGGGCAGATTCTTTCATAACATCTCCGAGAGAGCCTGTAAGGATTATTTTTCCGCGTCCTGGCATATAAACAACTTCGATGGGCAATGTAGTGCCGCCAACTTCGGTCCATGCAAGACCGTTTACCAGACCGACTTCATCTTTTTCTTCCCTTTTGTCAACATGAAACTTGGGGATTCCCAAATATTTTTCCACGGATTTAGGAGTAACTTTGATCGATACTTTTTTGCTTTTCTTTGTAGTTTTCTTTTTGCCTATCACAATGTCGCGAGCAATTTTACGGCAAATTGAAGCAAGTTCTCGTTCAAGATTTCTAACACCGCTTTCACGGGTAAATTTACGAATAACCTCAACAATAGCAGATGGCATAATTTTGACATTATGCTTATTTATTCCATTAGCTTCCTGCTGTTTGGGCACCAGGTATCTTTTTGCAATTTCTACTTTTTCTTCCTGGGTATAGCCCGGGAGATAAACTATTTCAAGTCTGTCTTTCAAAGGGGCTGGTATAGTGTGAGGCACATTTGCAGTTGTCAGAAAAAGAACCTTTGAAAGGTCGAAAGGGGTAGCAATATAATGATCGGAAAAATTAAAATTCTGTTCGGGATCAAGAGCTTCAAGAAGCGCCGAGCTTGGGTCTCCCCTGAAGTCCATTCCCATTTTATCAATTTCATCGAGCAATATCACCGGATTATTTGTCCCGGCATCTCTGATTGCCTGAATAATTCTACCCGGCATAGCGCCAATATAGGTTCGACGATGACCGCGAATTTCTGCCTCATCCCTCATTCCACCAAGAGAGATGCGGGAAAATTTTCTATTTAGGGAACGGGCAATAGATTTTCCAAGGGAAGTTTTACCGACCCCCGGAGGCCCGATTAAGCAAAGAATTGGGCCTTTGATTGATTTTTTCAGTCTGCAAACCGCCAGATATTCGAGAATTCTTTGTTTTACGCGCTCAAGCCCGTAATGATCTTCATTAAGTATATCTTCACATTTTTTGAGATCAATTCTATCTTTACTGCGCTTTTTCCATGGCAATGAAACCAGCCAGTCGATGTAATTGCGAGAAACGGTAGCTTCAGCCGAGCCCGGGGGCATTTTAGTCAGCTTTTTCAGCTCTTTTTCAGCCTTTTCTTTCGCTTCTTGAGGCATTTTTGCCTTTAAGATAGCTTCTTTAAGTTCTTCAAGCTCTTCGCTTCTTTCGTCTGCTTCGCCCAGTTCTTTTTGAATAGCCTTCATCTGTTCGCGAAGATAATATTCTTTTTGAATCTGCTCCATCTGTTTTCGCACCTGGCCACGTATTTTCTTTTCGACCATCATTATTTCAAGTTCGCGATTAAGTATGGCAGCAATTTTTTCGAGACGTTGTCTTGGAACAAAGGCTTCAAGAACTTCCTGCTTTTCTTCTACCTTCAAGTTTAAATGGGCGGTAATTATATCAGCAAGCCTTCCGGGCTCTTCCACATTGTTGGCAACCATTATGACTTCAAGAGGTATTTTTTTGTTAAGCTTTACATATTGTTCAAAAAGATTGATTACATTTCGCATGAGAGCTTGAAGCTCAATTGTCTTTTTGTCTTCTGAAGTAATCTTTTCTGCTACTACTTCAAACATCTCGTCTGTCTGTTTAAATTCATTAATTTTTACTCTGGTTGTACCCTCCACCAGAATTTTTAAAATGCCGTCGGGCAATTTTAAAAGCTGCAGTATTTCAGCAACAGTACCGGTTTCGTAAAGGTCTTCAAGTTCAGGATCATCAGTTTTTGCCTGCTTTTGGGAGCACAAAACGATCTTACGATTTTTGAGCATGGCCTCTTCGATTGCTCTTATTGACTTTTTCCGGCCAACGAACAGTGGAACGACCATGTAAGGAAAAACTACGACATCGCGTAATGGCAGTAGTGGAAATGTTTCAATAGATTTTGCTTCAAAATCAGAGACCTGGTTGTCATCTGATTTTTTTTTATCAGGAGTTTTGCTTTTATTACTGGTTGCCATTATTACATCCTCCTTTAAGGCTGCTTTCAATTTTACTGTATTGCTGATAAAAAAAACAGAAAGTTTTCATAATTTAACTTTTCTTTTCCCCTTTTTTTTCACGTTTAACGAGTGGTAATTTTGATAGTTGCTTGTAAAGTCTCTGCAAAAGACTGATTCTTGATACATGTTCTTTGCTGGTATCGTCAAGCACTGCGGGCAGATTAATCATACAGGCCTCGATATCAACCTTCTCTTTAAGAAAGAAGTTGAAAATTGCAGGATAATCGACACCTGGCAAAGCTTCAATTTTTTCCAGCTTTTTAGATAACTCTGATTCCAATCCTTCATCTGGTTCGGCATGAATTTTTTGATCGATATCTCCCAATTTGGCCTTTAGGCGCTTAACAGTTCCGTTAAATGTTTCAAGTTGTTCATTAGTTACATCTTTCCATTCGGAATAAGCCTCAAAGAAAGATGCCGGGTCAAATTCCGACCGATTAGAAAAATTATCGAAGTAATATGGAAAAATTCCTTCACGGTTCTGAAGCCTGAAAGCTTTTTCGAACCACATCTTTTTATTGACTCTTCTGGTTGGAAACAGTTTGCTTAACACAGAAAATAGATCAATTTTTAATCCGGTGCAGTTAAGAAAGCTTAAAATACGCTCCGGGGTACAATCAAAGCAATGTATATTGTTGATATAACCCTGCAGAAGGACAGCCAGACTGACAATTTTAGCTTCAGCAAGCTTTGGTGCAGAAGTTCTTTCTTCAAAATACTGACAAACTTCTTTGAGACATTCTGCATAGGGTCTGAAAGATTCAACCCCTTCAAGTCGGTTGAAAATGACAGAAATTCCAGTTCCTTCAAGCAACTTACCAATTTCAGTCTTTTCGCCCTCTTCAATCAATGTAATCACTGGAGAAACAGACTTTTTAAGATCGTTCATGTTGACATAATCGCATAAACCTTCTGCCACGCCGGTAAGAGAACAATTTCCAAACAAATCAGACTTTATAAAGCCTTCATCAGATAATTGCTCTGCGATTGCCTCTAATTTGCCCGGTAAGACATGAATATCCTGATTCCAAATTTTCCAGACTTTTTCGAGTTCCTGATCAAGAAATGCTTTTCTAATCTCAGCTTCGTCATCAGAACCAGTTGTTAAAGGTGGGAGGGCTAAAGCGCCGGGTAAAACTTTGCCATAAGCATCTTCGCACAAAAAATACGAAAAATAACCGGCAACTATTTTCTCTAGAATCACCGCCGGCATTTCGAGGAATTTTTTATCGAAATTAATTAAAAGCGGCTGAACATTTTCATAAAAGGTACAAATAAGACTCACTCTATCACCAGGATCGCGCAAGAGATAACCTTCCGGCAAAACAGAACGAATTTTTGCATCCAGAGATTTCTTTTTTTCTTTTATTTCAGAAAACACACCCAATTGCTTCATTAATTGGGGATAAGTAGAAGCATGATCAATTTTAAACCCTTTTCGCCTGATCCCATCAAAATACAAAACCTGGTCACAGGCCTCAAGATTTTCAAACTCAATATCGAGAGTCTGATCATCGAGCATAGCGCAGAAATTAACAATGGGCTGGGGAAAAGAACTTTTTTCAGACCAGCTGAGGGTAAAAAATGGAATGGAGCTAAATATTTTTTCGCAAATACGGGCCAAACATTCTTCGAGGCTTTGACCGCGACGTAGCTTTTTGGCAAAGAGAAATTTTTCTCCATCAATCTCGCGGACAATGAGATCTTTAAGCTCGAGCCCCTGAGCCGAAGCAAAACCAGTTGCGGCAGGAGTAGGAAGATTGTTCAAATCATAGGCAGCGGATTCTTTAGGACCACGAATTTCTTTAACTGTATTCGACTGAGCATCAGAAAGCCCTTCGATAAGAATTCCTACCCTGTTTGAGTTTACCCACACCTGAACCCGGGAAAAGTCAAAGTTTTGCTGCTCGACAACTCTCCTGACCACAGATTTCAGGTCAGGAAGGGAATGTCCAAAAGCATTCAAGGGCAAAGAGACGAAACCAGCCTCTAGTAAAAGGGTTCTGGGCAAAAAATATCTCCTGATTGTAACGTTACGCGGACGAATTATAGACTGTTATTGAATTAATTTCAAGTCAAGGACGCTTCCCTAAAATAATTTATTTAACCAGGGTTCTGACCTGAAGCGGGATTATTTGCCCCGGCTTAACTTGGATGTTTTCTGCAAAGCTTTTATCGACCTGGTTTCTTTGGCTTAAGCCGTATTTAAGTTTGAATACTTCAATAAAACCATTAAGATTAAAAAGATTAACACCTTCAGGCTGAGTGTTATTCGGTTGAGAGGAATCGGATTCGACAAGTTGAAAACCAATGTTAAGAGTATAGCTCCCGGGTTCAAGATCATAAGGTATGATCAGGCTTCTTTTTATCATTAGTTCAATTTTATTTTTTGCTTTTAGAAGAGGCTGTGCAGTAAAGTCAGCCGGAGAATGACAATCCTGTCCTACCAGTAGATTATGACGGTAAATTTTATTTCCATCGCGGTCGGATAAAAAAGCCCATATTGTTAGATTTTTAAAATCTTGAACTTTGCCCGAAAAAGCGTAACTGTAAGCTAAGGGCTCACCCGGGTTAACCTCGGAATCTATTAACGAAAGCTTGGGAAGTAAAAGTCGGCTGTTTTTGATCTCAATTTTCTTATGCACTTTACTCTCTTTTAAAAGTTTTTGAGGAAAAGTTGCTCTGGCAATACGATAACTATACCCATCAGCAGGCAATGAAAAAGAAGCAACAAGTTTAGCTGCTGCCTCCTCAGGGTAAATTAAAGTGGAAAAAACACCGCTTACCGCTTTTCTTTGCAAAAGAGAATCAATCTGGCGAAGCTCTTTATTTTCAATGGCATCTACTAATTGCACCCCAACATCAGGTCTGAAATTTTGCGTCAGCCTCAGGTAATAATATGGACGGAACTCGACATCATTACTCATTAAAACCACTGCTTTTGAGGGTATAGAAGAAAACATTCTCTTACAGTATTCAACAGGTTCGCTGTCAGGTGGTTTACGCTCATGCAAGTTATTGACAAATGCCAGCAAAATTACCAGCAGGCAGCTGAATATATAGAGCTTCGAATTTTTTATCGAATTCAGAGTAAATGCTGCCAGGCCACAAAGGGCCATAATTGATGGCAGCAACATGGAATGCGCCTCAAAAGCGTTATAGTTTAAAACAAAAATAAGGTTAAGCATTCCGATAAATACAAAGGCTTTTTTTAAAGGTTCGTAACCCGATTTGATAAATAATGCAATCATTGCAAGCGGCAAGATAAAAGGACCGGAGTCAAATACAATAAAGCGGAAAAAATATAGAAATCTATTTAAAACCTCAGCAAATGAAAACGTAAAAAGCCCGCCCTGATAAACAGTTCCGGTAAACACACGCAAAAAGCCGAATAAACCTTTACCAATCATTGGATCGAGTAAAACTCGCGAATTACTCTGGAGGCGAAAAAATAAGTCGAGGCTGGGTATCAAGCCTGCAAACAAACCAAAAGAAAACCACTTGATACTCAGCTTCTTTAAAGGCTGGGTTCGAACACTGATAAAAAATAATAAAGCAGGAATGTATAAAGCAAAGGTTGGTCGGTGTCCGACACCAATAGCTCCGGCTAATCCGGCAAAAAAAGCGGTTTTATTTGAATTTGAATTCTCGGCTAAAAGAATGCCTGCCAAAAGCCCCAGAATGATAAAAAATACTTCGAGGCAGTAAACTTCAATACTAACAGCCTGATCGTAAAAGGTGCGGCTGGCCATCAGGGTAGATAGGGCAGCTATTGCAGCTAAACTTCGAATTTTTACTCTTGCTGTTAGAAAAGCAAAAGCCAACAGGGCTGTAATCGCAGTAAAAGCAGATAACAGATTCATTTTCCAGGCCGGCCCCTGATCAATCGGAAGATTAACAAACCAGTTTCCCAATCTTGTTAGAAGCGGGTAACCCGGTGCGTGGGGAACATCCAGGGTCAGGGCGGCAACTACAAATTCTCCGGAATTATACCAGCCAATATTATTGGTGATATCTGGCAAATAGAGAACTGAAGTTGCTAAAAGAGTAAAAATCCAAACCCATTTATTTTTAATAAAAAAGCTCTTGTCTTCTTTATTTAATTTCATGCTCCACTCTCAATTTGAGCAAATATTTCGGAAAAAGATTTCCCATCATCGGGGAATACAACAGTCTTAAACTCGAGGTCAGAATATAAATTTCTGCCCTCTTCAAAATCAAGTAATACCTGATTGAGATTATCGGTAATACGGGCCTGAAATCTCAAAGCCCCTTTTCTGCCTGTTTCGGGTATCATAATAAGCATCGACTCCTGATTAAACCTGCAGATCATGTCAGTTTCACGAATAAATCGCTCAAGAACCACGCCCATTTTTTTTACAAGTTCAGTTTCAAGCTTATTAAAGTCTTTTTCGTCATTTTTTGGAGTATCGAGCTTAAAATGCACCTGCTTTAAGTTAATGAGCAGAAAAGAAACAGAATTTTTTTCCTTTAAAGATCTGCTTAAAAGATTTTTCATGCAGTCAAGAAAGTATTCTCGCGAATATAGTTTACTTGAACTATCTACAACGTTTCTTTCAATTATGTGTAATTTCTTGTTAGTTGCTCGAATACGATTGTTAAGCTCTTTCATTATTCCAAGTGCAACCATGGGAAACTCGCTGATAAGATCGCAGAATTCTCCCTTACGTAAGACCAACAAAAGGCTGTTCTTTTCTGCCATTGCTGAAGCCGCACGGGGCTTATCATCATAAAGCCCCATTTCGCCGAAGAAAGTTCCTCTCGAAAAGCTTGCCAAAGGCTTGATTGCAGGAGGTCGGCCGGTAAAAACAGAAATCTGCCCCTCAACTACCAGATACATACAGTCGCCAAAATCACCTTCAGAGAAAAGTATTTCACCAGCAGAAAAATTTTCTTCGGAAATAACCTCAGCTACTTTTCTAAGCTCATAACTGGTTAAGCTGCTGAAAATAGAAATTTTCTTTAAAAACAATATTCTTTCAATAATTATCATATATATTTATCGCCTGACTTCTACCGGACTGATCTCAAGCCGAGACAAGGCCCATTCACAGGTTTCTTTTAATGAATGATTAACAGCCGGCATCATTTTAATATTTTTTACAACTGGAATAAACTCAGAAATACCTAAATATGCAGCAGTAAAAACTGCAGCTTCTTTAAAGAGAATATTATTATGGTTCAAATACTTACCAATAATGATTTTTGCTTCCTTATTTTGAATACCAAAAACTTTGAATCCGTAAGCAGCAATATGCTGAAGTGAAATCTGCTCGAGTATGGGAATAATATGATAAACAAGTTGTCTTTCCCCCATATTCTGCAGAACTTCAATTGCATTGCTTATCAGCTCTTCATCTGTAGAATACAGGCTTTTAAACAAATCACGGGCTTCCCTGCTCTGTTCGGGTGCAACCAGACAAACAATAAGTCTGGTAAGCGCCCAGGCTTTTTCGTTTAACAACATTCTCAGGTAAATTGTTTTTTCGCTGCCGAAATCTCGCATAAGAATGTATTCTTCTACCTTGTATTCATAAAGTTCCTGAATAATTTTCTGACCGTAAAGATGCAGATAATCTCTTATAGAGGAATCCTGAGATACTGCAAGAATTCCGCCAACCACAGCTTTAGCGTGCAAAGAAGTTTCGGGGCTTTCAAGAACAGTAATAAGCTGGGAAAACATATCGTCATAATGCGACACCAGAATGTCTTGAGCCTTTTTTCTATTACGAGGACTTGAGTCTGAAAGACCTTCTACAACCAGATAAAACCATTTCGGTTCTGTAAGTCGTTGTAAAATTTTAAGACCGGTAAATCTAATTTCTCGATTAGAGTCGCTAATCATACTGCTTATTACATCGTAGAGTTCATCTGTTTCTGCATTACTCACCACTTTTTCAATGGCTTGCGCCGCCGCTTTGCGAATTGCCGTATCGCGACTGTTTATAAAAGGCTTGAGATTGACCCAAAAGCGCTCGTCTCCTGTATATCCCAATACCTCAACTCCCTTAATCAGTTCATCTTCATCAGAACTGTTGATTGATGCCTGTAAAATTTTTAACGATTGAACCATCTGATCCAGGTCACCTATTCTAGCGAGTATTACAGCAGCAAGTCTCTGGCATTCAAAATCTTCCCCATTTAAAAAGGGTTTCACCCTTTCCCGCAATGCGGCTGACGCCGGGAACCTGGTAAGAGATTTAAGTGCCATTTTATTTAGTAATTGATTATTTTCATCAATACAATCGAACAAAAATTTCATAGAAAGCTGATCAACAGGTAAAATTGCCTTGTTTAAAATCTCAGCTTTTTTGCCGGCAACATAATTTTTTATAGTATTAAACAGTTTCTTACGATTCACCGGATCACCATTAGTAATTATCAACTGAACAATAAGACAAGCTGTTTCGGTATCGGCTCTTTCGAGACGGTCGAGTAAAAACTGCATGGTATTCTGGTCTAAAGATAGCTTTTTTAAATCACTTCTGCTTTTAAAATCAAGTTCAGAACTTTTTAGTAATTTTAATAATCCGTCACGGTATGGCTTTTTCATTAGTACAGATAAAATTATCCAAGCTACTCCGACAAACACCGGTAAAGTTTTTACCAACTGAGGATAAGAATTGGCATACAAAAGTAAAATACCTGTAAAAACTGTGCCAAGAGGCAACAAAACACCTTCATTAATGGTAATTATTCTAGCTTTTTCTTTAACGGGCAATGCATTGTAAAAAAGGTTGTTAACCGGCTGAAACAAAGCATCGCTTAGTCCTCCATTAACAAATTTAAGCCAGATGCCCGAAGACAGCGAAAAGGAAAAAAGAGTGCCACTGAAACCTGTGGTAACAAGTACCGGAAAAATAAAATTAGTATTTCCGATACCAAGTCTTTGAATTAAGTTTCCGGTTATTAAACTCTGAAAAAGAAAAGCAAGTAAACTGGAAAAAACAATAAAGTAGCCATAAAATTGAGCAAGTGAATTTTCATCGGCAAAATGTCTGTTAAAAATTTCTGCACACTGAAATTCTGCCAGGTAAAACGCAATCGTAGAAAAAACCGATGCGCACACCAAATAAAGAACCAGGCGGGATTCGAACAAAGAAGTTAAGAATTTCTTTATTTTCTCCAGAAGAGGTGTTTTTTTTCTCTGTGAATGCTGACTTATAAAAGTTTTGATTTGCGGTTTTAGAAAGCTTTTACTTCCAACTGCAAACACCAGAAACCCTAAAACATGAATAAACAACCAATACCATAAAATCACCGGTAACGCATATTGATCAGCCAACCAGGCAAGACTGGTGCCCGCAGCAATTCGACCGGCAACTACTCCGGTAAAAATAAGAGGAACCAGGCGCTTACCTTTGAGCGAATTAAATTGAGTGCCTATTAGAACAGAGAAAATAACAGGCATAACAAATTGCATTGTATTGGCAATTAAATAAAGACAATAAAAGCTGAAGTTCAGAAAAATGAAATCTTGTGCCTTCAATACCAGCTGAATACAGAGAAAAATTAAAATTGCCGAGACGACTCCACCGACAAGTGTTACCTGTCTTTTTTCTCTTTTACCCTGCAAAAAGGTTAGCGCCAGGCTTAAAGGAATTGCAGCCAGGGCACATATTATAAACATAACCGGCAACTGCTCATAACCAACTCTCTTAATAAAAAGTGAGTCTGAGGTGGCATCTCCTAGGCCGAGTGCATACCAGTTAAAAAAGATGAAAAACCAGAAAAAGCCGGTTTCTTTCCATTCCCCGGCTCTTATATTCAATACTGATTCTATTCTATTGATAATCATTCGATTTTCATTTTATTGAAATTATTTACCAGAATTTCCAATCATAACGCACACCGATACGTTTGTCTTTTTCAGGTTCTTCAAACTCAAGATTTACAACAAACCCCCTTGGCAACCTGTATTCAAAAATAAAAGTTTCTTCATCTTTTTCATCCAGAGTACCTTCATAGGCCATAAAAATATTGTTTCCAATATATTTACCGGCTCGTATAAATGAACGGCTTTTTCCTTCTGTTCTATCATATAACGAGGTTAAAAATAACTCATCAAGATTTAAAGCGGTAGAAATTGTTGTTCCAATCAAAGCAGAAATATATGAGTTTTTAAGACCTTCAAGAATTTCATCTTCAAACAGAGAGCCGGAATCAGCTTCCATTGTAGAACTCAAATCGCGACCAAAAGTCAACATGGCCAGCAAATCAGCTTCGGACATCGGAGGTGAAGAATAAATTTTGGGAGTGAACGAAGAAACCCTGCCTTGGAGTGTTAAATAAACCTGAGTATTTTGAACCCGTCCTTCAGATTTAATAAAGATCTGGGGATCCAAGGTATTATCTACTCCACCAAAGTTAATTTCACCGGTATCGATACGAAATTTTCGCCTTTGAAAGAATAGCCAGCCCTGAACTGTAGAAATTCCACCTTCTAGATTTACATTTTCAAGGTCACCAATTATTGAAAATTTTCCCCGCATTTCTGAATTTAGAAACGAGCTTTTAATCCAGAAATTCCTGGGAACTTCGACATTGACTTTGTATTTTAGTGAATTAAAAAATAGATCGAGGCCCGGACGATCTTTAAGTAAATCGGTGTTTATTAAAAATTTACCACGAGGAACAAACACATCCCCATAAATCTCAGGGTTATAAAGGTTTCCACCCAATGTAAAGCTTGCGCTGGCGCGGTTAATTTCAAAATTCAAAAAGGAAAAATCAATGTCATTGCCAGAAATTTGAGCGGTAATAGAGCCGGGACCATCTCTAAAGTTAATTTCCCCTTCGCCTGCTATTTCTCCCCTTCCGAGATTTCCTTCCAGTTGGTCAATATTGATAATGCTGTCATCTGTCGATAAAACAAGCTTAACATTCTTAAATGGCTTTCTCATACCCGAAATTCCCAACTCATCAGCATCGACGTTTAAGGCTCCGGTTATTTGCGGACTTTCCGGTTTACCCTCAAGTCGTAAGTCTGCTTTTATTGTACCGCTTGCCTGTCTAAAAACAGATGGCAGAAAATCAGGCAAGTCACTGATTGGCCCCTGGGGTATATTCAACTGCATCTGAATATCTTTGATTTTAGTATAATCTTTTAAATCGAGCTCTCCTTGCATGTTAAAGGAGTTTTGCGGCAATTCTACTTTGAAATTTTCGACCCGCAGCTTTCTGGTATCACCTGAAACCTTTGCAGTAATTTCAGGTATTTTTCTTCCCTGAATATCAAGTTGTGCAATTTTCGCGTCGGCCCTCAGACTCAGGTCAGGTAATCGGCCAAAAATAGAAGCATCGAGAGATAATTCTCCATCATAGCCCCGCTCTGGAAAATCAAAAAGACTACCGAGAGCCTTAACAGAAAAATCCCGCCCTTTAATCATTAAAGCAGTTTCTTCGCCCGGTTTAAAGGTTCCTTCTATACCAAGGATTCCCTGGCGATATTTCAATTCAAGTGATCTAACTTCAAGATTGTTATTCTGATATTTCAGCTGCATTGGACGATTGGATACAATTACATTGTTCTCTTTCTGAATTTTTATCGAATCAAGCTGCATCTCTATAACATCCGGGGTAAGCGAAGCTAGATCTCCGCTTATAAGACATTGCCCGTCAACAATCAGACCGCCGTAATCTATAGCTTTAAAGCCGTGTGCCTTAGACAAAAAAGATAAATCTACATCTTTAAGTTGCAAATCTGCTTGATAAGGCTTTCTTCCAGTCCAGAAAATATTACCGTCGAGACTTATGCCAAGTTTATCAAATTCTGCCCGGGCAATTTTCAATTCACGCTTGTCTACTATTACTTCAGCCCCGAGATTACCAAGATCTCTTTCTCCGACTCTTATTTTATCGCCGAAAAGAGTAAAATATCCTTTTTTGTCAGCGCCATCCCATTCTATGTCGCCCTGGCAATTAACTTCACCATGAACTTCCGGCAGATATTCTTTTAAAATATTTATTCGGTCGAGATAAATCGATTCGGCCTTAACCGATCCATCAAATTGATCAAATCCAAGCACCTGACCTCTTAAATGAATTTTTCCGCCAAAAGCTCTTATAAATAAATTTCTTATCTCTCCCTGATTCCCCCAGATACTTCCTTCTAGAAATGCGGTATCGAGCTCATGATTCATGAAATTCAACTTTCGCCCATCTACCAAAAAGGCCCAGTAATCTTCTTCGCGTTGCCCGTCGAAAGAAACACTTCCCGAGATATTGCCGGTAATTGGGGTCTCTTTTTGATTTTCAGGAAAAAGACTTTTAAGAAATTCAACCGATAAACCCTGAAAATTAAATTTAAAACTGCGGGTGTTTCCAGAAACCAGATTCAGAGAGTAAAACCCATCTATCATACCGGCTGATTCAGGTGTTATAACCAGAGGTGAAAGATTGAGAATGTTATCTTTAAACTTCAGATTTGCTTTGAATGAATCTATGTTTTGCTGCATTAAGAAAAGATTTGTACCAAAAAGATTGCCTTCTAATTCCGGGCTATTAAGAGGACCTGAGGCACCCGCCTCCAGATAAGCACTACCCGATGCAATATGCTGAGGCACCCCAAAAGAAGATAAAGCAACATTATTAATTTTTACATCTGCATCAATTTTTTCGGTGGCAAGAGTACCGTCAAGCTTTATAAAGCTATTTTCAGCAAATGAAGCCACAGGATTCTTAATAATCCAATTTTTTCCTTTTCCTTTAATAGTTCCTGATACTTTTTGAGGTTTTAGAGTAAAAAATACAGCCTTTTGAATTAAAATATCGATAAAATATTCGGTATTCTGAGGAGCAAAAAGATCGAGATTCAATTTAAAATTGCCGGAGCAGATACCTTCGAGAGGAAAATCCAGATATTTTTTAATGTTATCAAGATTTATCGAATTTAGAGAGCCACTGACAATTCCCTGTCCCAGATTTTCTTTTTTTAAAGAGATGGTCGAACTGGCCTTGTAATTACCGGCATCTGAAGTTACTTTTGCCATTGTCTTCAAATTGTTTTTAGAATTGAGTTCCCAGGTTAAGTCAGCATTATTGATAGTATTTTTATAAATTTCCCAGTCCGCAAGCCTGGCGCTGCCAGAACCAATTATCTGCTCTACACTTCCAGTAAATTTACCGTTGAAATCTATATTACCTGGTTGAATTGCCGGCAAATCAAAAGAAAAGAAGTTAAAAATTTCATCTGACGGTTTGAAGTTTTTTATATCAACATTGGCTGACAGCTCTTTTGATCTACCAGAATTATTTACTGTCAAAGGCCAGGTCGCAACAATGTCAATACCGGTATGTTTTTTTTGGCAGTTAAAGCTAAAGTTCCACGGTCCTTGTTCACTTTTTTGAGCTTCAAAATTTAACGGGCCTTCTAGATCTGTCCAGGAGAAATGGTCTGTAATCAGGCTGACATTGCCCTTTAATTCCTGATAAAAAAGTTTTTTCAAATTTTCAGCAGGATCTTTGAGCCGTGCAACCAGGTCTCCAGTCCAGTCTAGATTGATTTCTACCTTACCTTTGCCAATTTCAATATCGTAAAAATGCTTGACCAGGGTTAGCGGAGTAAACATAGCAAGGTTATCGTGCTTCCATAAAAATCTTACCCTTGATTCTCCCTGGTTAAGATTGATTATTGCTTTTAATTTTGCCTTCCCTCCAAAGGGCCCATTCTTTATTTCGGCCCCAAGGTCTGCCGTACCGTTATTTTTTAAAAGAAAGGAGGAAAATTCAGGAAAGGAATATAAAGCGCTGCTGGTTTTAAATTGAAGATTGTTAATCTGAACCTCTGAAGCTGGTATTTTACTTATAGGATTAATATTATCATTGTCGGACAGAGGTCTTGGAGCATTTAAATCAAAGGTAACACCTCCAAGTTCGATTCTTTCGATAACTGCCCTGGCATAAAAATAATCAAGAATTCCAGTACCTGAAGCCAGATAGACATCGGCTTTTTTCACTTTTATAAAAGGCAACTTGCCGGGGATTTGCACAACAAGGTCTGTAGTTTTAATTGTGTGACGAGAAACAAAGAATTTTGCTTTTGAAACCTTGAAATCTATATTGTGAAATGTGCTGCTATAGTCTCTTATACGGTTAATTAGAAAATTGGGAATGGTAAATGAATGTTGATAGGCATAATAGATCAGCCCTGAAATTCCAACTGAGCAGACAATTAAAATAAGAAAAAGTATTCTTATTCTTCTAATCAGCTTTTTTTTCATTGTTTTGCTCATTCTCTGCAAACGACGATTTTCCGGAAGATTCTTGCTGGAATTTCATGTATCTGACGACATGCCCGGGGGTAAAAATCTGTATAATAACGTAAAAGAATGCCGCACCGATCAAACCAAAAGTCAGAGGATCGACAGCAGCTTTACCAAAAAGATAGACGGCCGAAATAGACAAGCATAAAGACGAATACATCAGAATTTTAGCAAACCACCAGCCAAGCATATTAAACCAACTTTGCCAGCTATGGTGCAAAATTTTCTTCTTTTCTTTTCTGAATCTAACTAAGAGGTATTCAAATTCAGAACTGCCATCTGCCATTTTTTCCAGAAGCTTTTCAAAGTCTTCTGGATTTTGACGGTCTTTATTCAATATTTCCCGGATTTTTTTTTCCAACTTTTTCTACCATTGCATTAACTATAATACAGCAAAATAATCTCTTTTTAAATGCTCTTTACCTGACTGCCTGAAATTTCAGCAATCTCAAACAGTCAGGTAAATACCACTTTAGGTTTAAGTGATTATTTTTCGTGGTCTTCTATAAATCTGTCGTCTTCACGATGCGGTGCCATGAGCATTTTTCCTGCACTAAAAACTACCAGACCTGTCGCCATTGTCCATGAGCTTACCAGAAGAATTAATCCGCTGGTTTCAATTTTAATTAATCCAGGATAAGTGGCAACCAATATAATCATGGGAAAACCCCAGATTACCGCAGGAATCAAAATAGACTCTTTCTTTTGCCCATCATCTTTGAACCTGCGCCAGGTAAGAAAAACAAAAATTCCTATAACCATCATCATTACAAATCTGGTAGCCCAAATATAAGGTCTGTCGCATACCGAAACCCCTTCCATGGTCAGTTTACTCCAGCCTTGCTGGTAAGACCAGGTAACAAGAATGCCAAGAATAAAAACAGGGGTAATATACTTCATAATGTATAAATAAATTTTTGGAATCCTGATATCACAGCCTTTATGCAGTTCAAGCCAGGCTCTTTTTGCACCAAATATCCACATAAATGCAACGGCTTCTACCGAAGCCATTACAACCAGACCGAAGGTTCCAGCCCAATAATCCATCTCATCCAGAACACCATTCTTCAGCCAGAAAATAGGACCGTGTGCAAGAATAAAAGATGTAATTCCTATTACCATTACAGATTTTTTATGGCTGAAGGCAAGTTCGTCTTTCAAAAAAGTAATTGCAGGAGTAAGAAGGGCAACAGCGCTGGTAATGCCTGCAACAAACAAAAGCCCAAACCATATTGCTCCAAAGAACCAGCCCATGTCGATTTGGGCAAAAATCATGGGTAACGACTGAAACCCAAGATCAAATGATCCGCCATTTGCTATAGACATTGTTCCTTCTCGACCGAAAAAGGCAACAGCTGCGGGAATTGCAATTGAGCTTCCGAGAATAACTTCTGAAAATTCATTAGTAGAAGCTGTTGCAAGACCGGTAAGTATTACGTCGTCTTTTTCCGATAAATAACTTGCATACGCCTGAATTGCCCCAAGCCCGAGAGACAGGGTAAAGAAAATTTGTCCGGCTGCAGCCAACCATATTTTTGAATTACTTAAATCCTTGAAATTCGGAGTCCAGAGAAAATTAAATCCCTCGGCAATCGTAGAAACAGTTGCCGGGCTGTCGCCGAGGGTTAAAACTCTGACAGCAAGAATAACTGCAAAAACAAATAATAAAGGCATACCAATTTTTGCCAACTTTTCTATACCTGCTGACAAGCCTCGGTACAAAAAATACATATTGAGAAAAAAAGTGATAAGAAAAAACCAGTATGCCGTGCTGTTATTGCTAAAGTAGCGATTTTTTAAATTAACGGTTACATAGGGGCAATTCTCTTCATCAAGCTTTTCGTTGGTCGGATCCCATTTTCCATGAATATCTGGTCTATAAAGCAGGTTCGGGGGAACTTCCAGGGGATCACTCAAAGCAGAAATCTTTTTTACATCTTCAAAAGTAGCCGATTTTACAACCTTAACAGATGGCGTGATTCCCTGAAACTCGCCTAAGAACCGACCCATTTCTCCCCTTTTTTCGTTAAGATCGTTTCCTTTGAGATCTGAAATATAAGTTTCACGAATAGAAAAATAGCTGAAAGAAAGAGTCCAGGATTCTACATAAAAATAATAAATACCAATGAACAATGGTAAAACAAACCCCAGAACACCAATATATTTTACAATTCTGTTTTTCACCATCTTATGCAGAACACCTGGCATTGTTCCATGTCCCAGGTTACCGCCATATCTACCAATCCCCCATTCCATCCACATTAAGGGGATGCCGAGCAGAAAGAAGGCAATAAAATAAGGTATCATAAAAGCACCGCCGCCATTTTGGGCTGCTTGAGTCGGAAAGCGCAAAAAATTTCCCAATCCTACAGCATTGCCGGCCATTGCCAGAATAAGCCCAATTCTGGACCCCCAGTGTTCTCTCTGAACTCCCTTATTTTCTGTCATCTTTTAATACTCCTGCTATAATTATTCGTGTTTACGGCAAAAAAAAACCCCGCTCACCTTGAGCAGGGCTCTTTTAAACTTAGCTTACTTACCCTTGGCAACCATTTCTTTAAGTTCTTTACCAGCTTTAAACTTAACAACTTTTTTAGCTGGAATGCTGATGGTTTTTTTGGTCTGAGGATTAACGCCTTTTCTTGCTGCACGTTTTGCAACTTCAAAAGAACCAAAACCGATCAACTGAATTTTTTCGCCTTTTTTAAGGGTTGCTTTGAAGGTATCGAGCATAACTTCGAGAGCATCCTGGGCAGTAGCCTGATTAAGGTCAGCATTATTAGCAATAGCTTTTACTAGATCCGCTTTATTCATCTGAAAAATCTCCTTCTTGATAGTGAATTTGTTGAGCTGATTATAATTACCGTTAAACGCTGTTGTCAATACCCCAATTTAAATTTATTTCGCAAAGGTACCGAATCAGAGCGCAACCGCAAAAGCTTGCAACGCAACGCAAACTACTGCCAGCAAAGCTTTAGAAGAGCTTTCTTCATTCCCCAAACCGCAAGCAGAAAAAAAACTTTCAACAGTATTGTACACAAAACAAAGACGACGACAATCCCGGATTCCTGATCGCGCTACGCTTGTCAGGAAAGACGGTTACAGGGTTTTCCAACCTTAACAACATTTTTTTATTTTATTCTTAGAAAACTTTGCGCCCTGGAAGCTTGGCGTGTTGAATATTCTTTTTTGAAACAAGTTTATAGTCGCCGGCTGAAAATTGCACTAATTCTCAAACAATTATTATTAGCTGGTTACCAAAAGTTCTGGTATTCTTTCTTTCTGTCAAATATAGAATTTTAACCACTGAGAGCACCAAGGACACCGAGCCGATTTTAAAATCTTTTTCAGCCTTTGTTCCCCACAACAACAAACTCTTATAAAAGCACCAGTGTTTTTATAAGAGTTTGTTGTTGTGGGGAAAGCCTGGCGGCAAAGCCGCCGGCTGATTGTCCATTCTGGACAATCCAAGGCTGAAAAAGATTCTCTGTGTAGCTCTGAGAGCTCTGTGGTTATTTTCTTTGTTGCTTTAAGGCTTGGTTTACAAACAATCTGATAGTCTCTTACCGAGAATTGCTATAAATTGACTCAAATAATCAAAAAGTGATAAGAAACTTATTTGCACACTGTTTTTTAATCATTGCAAAAGGACTTAAAATATATGAAGGAGCGTTGTTCTTTCATAATAAAAGTTTTTACCTTCTGGTTGATATTGTTTTGCTTTTATCGGCTACTTTTTGTTGCCTACAACCATGCTTTTCTTGATGAAATTTCATTAGGAACTTTTGCGGGTATTTTTCTCCATGGCCTCTACATGGACAGTTCAGCAACGGCCTGGATTACCTTTTTTCATATAGTTTTACTTCCTGTTTCTTTATTTTCAAAAAGGGTGTTGCTACTTCTGAATAGAATGCTTACTATAAGCTTGATTTGTATAACCAGCTTTATAGCTGTTGCGGACATGCAGCTTTTCAAGTCCTGGGGTTCAAGAATGGACTCCCTTGTAATAGACTATATTGCCAACCCAAACGAAGCATTTGCTGCATCATCGGCTTCACCCATTTTCCTACTGGTTGCCCTGGCTGTTTTAATCATAAGCCTGTCGATGACAGCCTATATTAAGCTGGTTGAAAAATCTCTGGAAAAACTTTCATCTTTTAAGCTAATTGAACTGGCAGTTTTTACTTTTCTGATCGCAGTTCTTGGAACAATGGGACGTGGCGGGTTACAACCGATACCAATAAATAGCAGTTTTGCCTATTTTTCTACTCATGACTTTGCCAATCAGTCAGCAATTAATGTATCTCATAACTTTTTTGAAACAATTTATCGTGATTATTACAAAAATAGTCAAGGCTACCACTACGTCGACAATAATTTAGCAGCAAAGATTTATAACGAAAAGTATTCTGGTCGTTTTGATTCAGATTTTCCACTACATCTAAATTCTACTCAACCGAACATTATTTTAATAATTTGGGAAAGCTTGTCTGCAGATGCTGTCGAGACACTTGGCGGATATAAAGGTGTTACACCCGGCCTTGAAAAATTAATTGAGCAAGGGCTTCTCTTTTCCAGAATATATGCATCAGGTGACAGAACCAACAATGGCTTACCAGCTATTTTCAGCGGTTATCCAGCCCAGCCCAGAGGTGCTATCATAAAAAGTAATCGCAAAATTGCAAAACTACCATCTTTATCTAAAAGTCTTAAGAAAGCCGGTTATCATTGCTCATTTTACTACGGTGGCGACCTCACTTTCGATAATATGAAAGCTTATTTAATCAGGAACCAGATAGATAAGCTTATTGGTGGCGAAGACTTTCCTGCGAATCTTGCGAAATCGCAATGGGGAGCTCATGACCATGATGTTTTTGCCAAACTTCTACAAGATATAAAAACTTATAAATCACCTTTTTTTACGACTATTCTTACACTTAGCAGTCACGAGCCATTTGACGTTCCAAGGCAAAGCAATTTCAAAGAAAGTACTAAAGAAAGTAAATTTAAAAATTCTTTATATTACACTGATCAAACTATTTTGCAATTTATTGAAACTTTAAAGACAATGCCTGTTTATGATGAGACCCTGATAATAATTACTTCTGACCATGGCACTTCAAACTTTGAAAGATACCACAGATTCTCGCCCGGCAAGAACCATATACCCATATTGTTTCTTGGCGGAGCATTAAATGCGAGGGGAAAAGTAATTGATACAATTGGCTCACAGCAGGATTTGGCAGCTACGATTTTAAAGCAGCTGCAACTGGATGTTTCTGATTACCGTTTCAGCAACAATCTTCTGAGTAACAAAAAAGAATCTTTTGCTCAATTTTTTTTCAATGATGGTTTTACCTATTTAAATGAACGGGGCTATCTTGCATTTAATAATTCTTCAAAATCAATTATTCACCAAGACAATGAAATGACAGATAAAGATATAAATACCGCCAAATCAATCATGCAGTTAACATTCAATGACTACTTGAACATGAAATAATCGCTGGAATCCAAATTGCTATTTCGTTATTGACAAATATGGTTAAAATTAATTATTATTCTATTAAATAAACAATTGAGGGTGAGAGTGATAAGCGCATGAAAGAAATCATATTACTTTGCATTTTTTTAACGGCACTTGGCTATATTTCAATTAAAATAATAAGACGTATTTTTTCTGAAGCTGCGCCAGAGAAACAGATTAAAGAGACGCAAACAGATAACTATGATCCCTATGAGAACTTTATTCCCAGCCCTCGGCCGGTTTACACGCCAAAAAGAAAAAGTTCTCTGCCGGGCCTGGTTTTCATTGCATTAATGGGCTTTTTAATTTATCAAAACTATCCTCTTATAATAGATAAATTAAATATTCAGAGTCATGTAACAAAACAACAAGAGTTAAACGCTAAAGCCAGAAGAATTAATCAACTTGGTCAACTCGCCGCCCTGCCCTCTTTAAAAATAACAGACCAGAAAAAAGTCGACGGAGTTTTCTGGTTTAAAATTAGTGGTAGCACCGAAAACGGGCAAATAATAGATGGCTGGGTAACTGAATTTTCTTTAAAAAAAGAGCCTGCAAAGCAGTCTAAAACCATTGATTCTATTTCTAAGAAGCTTGGTTTACCAACCACCGAAGAACGGGTAAATTACATTAAAAAGCTCAAAAAGATAAATTCTGCCCTCGATACCGCTCTTGGAAAAGACAAACGTAATAATTAATTCTTAAACAAAATTACTTATTCTGCCGATATTCCCTACAAATAATATTTGGGGGAATTTAATGTTTTCAAAGAAAAGCAATAATCTGATTTTTTTATTGTTTCTTGCCATATTTTCAATGGTGCTTGCGTTACCGGGTTGTAAAGAGGGCACCGACAAAAGCCCGGTCTCGAGCTTGCTGACCAGCTCTGATGAAAACGGAAAAAATGCTTTTCTTCCCGAGAACTCCGATACAACTACAGGACAGCAAATTACCGGTACTGTAGTTTCAAAAACTTCCCAGGAGAACCTGACAAATATTGAAGTTAATTTATATTACAATCAGACTCTTGTAACTACTACAAGAAGCACATCCGAAGGAAAATTTTTCTTTTATGATCTGCCCAGCGGCCTTTATGACCTGACTCTAGCTCCAGACAATTCCACATACGCAACTCATACGGCTGTAATTCAGATTTTAAATGATGGAACGCTTTCGCCTTCCAATCCTGTTTTCGAGTTAAGCAACCTGGTTTCATCAGGTTCAGGAGAAGTAGAAGTAAATATAAACGGTTATATTAAAGACCAATCTGATTCGAGTGCGATAAACAACATATCAGTTGAACTTTACAAAAAAGATGCTTTGGGCAATTTTACTCGTCAACAAACCGCCTACACCAGCGCTGAAGGCAAATTCTTTTTTCAGGAATTGACACAAGGATCTTACCGACTCGAGGCTGGCAAGGAATCCCCCGTTTTTTCACCCAGCACTGCTAACATGACTATTCTTTCAGATGGAACCGTTTCTCCCCCAAATCCGGTAATTTTTCTATCAGAAAGACCAGCAGAAGAAAATTTTACTTTAACCGGCTTTGTTAAAACTCAAACCAAAGAAGTCCTGGCCAATATCAGGGTAGATATCAAAAAAGGTACCTCAGATGCAGATGTTTCTGAAAGCACATATACAACTGGCGAAGGTAAATTCTTTTTTCAGAATTTGACTTCAGGAATGTATTATTTACAAGCAAATATAGGCAAAACCACACTTGCTTCAGACATCTATCCGGTAAGAATCTTGTCTGATGGAACAATGTCGCCGGGCGTTGCAGAAATTTTTGTCCCCCAGAATAATGATAATGAAACTGTCAATATAACAGGAAACATTTATGATGCTTTCACAGGCGGCCCCCTCGAATATACAAAAGTTTTACTTGAAGGGTATTCTAACAACTTAACAGATACTAATGGAGAATTCACTTTTACCGAACTTTTACCTGGTATCTACAAACTCATAATAAGCAAAGCCGGCTTTCAAACTCTTGAAGCAAGTTTTCAAATTAATGAAAATGGAACCCCAGTTACCAATCCTTCTGAATTATCTTATCCCTTAATTCATGTCGAAAGAACAGGCTACGGCTCAATAGCTGGTAGATTTGTCGACATAGACACAGAAGAAGGAATTGCGGGCAAACTGGTTACACTTGCTAACTACAAGCTTGTGACCAAAAAGTCAGATAATGGTACCGAAGAAACAGACTGGGAAATCACAGGAAGAGCATTAACAACGAGAACGCTGGAAGATGATCCCGAAACACCCCAAAACGAGAAGGGCTCATTTAAATTAACCCACCTGGCTCCTACTGATGAAACCGTAAAGTATGCAATTTATATAGGTAATGGCGAACCAACGTATATAAACGAAGCAAGAGAAAACAGCATTTTTACCTGGAAAGTTTTTAATTCAGCCGGAACCACTTCCTCTTTTGCTGTTTACGGTTTTTCCGTAGCATCCGAACAAACAACTTTCTGGACAAATTATGAGCAGACCAAGATGGACTAGACTTTAAGATAATAATGTTAACCCTGTGTGAAGGGTTAAAAATAATCTGTTCTTGAATAAAAACCAGCTATTAAGGGATTGAAATGAAAACACACAATAAAAAGATAATTACGAGCTTTATACTGATATTATTGTCAGCTATGTCTGTGTCGGGGCAGGTTTTGGAGGTTGTGCCGGACGATATAGAAGCTGCGCCCGTGGTTGAGCGCAATCCGCACACCGGCACATGCTATACCGGTTCTTCGGGGCTGGTGACTATTCCGACGCCTGATTTCCAGGAAACAAAAGTTGCCTTTACTTATAAGGCTGGAACTTATGAACAGGATTTAAATATCAGTGGCGTAAAAACAGAAGTTGAAAAAGACGAAGTCCTGGCCGGTCTAAGGTTTAATTTATCACCCCATGTTGAGCTTTCGGTTGCTCAACTTGCCTACGAGCGAAAATCCAACCCATCAACCACAGGTCTGAACTATGAAGAAGATGCCGTTGCTTTTGGAATGAAATATTCGGCTCATCATGGTTCTAAAGATATTTGCCTTGGTTTTACTTTTGCACCGATGTCTGCACAAGAGCTTAACCTTGCTGATATCGAACAGATAGAAAACCTGAGAAATGCTTATATGACAATTTCTGAAAGCATAGACACTAATACCAGCGGCTATCTTCATCTGGCTTCGGTTTTCACCAAAAAACAGGAAATTGATTTTGGCAATGGCGTAACTCAGAAAGTCAACCGCAAAGACATATTGATCGGCGCACTTGGTCTTGAATACAGCTTTGCTGATTATGTTTCTATCTTTGGAGAATACAAGGTCGGAAACTATCGTGATATCTTCACAAAAGACTCAGTGAGACACAGATTTCATGCGGGCTTGAGGCTTGGTAACAAAAATATTCAGGCCGAATTGACCGGAATGAATTTATCTGAAGATAATCCCACTTTGGTTCTGGGTGGAACTCTTGCTTTTTAACTTTTACAGCCCCCTTAAAAAATGCTAGAAATAGATTAAGGTTATATTTAGTTGGCCGGGGGATAATTTTGGCAATATCGAACTCTGAACTTGGGGCACAACAACTGTTATCGGTTTTAACCGGAGAAAACGGCAGCCTGGCCTTAAGTTATCTACAGGAAATTGATTCTCGTAAGCCAACCAGAGACGAAGCCGCGATTCTTAAAAAGGCTTATTCAACAGTAAAAAAACCGGTTTTATCGTTTCAATTAAAAAAATCCCTACGCCTGGCTGCTTTCAGATTAAAAGGGGCAAAATTTAAAGTATCCCTTGAAGGCATGGAAAAGCTGCTTAACGATACCAGCAGGCTCGACGATCTGGCACTCGCTATCGCCACGGTAGAAACCGCCGAAGCTTTTCTTGCAGCTGATATTATTAGAAGCTCTGAATGGCAGAATTTTCCCGCCGAGATTTTACCCAGTTTTTGTCAGTTTTTCAAAAAGCACGGCAACATTCGGGATTCCAATTCAATACAGGAGCTAACCAGGCATCCCGACCCCATTATTATAACTTCAGCACTTGCAGCACTGGAAAAAATCGATCCCGAAAATCTGCAAAGTATTATTATTCCACTACTTAACTCCCCTCAGACTCAGGTCAAAGCTCAGGCAATTCAAGCTTTTTATCGCTGGAACAAGCACCAGGCACTGCAACATTTATTAAAAATGCTTTTTTCTAAAAAGGAGCAAGACGTAATTCTTGCCTTGCACCATGCAAACTATTTTCCATATCCCGAGCTGGAAAGCCATTTAATAAGGCTGTTAACTGAAGTTTCCAGCCCCCCTATATTGATGAGAATCAGTCAGATTTTAAAAAATAACGCAAATATCAATTTGCCTTTTAGAATTTACTGGGTAAACCGATCCTTAAGTGGGCAGCATAAAAGCCTGGTAAAAGGCATTTTGCTCGGAGTAGTTCGTTCGCTTGCAGATAAAAAAATAATTGAAGTTTCTGCCCAGGAATACCTCAACGACCTCAAAGAAAAAGTTCGCAAGGAAGAATTAAAACTAATAAAAGAATCTTGCAAAATTGAAGACGAAAGTGATTTTGACGAATCGGATTCCCTGCTTCCTGCACTGGATGAACCTGAAAAAGCGCAACCTGAAAAACACGCTGCCGCTTCTGAAAAACCAGTAATTAAAGTTCCCAAAAAAGATCCACAGCCTGGTTTTTCTGACTATGAAAATCTTAAACCACAGGAAAAAGTAAAATTTATTACCCGCTTACCGGAAAAAAGTTTCAAAGAAAATAAAAACCAACTGGTTGAATTGCTCAAAACAAGTAAAAATAAAGAGCTGGCGGCCGTAATAAAAACCTTCGGCAAATATGGCTCAGAAGAAGATGCGGAACTTCTGGAAAAACATTTAAAAAGCGAAAACCCTGATGTTCTTTGTGCCGCAATAAAAACAATGGGCAAACTTGATACCGAGCAACTATGTCTTTATTTGCCACAATATATGCAGGATAAAAACGGCAAAATAAGAATGACGGCAACCCGAACTTTTGTAACCATTGATCGGGAAAGTATAAGAAGCCTGCTTACCAGCTTGCTGACATCGCCAAATGTAAAGCAAAGAACTCTTGGAATATCGACCTCTATGCTGGTAGATTTCAATATTGTCAGGCAACCATTGCTTGATTGTCTGGTCAAAGAAAATTCAATAGAACTTCTGGAAAAAATCGGAATGGTTTTAGCCGCCAACCCCGACCGAGAGCTACTGTATTTTACTTACAAAGTCTCTAAAAACCCCAGACCCTCAATGAAGCAAGAGTTTGAGGAAATTGTAAATATGATTGCCCAAAAGCTTTCGGTTGTATTAAACAAAATCAATACCGCTGAAGAATTGATTGCCGAAGCCGAAAAAATTTATGAAGAAGAACGTGAAAAGGAAAAGAAAGAAAAAGAAGCCAGGCAAAAGAGCAACAACAAAGAAAAAGAAGCTGTCGACGGCGCTGAAATAGGTATTACCGAAGAACAGCTTCAAACTGAAGATAATTCAGTTCAGGCAATTTTCACCTCTTCAGACCAGGATGCAAAAGCCAAGAGAGCTAAAGCAACAGTAATTGTATGGGTGCTGGTTGCAGTAGCCTGGGGAGGCGCCATTGCTCTTTATCTAGTTAAATTTCTTACCGGAGAATAAAAAGTTATTAATTTAAAACAATTTTTACCAACCCGATCTAACATAACTGGATGGATACTTAAGGTTATTATATCCGGCGGATGCACTAGCATAAGAACGATAAAATCTCAAATAAGAGCCATACACATAACCCCTGCGTAATGGAGCCAATAAAGCCTGAACCATATACCAGTTGCCCTGTTGTCCAAGAATATATACCTGCTCACCGGTTTTTAAAGTAGCTATAACATTGGAATTCTTCTTATTTTTTTTGCCGACAACATAGGGTTGAGAACGAACATTTAAATTACAAGACGAAACCGCAACCAGATTATTATGCTGATAATACCAGTATAAACCATTCCAGACCGGCACAACCGGATGGGCCCAAGTAGCCGGAGTCGGCAATGTAGCAAGATTATAATAATTTGCATAGTATCCATCTACGGCATAAGCAGGCGCTGCATAAGGATAGTAAGAAGAAATACAAGGCCTTACAACTGTTGAAGAATTTACAAGCCCATATCCGTAATTTGTTGGAACAACAATATTTTTAGCGGCTAAATAAGCGGGTACATTTGTAAAAGCTGCAAGAATAAGGCATATAAATAAAATCCTTTTAATTGACATCGTTTCTCCTCCTTGAAATACATCTAAATTAATAATACCTGTACATTTTTATTTTTCCTAATTTTTTAAATGCAAAAAAAGTTCCCGGCCTGAGCCGGGAATAAAGATCGGGCTATTTAGCCGCGCATCCAAGGAAAGAGTAGACAATTAAATTGAATCAAAAATGATCAGTTACAAATCCTTTAATAGAGCTGGAAAATTTAAAATGATAATTTTCGTTATTTTTATTTCCATCGCCATCCCATCTACCATGGCAGAAAAACTTCAATTCAATATCAACATCGCCAAATTGCTTATAATAAGGGGCGTTTTTAAACAATAACCCATCGACAATACTGTCATTCGGAATTTTTGCGAGTCGGTTAACGCCGTCTTTTTTAACCGTAGGATGAAAAGAAATAATTCTGAGTTTCTGAGCCCTGTTTTTAAGTTCTTTTTTCATGGTTACAAAATCGCGATTTTCGCCATTAACACAAATATATAGATTAGTGAGGCCCTCCTGGGTAAGATAGCCGTTATAAAAAACGGTTATAGCCATTTCGCCCGGTCGGTTCAGCCAGTCTAATCTTACGGTCACTTCACCATCATCGTCTTTAATGGTTTGTGACTGGGTCTCGATTATTTCCATATCTTTCATGGCCCCATACCCGGGAATTAGACTACAAATAAGAGCAATAATAGATGTTGCAAATATTTTTTTTAACTGGTTCATGGCTTACCCCCCAAAACCTTTTAATTCGACCTTAGGAATAGCAATTCTCATGCCAACTATTAAAAGGCTTTTATAAAAGGGGTTTTACAAGAAATTAATAAAAAGATTGAAAATTGCCTGGTCTATCAGCTCAATAAGTAAACGTTATGCTTTGTTTTTGCACAATTCAGATTTTTTACCATTTATTGTAGGGAACATCATTGCTGCCAACTTTTTCAGAGCTTGATACAATATCAAAAACATTAACTCCATTGGTAATTTGTTTGCCAATTTCGTCGGTAGAAGATCTTACACTCCAATTAGTTTTTCCTGTAATCGGGTCAACAGGGATTTTTCTTAGAAATCTATTCTCAACCAGTTCATTCAAACTTTTGGGATAGTATTCGTAATCTTCCAGACCACTATTTTCACCTGAATTTTTCTGATAAAAACGGTCAATGGCTTTTCGAACTGTTGCAAGTCTTTCTCTAAGAAGCCTTTCTTTTTCGTTTCTGACAAAATTTTTGCTTAAAGGTAATGCCGTAGCAGACAAAACCCCAATAATAAGAGTACATACAACGAGTTCAATCAGGGTTAGACCGGTTTTTTCAGTAATCGCCATATTTGAACCCTGCCTGATCGCGGTTTTGTGAAAAATCATTTCCCTTGCTGTTATATAAAAGAATCAGTCCCTTTTGATTGTCGAGATGGTATTTTCCACGGCCATTACTTCCGACCCATTCTTCGGGAACTCGCTTTAATTCGTCGCCTGCCAGATCATCGAGTGTTTCGGGAAAATTTCCGTTATTATCAAGAGAGT
Organism: Candidatus Rifleibacteriota bacterium; assembly: GCA_051747585.1. GTDB lineage: Bacteria > Muiribacteriota > Ozemobacteria > Ozemobacterales > Ozemobacteraceae > DYKG01. The sequence goes on from JBNJGH010000002.1 coordinate 61,089, forward strand.
ATCTGTAAACAGCGTTTCTCAGGACATCCAACTCTACTTTCAGCGCAGCGTCTTTTGAGCTTTTTAAAACTCTGGAATTATTGTAGCCGGCAACACTTACGAGAATCCCTATTATTGAAACTACAACCAGCATCTCGATCAGGGTAAAACCACTTTTACCTGAGAAAATCTGTCTTTTCTTATTATTTTCAATAGGTTTCATAATTAAAAAGATTTCTTTTTACTCCAGATGGCATTGTTCTCTCGCCTTTTACAAAAGTAACCGGAACAATTTTAAATTTCTTGTCGAACTTAACCTTAAGTTTTCTCTGCAAAAGATTTAAAACTTTTTCAATTTCTTCAAGATTATCATTTTGTTCAATTACCGGGTGAGTTGCAAAGCGATAAAGTTCTTTGCTGATCGCAATAATCTGCTTAGTGGCCTTATCCTCATCTTTTTTCAAGGTAAGCAATATTCTATCGAGCTCATTTTTATGCCCTTTAAACATTGCAGTAAATTGCGGGAAATCATTAATCACCGGATTAATTTTTTCTTTAAGCTCTTTGATTATCGCAGGTTTAACCACTATTTTCTTTCTTTCCCCTAATTGGGGAACTTCATGATCAGTTTCAAGAAAATATCTGTTTAAAGCTGTACTGTTTTCGTAAACCAGGGTACATATCAGAATAATGATCAAACCAATCAATACAGTTCTTTCTTTTGCCCTTAATCGAAGGGTATCAATAACATCTTCACGACGTTTAATTGTAAATTCACTTTTATTTTCCATTATTTCACCAGTTGTTTCAGTTTAACTTTATAATTTTTTCCTGAGGCTGCCACTATCTCCGAAAGAATTAAGGGATTAGGCAAACTCTCAAGCCCGGCAATAAAATGCCTTATATTTGAATAATCGGCCTCAAGACTCATGGAAATCGTGTAACAGGGAATGTTTAAGCCATCAAAGCTACTATTCAGCTCATATCTTACAAATTCAATAAAAACAAAGTTATACTCAGCAACTTCATTTATTGCATTTATAATTTCAGGTAATTTAGAATTTTCGGGTAACTCTTTGTTAATATTTGCCAGCACTGCATCTAGTTTTTGAAGTTTAGTTCTTTGCTGCTTGTAAGTTTTTCGTCTTTTAAGATTTTTTCTGCTTTTGCGCAAAAGACTCTTATATTTACTAATTTGCCCGTTTAACTTTTCCTCTTGCGGTTCAATTAAAAAGGTCGGCAAAATTATGAGAATAACTAAAATAATGAGAGGAAAGGGAGCTTTTTCTTTTAATTTTCTAATTTCATTAGGATTCATCAGGGTAATGTCCCCCCTTCGCCGAGGTAGTCGACCTCAAGTTTAAAAGTAACCTCGGGGTTATTCAGTCCCACTCTCTGGTGCTGTTTTAAGCGTGGGTTCAAAAACATCTTGTTTTTAAACAGAATTTTTACAAAAGTGGTGAGATCTTTCAAAGATTCGGCATTACCTTCAATTGCCACTTTTACAAGTTTTTCAGGTATAATTCTTATACGACTGAACATAATGCTACCGGGAGTTACCTTTTCCAGCGAACTGAATATCAGGGTAGTAGAATGTTTTAAAGCTTCAGAAACTCTTCGATAATCAAGATAACTGCTTTCTTTTGTCACCAGTTCTTCTTTATCTGGCTTTATTTTTTTAATTTTTTCATAAAATTTGTCGTTTTTATCCTCTAAATGTTTAAAAGACTTTTTATGAAAAGTGTTTAAAGATTTGGAAGTAAAATAATTGTAGCTCCAGAAAAACAGCAGAACCAGTGGTAATCCATAAAGAATCATCAGAGAAGTCTTCAGCATGAAATTGCTGCCTTTTCTAAAAACTATTGAAGGTTTAAAGTTCAAATAATGTTTCATATCTTCCTCTACTTAGCAAGAAGCCCGATGCAAGGAGCAAATTCGGGACCTGAGTCTATTAAATCTTTTTTTAGTTTGCCGGCCAATGGTATTTCATTAAGCGGATTAAAGACCATACATCTGGTTGTACAAAACTCAGAAAGAAAGGCATCGAGACCTGAAATTTGAGCTCCTCCACCAGTTATGAATATTGAAGGCAAATGCGAAAGTCCGTATTTTTCCTGAAAAAATCTAAAGGTTACATTTATTTCTCTAAGCCAGTTGCCAAAAATTTTATCTATACGTTCACGTTTTCCTATCAGTTCAACGACCTCGCTTCTGGTAGAAGGGAAAAATTTCTCTTTTTCTTTTCGTTTTGCTGCGTTTTCGTGATTTAAAGAATCCAGCATGGCAATGGTCTGAGTGAATTCATCACCGGCAGACTCTATGACCCTTTCATAAATTAAAGTTCCTTTACTGTATGCCTTTACGACAGTAGTTTCATGGCCAATATGCAGATTTATTACCGTCTGATCTACGCATTTATCAGGAAAAGCCTCTTCAAAAAGATTGAAAACGCCAAGCGAGGAAGTGTCAAATGCCATTACTTCAAGCTCAAGTTTTGTTGTCAAAGATGACAAAACATCAATAATATCCTTTTTTACTGCAGCCGCCATGATTCGATATGTATCCGGTTCTTCAGAATCCATGTCAGGCCCCAGTATTTGAAAATCAACCACCACTTCCATATTTTCGGGTACCGGCAGATTCTTTTCAATTCGCCAGCTCAAGAATTCGGGTGATTTTTTTTCGGTTTCACTTAGCTTCATATTCAGCAGGTGCAGTTTAACCCATCTATCTGGTAGACCTATGACTAAACCCTGTTTGGAATTTTTTATTTTCTTTGTAAGCCCGGCGATAATCTTCTTAAGTGCCTCTACATCTGAGACATGGGGGTGGGTAAAGTCGCCGCCAACAAGCCCCTCGGGGATGTCTTTCTTCAAAAGCTGTTTAACACGATAACCCTGTTTTGAAGGTCCGGGATCGATTACAGCAAGTTTAACACAGCTGGTACCTATATCCATGGCTATTAAGTCTGTATAGAGGTTCATTCGACTACCCCTTCCTCAAAAGTAACTCGGTTCATCTCTTCAAAGGTGGTCAATCCCTTTTCGACTTTTTTCCAACCGGCTTGCCTTAATGGAATCAAGCCCTGCCTCATTGCGGCACGGCGTATTTCCAGGGGCGACTGGCGAGTTAAAATCATCGATTTAATCTCAGGAGTCATTTCCAGAACTTCAAAAATACCGGAACGACCTTGATAACCTGTATCGTGACAATATCGACATCCTTTACCCTTTTTGAACTTAACATCTTTATGCTGTTCAAAATCTACGGTTAATCTTTTCATTTCTTCAGTGATGCTATTGTCGTCAATTAAGCAATTTTTACAATTAAGCCTGATCAGGCGTTGTGACATAATCAAATTAAATGAGCTGACAAATTCATAAGGGTCAATTTTCATGTTTTCAAGCCTTGAAATCGCATCTATTACATTATTCGCATGAATGGAGCTAAAAACAAGATGACCTGTCAAAGCTGCATTAATAGCGATTTTAGCGGTTTCTGCATCACGTATTTCACCAACCATAATTTTGTCGGGATCCTGCCTTACTATAGATCTAAGTCCCGAGCTAAAGGTTAGACCTTTTTTTTCATTGACCGCTATCTGAACAATATCAGGCAATTGATACTCAACCGGATCCTCAATAGTTATAAATTTATCTCTTGGTGTGTGAACAAATTTAATTGCAGAATAAAGAGTGGTAGTTTTACCTGATCCGGTAGGGCCGGCCACCAGGACCATTCCATAGGGCTTGGTAACATTTCGCTTAAACATCAGTAAATCATTGCCCACCAGCCCAAGCTTCTGTATATCAAGCCCAAGAGCAGATTTATCAAGAATTCTTAAAACAACGGTTTCACCAAAAATTGACGGCAACACCGAGACCCTGAAGTCAACATATCGGTCATCTATTTTAAGCTTGAACCTGCCATCCTGCGGAACCCTTTTTTCGGCGATATCCAATTGAGCCATGATTTTTAATCTTGAAATAACCGGGGTTCTGAATCTGGGCTCGACATCCGACAAAACCTCAAAAAGAACCCCATCGATTCTATATTTCACTTTTAACTGAGATTCATAAACCTCAAAATGAATATCACTGGCTCTTTTTCTAACCCCTTTCAGCAAAATAGCATCAACCATCCTCACTACTGTGGTATCGCTGCCAAAACCACTCGCAGTAGCGATTCCCGGTGCGGGAGATTCATCTTCTTCTTCATCTTCATCAACGACTTCCAGGGGAGGAAAGTTTTCCAGATCAGAAAAAACAACCTTAGAATCCAGGCTGGTTTCAACCATTAAAGATAAAAGTTTTTGCAGACTTACCCTTGAAGCCACAAGTGGCACAATTGGCAAACCCAGCTGAACTTCAAGCTCTTCTATGGCATCGACATTACCCGGATCAGCCATAATAAGATGAATATCTTTATTGTATTTTTTATGGGGAATAAAACAATAATTTCGCATCAGAGCTACATCAATGCTGTTAAACAACTCATCATTAACTTCATAATTTGAAAGATCTACATATTCAATACCCAGTTCATGAGCAACCGCTCGAGCATACTCTTCTTCAGTTATAACCTTACGATCAATTAAAATCTGACCTATATTAGAAGGAATTGTTCCAAACTCCAGAGTGATTTCCTGAAGAAATTCGAGAGAAATAAAGCCTTCTTTTACCAGAATTTCGCATAAAGTTTCCTTTTTGAAGGTTGAAACGAAAGCATTTATTAAAGTTGCATCAGAAATCTCTGAATTCTGTTCGAGCTTTTTAATTATTTCGTCTACGTCCCCGGAGCTATCTTCCAAAATAGCATCTGCGGTCTGCGCATCTATAACTTTTTGTTTTACTAGATAATCTTTAAAACTTTGCATAAAAATTCCTTACTTTATTGAATGTTTGAAGCAGCAGTAAGAACAGGATAAAGCAGTGCAATAATAAGGGTTCCTACCACCAGGGCCATGCAAAGAAAGAGTACCGGTTCTATTAACGCGGCAATGGCATCGGTAGTTTCGGTTATTTCCTCATCATAGTGATCGGCAAGATTATCGAGCATTTCGCTCAAATTGCCCGATTCCTCTCCTACGTGAATAACTCTGGTCATAATAATTGGAGAATCCGGTATTCTCTTCAGAGCTTTTCCAAATCCCAGGCCTTTTTCGATTAATTCAGGTAGAATTACGAATCTAGCTGCAAGCACTTTATTTTCAAGAGTATCCAGAACGACTTCAAGACTTTCCAGAAGAGGGATTCCGCCCTCTACCATTGTTCCAAGGGTTCTAGAAAACTGACTGTAAGCGTAATTTAATTCAAGGTCTCTCACAACCGGTATAGTAAGCTTTAATTTATCTATAAGCTTTCGCCCTTCGCGCCTTTTGGAATATTTTATCAGTCCAATTATCAAGATTATCAGAGCAAGAAAAAAGAACCAGAACCAGGTTCCTATAAAACCAGAAACAGAGAGTAGCATTCTTGTTAGCAAAGGCAGCGGCACGTCCAGACTTTTAAAAAGCCCGGCAAACTCCGGTACAACAGCGACAACCATGTAAGTTACCGCGAGAGTAGATACTAAAAGTAAAATAGCCGGATAGATAAGAGCTGCTACAACTTTTCTTTTTATAGCAATTGAATTAACAAAATATTCAGAGAGACGCTTTAAAATATTATCAAGAGCCCCGGCTTTTTCTCCGGCAACAACTGTTTTAATATAAATTTCAGGAAAAATATCGGGGTGCCTGCTAAGAGCAGCACTTAAAGAAACACCTTCACTGATATCAGTTTTCACCTGAGCCAAAGCCAGGTTAAGCGGAGTTTCTTCGGATCCGTCAAGAAGAACGTCAATGGCATCATTCATGGGTATGCCAGATCTGATAAGTGTTCTTAAAAGTTTTGTAAATTCGTTTAATTCTTTGGTACTGACTTTTGCTCCAACATCAAGAGACTCGTTTAATCTTTGAATTAAACCTGATTGTTCTTTCTTTTCAGAAATAATATAGTAGCCCTGCTGTTGAAAAGCTTCACGCATTTCTACTACAGACTGGGTTTCAAATGTCTCTTCTCTTATTCTGCCTTTTTCATCAGCATATTTTACTTTAATTTTTTCCATTGATCCGCCCTACAAAAAAATCCTGAAATTTTTCGGTTATTTAAGTTTATTTTATTTAAACAAAAATCACAAACTTTTCCGAAAATTTCAGGTAAGCCAGCAAATGAATTTTTCTCCCTTTCAATGTAGGCTTTTTCTAATTTATAAAATGTTCGTTCAATTCAGCTTGTTTCTGAGTAAGCTCAAGAACCCATTGCTGGTCTTTATCGATAACAAATTCCTCTACTGTGCCGAACCATTCTCTGGCAGCTTTTTTATCTTCAAGTCTTCGATAAAGCTCGCCAACAAGGTACATAACTATTGGTCTGTTGTCTGGATTAGTTATTGTCGATCTATCAACCGAAATCTTTAAAAATTTTACTGCAAGCTGCTGTAGCTCAATTTCAAGTTTACGATTTTCCAGAATCCTGCAACACCAGGAGCCTCTTAGATACAAATTACCTATGTGATAAGGATTTCTTTTATTGGCTTCATAAATTTTACCGGCCAGAAAAAACCTTAAAGCCTCAGGAGGCAATTTTCTGGCAATCGGCATATCAAGAATATCTTTAATTTCTTCGCTCGAAATAGAATTTCGCTCTGCTTTAGATGGCTCATAATCTTCGGGATAGGCACAATAGTTGCACCCAGGGCATTGTACCAGAAAATAAGGCAACGGATTCTCACCCAGATAATGGGGGAAAAAATCGGAATCTTGCCCCTGATGAGTCACAGACCTGACTACCCGCGCCTCAAACTCAGTTGAACATGCAGGGCATATAAAATTACTTTTTTTAAACTTTGTTCCCACACCCATCTCCAGACTTTAGTCAGAATATATTAAGGTTAGTTGAAGCTGTCAACCAGTAATCTCATTTTGCTCTGGCGAGAATTTTGCCTACTGACTCCAGGGGCCAGAATTTCAATTCAGCCCTACCCTTTACTCGATCGCGGTCGAGCAATCCCCAGGAACGACTGTCATGGGAATTATTACGATTATCACCCATTACGCAGAGTTTATCCCAGGGTACTTTTACTGGACCATATGACCCAAAAACATATTCGGGTACAAATGGCTCAGACATTTTTTTGCCATTGCGAAATAAATAACCATCTTTTATTTCTATAATATCTCCCGGCGTTCCAACTACTCTTTTAATAAAGTCTTTTTCGGTTTCCAGGGGATATGAGAATACTACCACTTCGCCGACAGAAGGCTCTTTAATTTGATAAATAAGCTTATTTACTATTATCTTTTCATGGGAATGCAAAGCGGGCTCCATACATGCACCTTCAATAACAAACCCTTGTACAACATAAGTCTGTAAAAACAGAAAAAATAACAACGCCTTTAGAAAGTCTTTAAACCAATCCCTTAGTCCGTGTACAATACTGTTCATCGACCAACTCCATTTAGGTCTATTTTTTTATGTACTTTTCATTCGGACAGATGAACGGTTTTTATTATAAAAAATCTAATTTTTTTTTAATATCTTTTTATTTCCGGACATTTACGAACTGCCCTGCCATCTGAATGGGGTAGTTCGTTGTCGGGCATTTCCCCATCTGGAGGAGTTATAACTTCCTGCAAAGAGAATTTTTGTTCATCAAGTTTCCACTTTGTAAAAAGCTTTTTCACCTGGCTCTCATCCTGTTTTTTACTGTACAGTCCCGCCAATTCACGTTGTCGCTGAATTTCGTACATAGTAACAGCAGAGGCAACAGATATATTTAAACTTTGGACAAAGCCTGCCATGGGCAAAAATATATTTGTGTCACAAATTTCAAGAATTTCATCAGAACAACCTCGTTGTTCATTGCCCATAATCACCACCCATGGCTGTGTCCAGTCTACTTTTCTAAAATCTACAGCCTCACGCCCCATGTGGGTAGCGGCAATTTTGAATCCTTGTTTTTTTATTTTCTGCATTCTTTCTTTAAGGTTATCGACTACTTCTAAATCGACCCATTTCTCTGCCCCTTTTGACACTTCCGGATTAACTGACTCAGGTTTACGCCAGTCAGGCTGCCAATATACTTTTCCAATACCGGTTGCATCAGCTGTACGCAGGACTGCAGAAATATTATGCTGATCATGAACGTTCTCAAGTGCTATGGCCAGGTCAAGCTGTCGCTTGTGAATTGCGTTTGCAACTCTATAAATTCTTCGTCTGGTTGGCATTGTTATTTTCAGCCTTTCTTTTTATCTATTGTTGCTATGGTTTGGACAGAACCCTTAAAAATTTTAATTTCTTTTATATTTAAATTTAACCAGGTTTTGCTTGAATTAAAAACCGGGTTTATGCGTGAAATAATTGATCGTCGGGCATTACGAGGCATTGGAATGCGATTCAAGGTTAACCTCGAACAATTAAAATCAACAATCTTTGGATTAACGAGCTTAACATCACCCTGAACCCTGAAATGAACTACCAGCCAGCCTTTTCTGTATCGCCCATCAAGGCGAACCCGATCTTTTTTAAGTTTTAAATCAAGATTTTTAAGAGAACGTGCTCTGGCAAAAAGCTCAAACACCTTCAATAAATTATTTTGAGATACTTCGGTCTTTAGCTTTATCAAATCGGATTTAACAAATTTTATTCTGTTATTGGCAAGCTCCTCCTTATCGAGTTCACAATCAGGGAACTCAAAGGTGGCAGTAGCAATATTAAGATTATAATATTTAACTTTGCTGCAAATAACCTTAATATTTTTAAATGCCCCATTTTTTACATCTTTTTTATATTTTATTTTTAAATTTTCAGGTTCAGGGGTTATTTTTCCTATTTGAGCGATCTCTTCTTTAGAGTAATCAAGCAAATCAAATATTCCCGTTGCTTTAAATTCCGATGGTGTTGCAAATGCCTTAAAAAAACCTTTGCGTAAATTCTTTCTAAGTTTCGGGCCTGGTATTTCTGATGCAGACAAGCTAAATTCAAAAAAAATAAGGGTCAGAACTAAAACGCAAATTTTTCTTCTATTATTCATTATTTAACGCCTCGACAATTATTCTGGCTGTTTTAACAGGGATTCCCGTCATTTTCTGTAATTCTTCGGGGGTTTTTTCTTTGGCTTTTGCAGTTGATTTGAATACCCGCAAAACTTTGCGAAGAATTGCAGGCCCCACCCCTGGCAAATTTAACAGTGCAGATCTTACCATGCGTTTAGAGTGAGTTCTTTTCTGAAAGCTGTTGGCAAATCTATGGGATTCATTTCTTAATTTTATTATAATTTTCATTCCCGAACTGGAAAAAGGCAACTTTTGTTCTTTTCCGTCTGAACTGACAAGCAACTCTTCGCGTTTTGCCAATCCATAGAGAGGGATATCAAGGGAAAGAGCGTGCATTTCTCTTTCTGCAGATCGAACCTGAGCTAAGCCGCCATCTACTATAAACAGGTCTGGCAAAGGTTGTTTTTCTTTGAGTCGACGAGTCAATCTTCGCCTTACAACCTCGGCAATCGAAGCCGGGTCATCGCCTCCGGAAGCTGTTTTAATATGAAAAAGTCTGTATTCTTTTTTAGCAGGTTTTCCATCTACGGTGACTACCAGTGAAGCAACCGGGTCAACTCCCTGAATATGAGAAATATCGACGCATTCAATTCTCATTGGCGGCTTTTTTAAGCCTAAACGTTTTTGCAGGTCGACAACCGCATCGCTGACTTTTTCTTTTTCAATTGGGGTCAAATTTTTCAAAACTTCCAAAGCATTCTTATCTGCCATTTTTAAAAGATGCCTGAATTTTCCCCGTGATGGCACAGCAATTTTAACTTTACGACCAATTCTTTCTGTAAGCAATTTTTCCAAGGGCTTATCAGAATCAGGCATTAGCGAGCAATAAATCAGGGGCGGAATTAGATTTCTGTCATAGAACCTGGTCATAAGAGATGTTAGAATCTCAGCCGTTTCTACTTCAGGCTCAGGATCTACATCAATAATACGATTTCCGAGTAGTTTTCCACCACGAACGAAAAATATCGAAAAAATAATTCGCTCTGAAGTTTCGCTGCAGCCCCATATATCAGAGTCAACGGGTTTAACGAATTCAACTTTCTGATCTTCAAAAAATCTATGCAGTGCTGTTATTGTGTCTCTTAATTCCGCTGCTTCTTCGTAACGATATTCCGACTTCAAAAATTGCAACTGCTGTTCCATCTCTTTGAAATCTGGTGCGGTTTTTCCTGAAAGTAGATCTATAGCTTTTTGAATGGATTTTTTATAGGCTTCAGGGCTTACTTCGCCCTGGCAGGCACCCTGGCATAAGTGAAGATGGTATTTAAGGCATGGCCTTTTTTTCTTGCCGCCTATTTTTGTTTTAGATGTGCAAAGTCGACATGTTCTGGTTATCAAATCAAGAATGTGGTTCAAGTCGTAGGCATTCGGAAAGGGACCAAAATAAAGGTTACCGTCGTGAAAAGAGACCCGGCGCACCTTTTCGATTCGTGGGTATTCTTCTTTTAAAGTTACTCTAACGTATGGATGAGTTTTACTGTCTTTAAGCAGCACATTGTAGCGAGGCTTATGCTTTTTTATAAGGTTATTCTCAAGTATAAGTGCTTCAACTTCATTGTTGGTAATAATAAATTCTATATTTTCGATGCCTGAAACCATTATCGAGGTCTTGAGATTGTCATGCCGGCGTCGGAAATAAGAACTCACCCTTTTTTTTAGAGACCTTGATTTCCCTATGTAAATAATTTCGTCAGCCCGGTTTTTCATTAAATACACACCGGGCTTAGAGGGCATTAATTTTAGAACTTTATCAAGTTTTTCTTTATCCATGACTTCATATAAACAACGGGCACAGGGCTATTTTTCTTCTTTTTCAGAACCAGTTTTCATATCTCCTGCAGGCACAGCTTTTTCTACCACAAAATATTTTAAAACCTGATTCATCGCAGACTCTACATAGTAACCGGTCAACATAACCAAACCATCGAGTAATTTTTCTTTTCTTACAATTTGAAGCAATGTCAAATTAGATTTTAAAGGAATTCTTTTTTTATCTTCGGTTTTAAGTACCCAGCGAAAAAGATATCTGCGCCTTTTAACCGGATGTTTTTCTGGAACAATCATACCCTTAATTTTTTCAATCTTTACTTCTTCTTCTCGATTGGCCAGAGATTCGTCGCTCTTCATCAATGCCGGTTGCAAAGCAGGAACCTTTTCAAAGGTTACGGGTTTAACAAGGCTCATACTCGCAACTTCTTCCAGATATTGACTACCGGAAGATATCATATCGATATCTTCGGAATCATTTTCAAACTTGATTTCTTCAGGTATTACCACACTGGTAGCAATTGTTTCTTCGGGTCTTATAAGCTCAATTGAAGCTGATGCAAATTGCGCTTTACGAATATCTGTTTCTGCATCGAGAGGATAAATTGAAAAAACAAAAACCCAAAGCAAAACAAATAAAAGCCAGTTGCCCGACAAATTTTTCATAAAAAACTCCCGTAATTAATCAGAAGCTTATAATATCATCTTTAAGACTATCTTCCAATAATAACTGTATATAGGTAGCAATTCTCGGTAAGCGACTATCAGCTTTTTTGAAACAGATTAAGCCTCACGTCAAGCCTCAAAGCCCCCCAAAGAAAATAACCACAGAGCTCTCAGAGAATCACGGAGAATCTTTTTCAGCCATGGATTGTCCGGATGGACAATCAGCCGGTGGTTTCACCGCCCGGCTTTCTCAGCCACAGCAAAGTCTCAGAAAAACACCTGTGCTTTTCTGAGACCTTGCTGTGGCTGAGAACAAAGGCTGAAAAAGATTGGAAAATCAGCTCAGTGCACTCTGAGCCTCCGTGGTTAAAATTCTATATTTGACAGAAAAAAATAATACCAGAACTTTTGGTAACCAGCTAATAATACTTGACCGAGAATAGCTGGTATATAAGCAGGGCAATCACTTTAGACACTCAAACCATCATTAATTCATATATTACAGTTTTTTTGACGAGATTTCGGTATCGCTATCGACATCGGAATCGAAACCAGAGACAGAGTGTGAGATGCTTTTTTTTAATTCAAGTCTTTAATTATGATGCTGAAATTGCTAATAGCTTGTTACCTCGACTGGCATATAAAGACGCATAATTCGACAAGAGGTGGTTGCCCATAAAAATTTCTGGTCGAACATCATATAATGAACCCCTGGCCTGCTGAGCCTCTCCCATTTTTGTCCATCGAACAAACCAATCGATGAACCCTGAATAGAAGGATTCTTAACCACCAGCTTATATGGATTATCTTGAGCATGCTGTAGCATAGGCGGAACATCAGAAGAAGAAAAACCGCTACCGGCCTTTTCATCACAGGCCACGGCAATAAGCCATGGATATTTGGCATCATCAGGAGCGGCAGCTATTGAAGTTATCCGATCTGAATCAAGAGTATTATCATGAGATACAGACGTCTCTATTCGCAAATCAGGGGTTATATACAACAAACCCTCGATAGCCCCCAGCCATAGACGCCCCGTTCTGTCAGATTCAATGCAGGTATAATTTCTTTTGGGAACAGGTAATTTTATAATTTGATTACCTTGAATTATACTCAAGCCCTTTTTATGCATCAGGGCAACGACCTTACCTTCTTCTGTTTCCCAGAATTCTATTGCTTTTACATCAAAGTTTTCATTCAGTTGTTCTTCATTGTTTTCGATTCTGATATTCTGCCAATCCTGCCAGGTTATTTCTTCAGGATTTCTTGTATGGGCAAGAGGCAGAATAAAAACACCTGAATTTTCGGTGCCAAAATAAATATCTGCCCCAACTCTTTTTACACATAAAATTTTCTCAAAATTTCCCCAGGGTAATTGATCTGTTTGAAAGTCATACCATTCACCGGAAAAATCAGTTTCATAAACCAGACCACCAAGCCATTGACTACTGCTGTCAAGAATTCTTAACATGTTTCCCTCAAAAACTATCCAACACCTGTCATTAAGATCGAGATCATAATCTGCTATTGCAGTTGAAGGAATATAATGCAAAGGGCACTGAAAGTTCTGTTCGGCCACAGTGTAAAGCCTTCTTTTTCTTTGATCGTAATAAATTTTTTCGCCCCTCCGACAAATGTAAAAAACCGGAACCGGTGGGTATTCAAGGGTTTCCGCTGCGCTTTCAATGCCTTCCTGAGCTAAATCAAGACTGATTTCTTCGCGAGTATTAATTCTTGTGGCTATCATATTTTCAGGGCCACAAATGGTTTTCATATCAAGGCTGGTATAAATTGAGGCCATTGGAGCATTTGAAATATCATTAGACTGTTCTTTACAATAGTGATGCCAGACTCTTTCACCTATAATTGCATTTGGTCTTTCGTTAACAATTGAGTTGTCTTCCATTAACAGATTTTTTGCCGGATGATTTACGGGGTTATCAAAATTACCCGAAAGGTAATATCTATTTGCCATAGCTCCCAGGAATGCTCCTGTCGGCATAACATATCTGGACAGTCCCATGTCATGACTTACCCAGAGATCTTTACCTCTGATTATTTTATGGTAAGCAATATGAGGATTAATTGGATAACTGTTTTCCCAGGGATACCCGTAAACTCTGGGCCCCCACAGCTGCATAAAAGGCCAGTAAGTTTTTGCAAAATAAGGGGTGCTGCCACGAAATTCAAACTCATCATAAGCATAATCTTCTTCAGTGCTGAACATTACCAAACCCGAATCAGTGCATATTGCCATTTTTTTTGCGCCTGGAATATAATAAAGCTTATTAATGCAATTTGAAGGAAGTGGGCAAACATTGGCGGTAAGATTTTCCCAGCGGCCTTCGTCAAATTTCCAGAGGCCCCGATCTTTTGTTCCAAGATAAAGAATACGTTTTCCTAAAAATTGATTCAAAATACTATCTTCAGATCGTTCTATCTCATCAAAGGGGTTGGTCTCTTCATCTGGATGAGTAACAACAGAAGAAATCCATGAGTCGCCTGTGGGCAAAATCATATCTGCAACATGTTCTCGATTTGTAATCAGAGTGAAATTTTTCTGACACAGGGCAATTAGATTACTGGAATTTCCATCTTCAAAACTCCAGAAATCATTAACCCAATCCGAAGGCAATTCATTGTCATTCAAATAATCATCGCCACTATAACCTTCTAACAATCCCTTTCCTTTGGTAGAGTAGATGCCGCCCCCCGGAAAGTCCATTGCTATGCCTGTTATCCCGACCGAAACCAGGCGATGAGTATCATCCTGGGTTCCACCACGAACATTTACCGGACGGAAAATCGGGCTTGCCCCCCTGCCGCCAATTTGAGCTTCAAAAATCCAGCCACCAAAACAACCCACATATATTTTGTCATTTATAATTTGAATTATCTCTGTATCGATTGTAGAAAGCCCATGTTCTTTACCAAAAAAATCTACTAAAGGAGCTTCTTCGGGAAATTTTTCAAGATAAATTCGACCCAGACCTTTTGAAGTCGCTACCCATAAATTATGATTGTTATCGAACTCCAGCGACCGAGCTGCCAGGCCCTTTATTTCAGGACAATAATCTCCGAGTTTAAGCCATATCGCTCTCGCTTCTAAAAAAAGTCCTATACCTTTATCGGTACCTACAGCCATTTTGCCTTTGGTTACAGCAAGACATAATACGTTATTACCAGGTAAGCCGGATCTTGTTGTCCATGTCAGCCAGGTTTGCCCGGCAAAAGCAGCTATTGGCAGCCAGACTAAAATTAATAACAAAAGTTTTCTTTTCAGCAGCATTAATTTTCCTCGTCAATTATTTCACTAAAAAAATATAGCATATAAAATAACTTTTATTATTCTCAATAATGAGTAACTTTATATGAGGCTTAAAGATTTCTTAAAACAGTTTTTACAAACAGATGGGTAATAGCTGAATTGGATTCAATCCTTTTTAAATTATGCACATCTGGCATATAATAAAATAAAGAATAATTATTATTTGAGAGATGAGTCCTACACTGGTTTGCTTAAAAACGGAGAGAGGATATGAAAAACAGGAAACCTGGTTCTTATGTAAATAAAAATTTCGAAAAACAGTTTGAGAAAAACGAAAAGAATTGTTCAAATCTGAATTTTGACGATCCGATTTTGTTTCTCAAAGCTCTTACAGACATTGCTCCATTTATAGTTTACGTTTTTGATTTAAAGAAAAACAGCAATATTTATGCAAATCAGGGAATAAAAAAAATTCTTGGCTTCTCAACTAACGAAATAAAGGCAATGGGAGACAAACTTTTTGAGAATCTGATTCATCCCGATGATTTGAATAAAGTAATCTGTTTTCAGGATAAAATTAAAAAAACTGAAAATAAAAATATTCTCAAAATAGAATATCGAGTAAAAGATAAGCAAAACAACTGGCATTACCTGCAAAGCTTTGAATGTAGTTTCAAAAGAAACGAAAAGGGAGAAGCAGAACAAAAAGTCGGGGTTGCAATAGATATAACAGAGCAAAAAAACATTGAAATGCAGCTTCGTGAAAGCGAAAGCAGACTACGTTCATTGATTAACTCAACTCCCGACATAATATGTTTCAAAGATGGTAAAGGCCGCTGGCTTGAAGCGAATGATGCAGATCTTGAGCTTTTTTCCCTCACCGACACAGCTTATCGTGGAAAAACAGATAAAGAACTCGCCGAATTTGCAGACCCTGTTTATAAAGAAGCATTTTTAACCTGCGCCGTTACGGATGAAAAAGCATGGCAGCAAAAAGAAATAACAAGAGGCGAAGAAACTATAGTTAAACCTGACGGGACAAAAAAGATTTTTGATTGCATAAAGGTTCCGGTATTTGAAAAAGATGGCAAAAGAAAAGGCCTGGTAGTATTAGGAAGAGATATTACCGAAATAAAGATGGCCGAAGAAAAAAGAAAAAAAGCAGAAGAAGAAATACACCGAATGCAAAAAATTGAAGAGCTCGGGACTGTAGCCGGTGGAATCGCACATGATTTTAATAATTTACTGGCAGCTATATTCGGCAATCTTGAGCTGGCAAAAATGAAATTATCGGCAGATACCCCTGCTTATCGTTATCTTATGAATGCCCACCAGGCCATCCAAAATGCCAGAGAGTTAACAGGGCAGCTGCTTACTTTTGCCAAGGGAGGATCGCCGGTTTTTGGAATTGTTGAAACCGCGAAA
>JBNJGH010000003.1:0-77285 GCA_051747585.1 Candidatus Rifleibacteriota bacterium
CCGGCTTCTATATTTAGCGCAGACATGTAAAGTTCTTTTTGCAATTGGCTGATTCTATAGTTCTCGAAATCCTGCAGCAAAGAAGTCCATGCACTTATGGTTAAACCCGCTGGAAAAGCTGCAAAAGCAAGAAACCAGGCAACTACCTTGAATCGAAGACTCATGGCGGGAATTTCAAAAAAGATCAAAGCTCTAAGAAAAAACATTCCCCAAAGAATTCCGGCAACAAGAAAATACAAATACGCCAGTGATTGACGAAACGGTTTTTCGGGTGCTCTAATTTTTTCGAGCACAAGCCCTATGTGACCGCTTTCAGAAGTAAGCGCACAAATTCTGGCAATATAATTACCTATCTCAAATGCCGAACCTGAAATTTCTGCCGGCAACCTCGTTTTAAAAGAAAGTTCAGGTACCGGGCTTTCGCCTTTTTTAATATACTCAGAGGCAAAATTTTCTATTTTTTTTCTTAATTCAGGATTATCGATTTCTGAATGAATTTCAATTTGACCGGTTTCAGGTTTTACAGGAAGCAAAACCGGGTAAAGCCCTTTTTTATTGCAAACAAAGTTCCATCTTTGCATAATAAGATTTAATGGCAGCAATTCTGCAGAATAAGAGCGACGAAAATAAAAAAAATATCCCCCAAGAATTTTATTCTTGGAATCTGATTCGATAAAGTTCCAGAGCATAGTGCATGGTTTTCCATCAACAATTGCCGGAAAAGGAACGTTTCGATAATTATCATTGAACAATTCAGGATAATTTAAATGACCAAACATCATTTTTATCCGTTGCGACCATTTATCTGAATTAAGTTCATTATTTTTACCCTCAGCCTGAGCAACCATTGTATTAAAAAGGTTGCGCATCAAGTAGTCTGATTTGTTAAGTTTTCTACCAAAATAACTTGTCTTCCAGTTATTTTTATGGAAGGAAAAGGCGACGACATCAGCCTCAGGAAAACCTAATGGACTGTATGAGTTAATGGCGTGTTTAAATGATTCTTCAGCCGAAATTCCTGAGTTATACCTTAGCTTAAAAATCTGAGTAAACCTGTTTGAAAGCAACTTATACCAGAAGTTAAATTCAGAACTTCTGGAAAATTTTTCAGCAACATTTTCCATTTCCTGGAACCAGGTTTGTTGGAGCTGGCTTTTTCTAAATTCTGCCTCTCCCTCCGGATTCCAGTCCCACATGAAAATGAACCCGGGAAAAATACTTAAAAGCAGAATCAACAACCAGCTCTTGATTCTACCCAGCTTTGACACTGAACCATTGTCTATGCAATCAGTTTCTGCCATTCAAACGCAATATCAACTTTCTGGCTTCGCCTTCGATGTGCTTAATATCAGCATTTTTAGACGCACTCTTATCAACCAGCCCGGCTAATTCGTTGAACAATTCTTCCTGTTCTTTTGCAAGAATTCCATCTTTAACCAGTCTTGCATGGAACTCTCTTGGGGTTTCCCAGCTCTTGCGTGTTTCGGGAAGGGCTTTTTCCCAAGTCAGATACCAACCGGGAAGCCATGAGCCTGAATTTTTTCTCTTTCTTTGGTACAAGTTCAACAATAGTAAAATTAACGCAATAATACCAACAAAATATGGCCCTTTGGTTTTAATAAGTTGTCGGATTTTTTTCCAATAAAGATAGAAGAAACTGTATATCCTTCTAAATCCAAGAGATTGGGTTTTATTATCGAAACTGTAAACATAATTAAACCAATGTCCCTCGTAAACCTCCCAAAGCCAAAGTAACATTTTGCTGAAACCTTGAGCCGGCTCACCAATCGCAGCTGGAGGACTTGGATCAAAAGGGATCCATCCTGAACCGGGGAAATATACCTCAACCCAGGAATGGGCATGTCTTTGTCGAACAGTAAAGAACTGGCCCAGTTCGTTCCATTCTCCCATGGTATAACCATTTACCGGCCTGGCAGGAACCTGCATCGACCTGAGAAGAAGGGTCATAGCAGAGGCAAAATGCTCGCATGCCCCTGACCGATTTTCAAAAAGAAAATCGACTACCGGATCTTTTTCTGCTGAAAAACTTTCAAATAATGAATAAACGCAATTTTCTTTTAAATAAGCCATTACTCTTTTTACTCGTTGATTTATCGTCGTTGCATTTTCTGACAACTTGTCAGCAAGATCCCTTATTCTTTTATCTATTCCATTCCTGTTAAGGTATATTCGCGTTGGCCCTGAAATATTAAGCGAAGACATCTCTACATCTCTTACAGGGGGCTGATCAATCAATACCCGAGCAAGATATCTTCTTCTTGCCGACGATCTTCCCGGGAAAAATATAGAGCGATCACTCTCAACCATTATAAAGTTACTATCTATATCAAGGTTAACCGTAAGATCAGGAACAAACAAAACAGGCGGCTCAGTATTTTCAAGATTAATTTCCAGCTGATGAAGGGTTCTGTCGGTATTATAATCTTCTTTCAACCAGAACTGGCCTGTGTTTTCCCTGAGGTTAACAAAGTATCTGCTATATCGATTTCTATACCATCTTCCTCTGGAATAATTAGCAAAGGTTGTACCTCGCATAAGCTTGCCTTTTAGTCTTCTGAGTATGGATAAAGAAAGAGAAGCCTTGTCACTCGGTCTTATCCTCATAACAACAGCAGGATTATCTTCAAGCAAACCACCTTCGCCTATAGTCAAAGCATCACTGAAACCTTTGAGGGATCGTTTAGAAGCACGAGAAGCAAGTCCATATCTTTTAGTCCTGGGAATCATATAAAAACATGATCCCCAAACCAGCACAAACAAAAAAGCCAGGCCGGCAAGTTTTAATGGGCTGAAAGTTTTACAATCGGTTGGTTTTAATTTACGGGTCAAGCAGCTATGTCGCATCATTACAATTTTATGAAGCACAATAAAGATACAGAACAAATATGGAATAAGACTCAATGGAAACAAAAAGTTTACATTCATAGCCGCTACCGCAAGAATTGCCATTAATGACAAGACTAAAAAACCCGTTACAGTTTTTGCATTATTTGTAATTTGAAGCTGAAGAACAATGATAATTGAAGTAAACTCGAGCATTATAACAATACCGGGAA
Source organism: Candidatus Rifleibacteriota bacterium (assembly GCA_051747585.1). GTDB lineage: Bacteria > Muiribacteriota > Ozemobacteria > Ozemobacterales > Ozemobacteraceae > DYKG01. Next base: position 3,078 of record JBNJGH010000003.1, read on the forward strand.
TTTCAAACTTGCTATAGACAATTAAAATATAACCCAAAGTCAACAGGCTTAAAAACTGAGTAAGACGTGGAAAAGGAAGCAACCTGCGACCCGATATCAGCACAAAAAGAGAAGGAAACATTAATACAGTCATTAAAGTTCTTAAATAACCGGTTGTCCATACAGACACGAACGAAATTAAAGCTATTAGCGCCAACAATCTTAAAAAACCGGAGTCAACGGTAAAATCATTTACAAAAGCTTTGTTAAAGCTTTTAACTTTGCCTTCTATTTCCATAAATCTATCGTTTGTTTTATTTATATCAGGCATTTATTTTACTCAGAATTTCATTAAAATCTATTCCACGACAGTCACCCGTAGGCGGAGGAATCTTGTCATACTCTTTTAAGTCGGCAAGCCAATGCAAAAGAGTCGAATAATTATCAGTTACGGACATCCAATTATAAGAACCATGTTCCTGCCTGGCCCAGATAAAAGCATGGCTGCCGTTTTCCCGCAGTTTGAAAATGATACTGGTAACAATTTTAAGACAGTCTTCAAATACTTCGTCGGTTAGACCCGAGAAATTGAAGTAAAGCTTCTCGGGCAAACCATAGTTTATGGATTTAATCAATACCCATTCAAAGTTTGATCTTGCCGAAATTGTCCAGTTGATTAAAGAAGCATCTTCACCGGACTGATAAGGTTTCTGCATCCAGTAGTCCCCTTCTTTTCCCGGCTCAAACTTCTGGATCGCACCGCCAATTTCTTTCTCGATAAGTTCGGGAATAACTCTTGCTTTTTTGGGCGCAACAAACACAGACTGTTGAGGCAATAAGGCTCGAATAAAAATCAAGCCAAATGGATGAAAGGAAAACAAAGCAAAATTTTTAAGTTTATATATTCCCCGTTTTTCTGCTCTAATTCTGGTTCTAAGATAAATGATTTCTTCTGCTTCCAGTTTTCCGGTAAAGTCATCTTCAAAAGCAATACAATAATGAGCCCTTCCCTCAAATTCTTTCAAGCGACATTTTATCGAAAACTCTTCTCCGGCATAAATTTCCTCTTCAGCTTCAAGTATAGGCTCAAGACCGGAAATGTTTCTGTATGATATATATAAAATAATAATAAAAGCTGCTATAAAACAGCTGGCCATAACAAATAACAGATTGTTGCCGGTATTTTGAGCTGAAAACAACAAAAAGACCGACAAAAAAATGCATGCTTTACCAAAATTAGTCAGACAGATTTTAATTCGGGGTTTATTCAATCTTTACCTTTTGCAGCAATTCATGCTGAACCCACTCAGCAGGTGCTCCCTCGCTGTTAAATGTTGTTGTGCCCTTTAATCCTATTCTGTGGCACCACACACCAGGGAGCAATTCTTTAATAATATCAATATTAACGGTTTCCAGGTCTCTTAAATATGCAAGAGCCTGGGCTGCACGCATAAGTGCAATGCATCCTCTGGGGCTTACCGGCAAATCGACTTCTTCATGGTTTCTTACAGCTTCAGTTAGTCGTGTAATATAATCGTAAACATGTTCCGGAACCTCAATCTCATTAGCTAGCTTCTGACAATCGCGAATTTCGTCAAGCTCGAGAACCTGCTCTAATTTAATCTCTGATTTCAGCCCCCATTTCATTTTCAATATTTCTTTTTCTGACTGAGCATCAGGATAGCCTATGGTCAATCGCATGAGAAATCTGTCTCGCTGAGATTCGGGGAGAGGATAGGTTCCATGGAATCCGCGCGGATTCTGCGTCGCAATAACCATAAAGGGCAAAGATAGCTGAAAATGGTTCCGGTCGACACTTACTTCATATTCATTCATTGCCTGAAGCAGAGCGCTCTGAGTCTTAGGAGGCGCGCGGTTCAACTCATCGGCAAGAACAATATTTGCAAAAATAGGCCCTTTAACAAATTCAAATTTTTCAAGACTACGTCTGTAAATTTTGGTTCCGAGAATATCAGAAGGTAACAGATCGGCAGTAAATTGAATTCTGTTGAAAGTACCACCAATTGCCTGAGACAAAGCCGAAGCGAGTGTAGTTTTGCCTACTCCGGGCAGGTCTTCCATTAAAAGGTGACCATCAGCCAGCAGACAGGTCAAAGTTAATTCTATCTGGTCGGGCTTTCCAAGTATTACTGTTTTCAATTTTTGATCTAGTTCTAGTAGTGATTCTTTGAGTTGTTCTTTGTTCATCAGGTAATTCTCACCAGCATTATTACGATTTTATAAATATTACTTTTCGGAACTGACTAACTAAATGATACAGAATTTAGCAGGAAAAACAAAGTCAGCTTGTATTAATTCAGCAATTATCCATTTGTTTGTTGAAACTCTCTAATATTACTACATGGAATGCCACTAAGATAAGAAGTAAAATTTTGCGAATCGTGCTCGCCTGTCCGCCATAGCCTTGGCGACGGCGGATGATCGTAATCCTAATCGTAATCGATTTAAATGTTGATTATTCGATTACGATCTCGCTGATTACGAGCACCGCTTTGCTGAGCACGAATAAATCATCTCTGCTTTAAATATCTCCTTAACTTAGTGGCATTCATTACAACATGGATAATAACTAGTATTAATTTATATCACTAAATACTTGCTAAATATGCTAATATATTACCCAATTAAAATACTCAATATTAAGGAAAGGATTTATGGCTAAGACAACAAAGAAAAAAAATACTGCCTTAAAAATCCCTAACGCATGGGATGTTCTCAAAAGCAAAGATGGCAAAAAGCTCGAAAAGAGGGCACAAAGCTATCGCAATTTTTTAGACAATTGCAAAACTGAACGAGAAACAATAATCTTCATCGAAGAAGATGCAAAAAAAGCCGGTTTTAAACCTCTACCCCAGCTGGGTACCGGCAAGAAACTAAAGCCCGGAAGCAGGGTTTATTTTATTAATAAAAATCGCGCCATGGGTCTTGCAATAATTGGTAAAAAAAATCCCAGCGAAGGTTTCAGACTAATAGCAGCTCATCACGATTGTCCCAGGCTGGATATCAAAGCCGTGCCTCTTTATGAAAAACATGGCCTGGCACTTTTAAAAACACATTATTACGGTGGAATTAAAAAGTTTCAATGGGCTGCTATACCACTTGCCCTTCATGGTTTTGCAATAACAAAATCCGGCAAAAAACTAAATTTTAATATTGGCGAAAAAACCAGTGATCCTGTTTTTTCAATTACTGACATAGCTCCTCATCTGAGCAGAAAGATTCAAGATGATAGAAAATCGTCTACAACTATTAAAGGTGAAGAACTAAATCTGGTTATTGGTCATCGTCCTGCCCTCAAGGCAAACAAAGATTCAGAAAAAGAGACTCCCGATCGCATAAAACAGGCAATTATCGAATATCTTCACAAAGAAATGGGCCTCGAAGAAGAAGACTTTGGTTGGGCTGAGTTTCATGCAGTGCCGGCTTTCAACTCAAGAGAAGTCGGATTGGACAGAGCATTGATAGGTGGCTATGGTCATGACGACCGAGCCTGTGTTTTTGCCTCTTATGACGCTCTTTGTGATATAAAAGTTCCACAACATACTTGCGCCATAATGTTTCTTGACAAAGAAGAGATCGGATCATGCGGTGCCAACGGTGCGCAGTCAATGATGGTCACAGATTTTCTCGGAATGCTTGTAGAAGCCACCTCCGGAAAAAGCGACTTCGCTTCCATAAGAGGCGCAATTTCTGAGTCAATGGTAATTTCGGCAGATACCAGCACGCCACTTGATCCAACCTTCGATGGAACCCATGATCAGTTGAATTCTGCCTTAATGGGTAAAGGAGTCTGGATAAGCAAATACGCCGGCAGCGGCGGTAAAATGTTCAGCGGCGAAGCTGATGTAGAGTTTATCAACTATATACGACAAATGCTCATAAAAGAAAATATACCTTATCAATTTGGCGAAATGGGTAAAGTAGACGAAGGCGGCGGAGGTACTGTTGCCTACCTGCTTTCGAACCTCAATATGCATGTGCTTGATATTTGCCTCCCCACCCTGAGCTTGCATTCTCCCTTTGAACTGATTTCAAAAGTTGATTATTACTACACCGTCTCGACCTATAAAGCCTTCATGGAGAATACCTACTAATTTTCTATGAAATTGACTGATTTTGAAAAACTTATATCGCAGGGTAAGCTTGCTTACCCTGCTTATATTTTTTCCGGTCCGGAAGATTTTTTAAAGTTACGTACATTTGAAAAAATAATTAAAAAATTTATTCCAGACAAAGACCGCAGCGATAACATTTTTAAGATTGATTGCAACACAAAAGAAGCCGAGAATTCAGATGAATTAATTTATAGTTTTGCATTTAATTCAAGCCCCAGGTTTTTTCTTTTTAACGATTTTCAAAACCTGAAAAAAAGAAAACCTTTGCTTGAAAGAATCTATGACAACGGAATTCCGGCAGATACTTTTTTAATTTTCAATACAAACAACAAAAAAGTTGCCCAGGAAATCTCAACCAAACTGAAACAACAGAATGAACAGGTTGAGTTCTGGCGCCCATTTGAAAATCAGCTGCCTCTATGGGTAAAGAAAGAAGCCAATGAGCTTGGAGGAAAAATCCAGCCTGACGCCATAGAACTGCTCTTAGACCTGACAGGCTCTGAGTTGTCTATTTTATTCCAGGAGCTCAAAAAACTTGTTATCGCTTCCGGCAACGCTCCCATAACGAAAGATAAGATAAAAGAATCTGTAAGATACCTGCGGAAAGACTCCGTTTTTGATTTTCTCGAACAATTCGGCAATCGCCGCCTTAAAAGCTGCTTAAGAACGCTTGAGTCTCTTTGTCTTAGCGGCGAACCACCTCAAAAAATCTGGTTCATGCTTGTTCGACAATTGAGGGATTTCAGACTTTTTCATGAACTTACAATTGACCGCCCCGATATTTTTGCTGAGATTAAAAGGCATTTGCAAGACTACAGACAGATTTATGGCAAAACAGACTTTAAATCGAATCAGAAAAAGAAAAGTATTATTACCGAGATTCAAAAATCAATCAGGTCATTACCCCCATCTTTGCTTTCAACCACTGGATACAGCAACCCCATGAAAATCAAACAACTCTATATGGCACTGAATTTTGAATATACTGAACTGGTTAAAACCTGGCCTAAACTAATTCAAATGGATCTGCACTTAAAATCCGGGACACCTGATGCAAAAAACGCACTTCAAACTTTTGTAACCAGAACACTTAGAAGCCAGACAAGCTAAAACCATTTATCGGCGACACCCGACCATGTCGCCGATAAATGGCTAATTTTAAAAATCTTTAAAACTTAAATTATGCGTTCTGAGCTCTGTTAACAGCTTTCATTAAACGACTAACTTTGCGTGCAGCCGTTCTAGGATGAATATATTCATTCGAAGCTGCTTTATAATATTTTTTTACAGTCAAATTCAATATTTTTTCAATTTCTTCCTGTGACTGCTTTTCTTCTGCAGCAGTCATGGTTTTCTTACGATAAGTCTTGAGTTCAGAAATAGCACGAACTCTTCTAGTATGTCTACGATTTGCTTTTCTAGCATTTTTAGCAGCCGACAATGTATTAGCCATGATAATCACCTTTCTCATATTCAAAAATCAGGAATGGTATTCTAGCACGTACAAAACCTTTTTTCAAGTACACAATTTCCCGCTTCATTACAGGGAGTCTCGAACTCTCAAAGATCGTAGGTCGCCAGAACATATTTCCCGGGTTCAAGATAAAAAGTAAGAATTTTGCCCTCCGGGGTTACAACTTGCTTCCGTGGCAAATCAGGTGCCAGACAAGGAACTCTGATAATGTCAGAAAAACTCAGTACTCTACCTGAAGGCGAGCATCTATAAAGCCGGTCGCGATAAATAGCGCCATTTTCTGAATGACAGGCAACAAGGTTTAAATAAATATTGCCTGCTGAATCTTTGCCGATGATTTCTCCACCGGCATAGTTAACTTTTGAGTCTTTTATTTCCAGAGGAAACTCAGCAAGCTGAAGATCCTGGGGCGGAGAAGCAACAATTCGTAAGTTTAAAGTTGCATTGCGTTTTTTCAAATTTAAGCCGAGAAGCTTGTTACCGATGCCATAAACAGGAGAAAGCCCCTTACCATAAGGTATTTGCTTTTTTAGCGTATCACTTTCGTCAAAGCTCAGAATAGAAGCCATCATCGGCATATCTACCAGAAGATTTTTTCCTGAGGTTTCAAGTGACGCAGCATCAAAAAAGCCCTCAATAACGGTTTTCTGTTTACCTTCAGAATCTATCTTATAAATATATCCCTCGATTGGAGCGAATAACCAGAACGATCCATCTGGGGCAAAGGCAAAATCCTTGATAACTTTGCCATAAGAGGCAATTGAAATATTTTTTTTCAAACCGGTATCCGGACTGAAAAGCTTAAGCTGATTGTTCGCAGAATCGAGTATCCATACTTTTTCGTTAATCGAACGAAATGCAAAGGGAACTCCTTCGGTATATCTTTCTTCATCTTGTTCAGATGCCCCGATTTCTGAATCTGCCTCACCAAGTGGGATTTTTAGAAGAACGTTTGACCTTTGGGCTTCGAACATGCTTTTATGATAGTTCAAGGAAAATATCCGTTTGAAATTATTTTCCTCTGCAGAACCCTCAAATACAACAGAACAAAACAACGAAATCATTACTATAAATAAACATTTTTTCATTTTATCACCTGCGCCTTAGGGTAAAGGTATTCCAACGGAACGCGGATTAACGTAACTTCCATTCTTCTTTAAACCGAAATGAAGATGTGGGCCTGTTGTCCATTGCCCAGTGTTATCAGATCTGGCAATTTCCTGGCCGGCACTTACCCGGTCCCCCTTACTCACTGAAGTGCTTTGCAGATGGCAGTAAAAAGATTCATACCCGTTTGCATAGCGAACTTTAACATAGCGACCGCCACCGGATTCATAACCGGATGCAATTACTGTTCCATCCCCCAGAGCGTTCAATCGTGTTCCATTAACTACCGGCAAATCAATGCCATTATGGAATTTTCTGGTGCCCAACGTCGGATGTGTTCTCCAGCCGAACTCACTACTGGCGCGACCAGGCATTGGCTGACATGGAGCGGAGGTAAGTGGGCCACCATTTGCAGCAACAGATGCAGGTGCCGGCAAGTTTCCTGAAGGAGACTGATTAGAAGGGCGATTTACAGCCGTCTGTCCTGCTGATTGCTGAGGAGTATCTACATAATTAGCATGAATATATGCTGTTTGCCCGTTATGATCAATCTTGTACCAGTCCCCATCTTTGCCGATTATTTTTACAGGATTGTTATTGTAGAGACTACCGATAATCGTTCCCCAGGGCGAGGTTCTAACATTCAGGCTGGTATTAACTTTTACCGTTCCATTAATAACTTTACTCTCTTCGTCCTCTTCATCATTTGCGGCAACTTCTTCATCAGACTCTTCAACTTCTCCTGCTACTTCTTTCAGGCGATTAGAAACTTCGCTAAGTCTTTTTGCCAAATCAAGCATCTGCTGAACAAAATCACGGTAGTCGCCGTTTTCATCGGCAAAGGAGTCTGGGTCTTCGGCAAATTTTTTGAGAAGATCAGAATATTTTTGATTGGCTTCGTCAAGCTTTTTAATTGCTCGGTTCAGGTTGTCCCTGTCTATACTGCCAACACTCACACTCGCCTGTTCATTGTCCGATACGGCTTCGTCGGCAGACTGCCGAATATTGATTTCTCCTCCGGCAAAAGGGTTTGTCGCACAAAAACCTGAAACAGTTATATAAAACATAAAAATTGCAAAAATGAACAACTGTTTTTTCATAATCTTCTCCTCTTGGCTTGCTTTACTTATTTTACCACCATTATTTTTAAAAGTTTTTATTTTTTTAAGAGTTAGCTATGGATTAATTCTCGGTAAATCATTATTCTCTGGGTTTCAAACGTTCTGGTTTATTTCTTTGTGGCTTTGAGGCTTGGTGTGAAGCAAATTCTTTTCTGAAACAAGTTGTTAGTCGCTGACCCAGAATTGCTGGTAGCTATGCCTTGATATGAGAAGTGAAAAGTTTTATACTTAGCTGTTACTAACAGTTTGACGCATTGATACCGGAGTAAACTTTGAAAAATTCCCTTCTCAAATCACTTGTCAAAGCACAGCACATAGAAAGCTTCAACAGTTTTTCTCAACTTGACAAAAGTTTTTTAAACGAACTTGAAAATAAACCTGCCATTATACTGCGAGTCTATTCGGGCAAATCAGACGGATCCTGGCGTTTTCTTTATCAGGATTCTCAAAAATCATCACCTAAATCTGATATTGCAGAATTGACAGATTTTTCCGGCCAGAATCCCGAAAACCTTTTAAGCTGGCATCATAAAGACTCGGGAAACAACGAACAATATTTGTTTATCAGTCCTTATATCAATAATGGCTATCATCTGGGTGATCTTATCCTTAAAATTGAATCCGCCCCCCCCCTTGATTTTAAAGAGCTCACTGAATGGCACTTTTATTCAGATATTTTAACCAATCTTATTTTTGCCCACTACCAGTTTGCCCCACACCTTTTACCTGTTTTTGCCAACGATTCTGAAAGACTTTTAAGTTTTATTCGTGAAACCCAACTGATTTTGACTGCCAAAAATCAGGTTATTGCCCTGACTATAGAGCAAGACAAGCAACAAGCTACAGAATGGTTCAAAGAAGACCAGCCGATTCTTTCAAAATTTATTTCCAGAGTACAACAAGAATTAAACCTGCCCGGTATTTTTATATTACAGAATGCAGCGCCGGGCTTTATTCATCAAGTTATTGCTACTTCGAACTCTGAAAGCAAAGATTTGACAGATTCCATTTACGAAATGATCGAGGCTGTCAAACAATACGATGAAGAATTTAATCAAGCAATAGTAAATGAATACAAGCTTTTTAACAGTATATCTCAAACAGAGGGACAAAAACTGGTTCCATTGGTTTTCAGTTGTCAGGCCGGTGGAATTACCTTTGGTCATCTTGGTATTTTTGCCACCCGACAGAGCCTTGCAAGGTATCTAAACCATAGATCAAAAATTCTTCCCATGCTTGCCAATCAACTGGGATTTTATTTCAGCCACCTCCACCAGTTAAGACGCGAAGCTCTTGAAGCAAGGATGTTGCAACAAATCAACCAAACCTGCAATACAATTAACTCATCGGTAGATATAGGGGCAATCCTTTTTAAACTGGTAGAAAGTTTGAATAATTTGTTTCGCCAGTATTCAGGTGCCATCCTGATGAACTCTCCCGAAACCCAGGAACTCGAAGTTACTACCCAACTTGGCGGCCCCGTACCTGAAAACCTTGACATCCACAGCGAATTAAAAAAGCATCCAGATATTTATGACTTAATTCATGAGGGAGCTGTATTTGATAATAGAGATGGAAAATATCCATTACCTATACGATACATTTTACCTCTTTCTGCCACTCCTCAAGCTCTGATAATTTCAACCGATCTTGCTACTCCGGCTTCACTCGGGGCAGTAATTCTTTACGAGCATCCTATCAACAAAAACCTGACCGAAGAGACATTACAAAAGCTTTTACCTATTTTATTAAATGGTATCAGCGCTTCTTTACAGGTCGCCCGGAACTATGCAGAAAAGCTGGAAACAATAAAATCACTCGAAGGGTTGATGTCAAAGCTTTCTGATTCTGACTCACTTTTTGACGAGATGATTACTATTATACGCCGGCTATTGAGAGTTAACCGAATTTCATTTTTAACCCTCGATGAAAGCGAAAAATATTTATACATCCAAAAAGAATTCGGTCTTCCAGAAGGAATCAAAGAAACTACCCGCATACCAATCGGAGACGAAATTTCTGGTTATGTTGCCAGACATGGCAAGTCGCTACGAATTGACAATATCGAGCGAGAAGGACTTTTTAAAAAGCGCTCAATGGAAGATTATCTTAACAGGTCATTGCTGTCGGTTCCCCTTATAAGCAAAAGCGGCGGTTCTGACAAGGTTATCGGAGTTATAAATGTAAACAACAAAACGAACGGATTAACTTTTACTCAGCAGGATCAACAATTGCTGGAGGCAATAGCCCACCTTGTTGTTACGGCACTTGAAAAGGTAAGGTTTCTTGAAGAAAAGCATGAAAAAGAATTGCTTGAGCGACAGCTTAAAGATGCCAAAGACATTCAAATGTCGTTATTGCCCAAATCTTTCAATGAGTTTCCGGCAAATATCGAGATGTATGGTAAAAGCATACCCGCAAGACAAATTGGCGGCGATTTCTTTGATATCATTCCCATGGATGACGGTCGGATACTTGTCGCCCTGGGCGATGTCTCCGGCAAAGGAATGCCCGCTGCAATCCTGATGGCGGTTTCGCGCATGATTCTTCGTTCGGTAGTTCAAGATACAAGCGACCTGACGACTATTCTGGATAAAGTAAATCAGAAGCTTTCACTAGAACTGGACTCATACCATTTCGTTACTTTACAGATAGTAACTATCGACCCTGAAAGTGGAAATGCAGAAATGACGTCTGCCGGTCATGGTCCTTTAATGGTAAGACTTAATGGCAAGATAACTTTAATTGAAACCAAAGGCGGGCCGCCACTTGGCATTTCAGGTATTCCGGTTGCTTTTGACACCAGAAAATTTGTAATGCATCCTTCAGATTGCCTGCTTATGTTTACCGATGGCCTTTCAGAGGAACATTCCGAAAACGGCGAAATGTTCGGCAGCCAAAGAATAGAAAAGTTTCTTGCCCAATCCGAAGATCTAAATGCAAGGGAAACAACCGAAAAGTTAATATCTGAAGCCATAAAATGGCGCGGATCAAGAGAAGCACACGATGATTTGACACTGCTAACCTTAAAATTTAAGGGTAATATAAAATGAATTCACCGCAACAAACTCTTCAATTTTACAACCGACTTGCCGAAAAATCGGCCAATACAAAAGACTTGCATCAGCTGATCGACTCTATTATTGACGAAACAATTCATTTTCTTGATGCCGATTCCGGCTCTATAATGGTGTATGACCAGAACGAAAATTGTCTGCGCCTGTTTGCTTCAAAAAGACACCCTAGAATAAAATCCAACAACAGCTCAGGGGCGGTAGCAAAAATTGGTATAGATCATGGGATTGCCGGTGAAGTTTTTTCGAGTGGCAAACCTGTAATTGTAAGTGATTTAAGCAAATATGACCAAAAGCTTCGTCTCAACCAAAAAACTGCCAAAGGCTCTTTTTTATCTTTACCCCTTAAAATCAATAATAAAATCATCGGCGTAATGAATCTAAACCGGCCGCCAAAAAGAAAAGGGTTCTGCGAACAAGACTTGAAACTACTTGCATCTGTCGAAACAACCATAGCCGGCTTAATAGAAAAGGAAAAGCTTGTGGCCAGCATAGACGCCAACCGGCGCGAGATCAGCAGCCTTTATTCACTCAGTCGCATTTTAATTGAATCTACCAATTTCTATGCCGGTCTGGAAACCTTTCTTGAAAAGTTATCGGAATTTCTAAACCTGGAGCGATCTGCAGTAATAAAAATCCCCGAGAATTACAAAAAGCAAATTAACAGCGAAGCAATTACAAATACTGAAATTGAAATTATTGCCGCAAATAAGCTTGAAAAAAAGCAACTGACAAAAATGTTTCATTCCGTATCCAGCAGGTTGAAAAATCAGTTAACCATGCCATGGACAAAGGACACTTCAGATTTCGAAAAACCGCCGTTATCGCTTTCATTCGAAGAAAATGCTGCGACCCGCGAACTTTTCTGCATCCCTCTTATAGTAGAGGGGAATCCATCACACATGCTTCTTGTCAGCCGACGCTATCTTGAAAATGATATAGAAAAGGCAAAAAAACATTATCGTTTTCTTTATTTAATTGCGCAAAACCTGAGCATGTCGCTGGAAAAAGAAAAAATGATTGAGCGCATTCATGAAGATCAAGATATGCTGCTTGCAAACGCAACCAGGAACAGAATTTTTCTGGAAATCAGTAAAGATCTGGCATCAACCCTTGACCCATTAGTCATTTTACAAAAAGCATTTAACCAGTTCAGCGCAGTCATATCTTATACATCAATTGCCATTCTTTTGTTTGATGACCTCGATGAGACTTATCGCCTGATAACTCAGCCAACTATTTCTATCTCAAAATCTTATCAGGAATCTATTGCAGATAATATTTTCAAACTGTTTCAAGAATTTCCGACTGATCCTGAACTTACCAGAGAAAATTTTGCCAAACCGGTTATATTCAAGCCACAACAGGTGGGTGGAAAACCAAAGCGCACCTTTGAACAAACCCTGCATCTTCCAATAATTATAGGTGATCGAGTTGCCGGGCTAATTCATCTTTCCAGAGCTGAAAACGAGCCATTTACCAATCACGAACTCGACATTACTTCACAATTCACCGGTATATTTATTACCAGCATCAAAAATGCGCTTATACATAAGCGCACTGAGATGCTGGCGTTTACCGACCCTTTAACCGGTCTTTTCAATCATCGTTATTTTCAGGAAACCTTGTCGCATGAATTTACCCGTGCCTCGAGGTATTCAATTCCGTTATCATTGATGGTAATGGATATTGATTTTTTCAAAAAATTTAACGATACCTATGGGCATCTCGTAGGCGATAAAGTCTTGCGTCACGTTGCCGGAATATTTAAGAACTCCATACGTGAACAAATCGATACGGTTGCCCGCTATGGTGGCGAAGAATTTGCGGTTATTCTTCCGGAAACCACACTTGATGGTGCACAACAATTCGCTGAAAGAATTCGCAATACTGTAGAAGAAACTACCCTGATGGAAGAAGACAAAGAACTTTCGGTAACATTGTCAATTGGGGTAGCATGCACAAGAGTAACTGCGTGTCATAAAACATCTGACCTGGTTGAGGCGGCAGATAATGCTCTTTACTGGGCTAAAGAACACGGAAGAAATCAGGTAAAAACTTTTGAAGAAAGCACAATCGAAAATGGCAGCTAAAAAAAATAAATCTAACAATACGACCGAGCAAACTTTTAAACGCTTATCGCGACTTTCCGATATTTCAATGGCTCTTTCTTCAGGACTCGAGCTTGACGAGCTGCTTAAAACAATGGGGCGCTCGGTAAAAGAAGCCCTTGATTCAGACGAAGTTTATTTTCTTCTCCTGATCCGAGATACTTATGAACTGAAGCTCTCGCAGGCAATAGGTATCAGGCGCAAAAGGCCCAAAAATATTCCATGTCCAGACAGGCGCACTATTATGGTATCAGAAGAAGAGTTCGGCTTTGCCCCCTGCCCCACAAATACGGATAAAGGCAAGCAAGAAAAAAAACTCAGCCCCGAAGCCAAACTAATGCGCAGTGCATTTTTCAGTCGCCAACGCCTTCTTTTTAGTGGTGAAATGAATGATCCGTTGTTCAAAGACTCTCCTTTCAAATCTGCGCTAATCATTCCTTTAACTACTAACACCAGATGTGTTGGCCTGATGTCGGTTGCCAACATAAAAAAAAGCCGATCATTTACGGTAAATGACCTCGAAGAAGCAACCGTTTTTGCAAATCTGGCTGCCATGGCAATAGAGCACCTTACCCTTGTGGAAGAAAGAGAAAGCAGAATAAGGGAGATGGAAAAGCTCAACACCCTGGCCAAAAGATTTTCTACGGTGCAAACCCTCGAAGGTCTTATCGGCCTTTCTTTTGAATATCTTTCGCAGCTTATTCCCCATGACCTTGGCGTAGTTTGCCTTTTTAAAGATGACGAAGAAACCAGATATTTCGTTTCCCGATTACCACTCTCTCCCTCAAGCCTGGATCGACTTTCTAATCACATAAACGACATCAGCTCAAAAATCCGGGGCTCAGAGTCAAGGCTTATAAGGTGCCAACAACTGTTTCTTCCAGGTCAGAAAACCCTTACAATGACCAGTGTTTTTAGACGCAAGATTCAATCTTTTTTAACGGTTCCCCTGACTGTTCAAGGCAAAAGCATCGGTATAATTAATATTTCGGCGACAAGAGCCAATGCCTTTAACCGAGAACACTTAAGAACCTTTACTACTTTATCAAATCTGCTGGCTACAGCTGTCGAAAACGTTAAAATAAGACTATACCTTGAAAGACGCATAGATGAAATCTCTGTATTGTTTGAAATTTCTCAGTCTATTACCTCTACACTTGTTCTTGACGAAGTTTTAGACTCTATTGTGAACTTTTCAATGGAAATGATGAACGCTCTGAGATGCGAACTTAGACTACTTGACCAAACCGGAAAACTTTTAGAGGTAAGAGCTTCACGAGGCTTGTCAAAATCATTTCTGGCTTCAACTGCAATAAAAACCGGTGAAGGAATTATAGGGAACTGTTTCTCTCAAAAGCTCCCTATTTCTGTAGTCGATGCCCGCAAAGACCCGCGAACCAAATACATCACAATGATAAAGCGCGAAAAACTTGCAGGTCTGCTTGCCGTACCAATAATACAGAGAGGCCGATCTATCGGGGTCATCACAATTTATACCAGTAAACCAAGAGACTTTTCACAAGACGAGATTGACCTGCTTTCTACTTTTGCATCTCAGGCAAGTATCGCTATAGAAAATGCTCAGCTCTATGCCAACATGAAAGAACAATATTTATCAATGGTTATGGCATTAGCCGCTGCTATAGAAGTAAAAGACTCATACACCCATGGACATAGTACAAATGTAATGGAATATGCGGTTAAAATAGCTAAAGAGCTTGATCTACCGGAAGAAGAAATTGAAACAATCAGATACGCAGGTCTTTTACATGATATAGGGAAAATCGGTATTAAAGATGTCATTTTGACCAAAAGCGGACATCTCACCGAAACAGAAATGAACGAACTGCATCGTCATCCTGAATATGGTGCAAATATCATGGAAAGGGTCGAGCTCTTAAAAGACATAGCACCTCTAACCCTTTACCATCATGAAAGATACGACGGCAAAGGATATCCTCTTGGCCTCGTCGGAGAACAGATCCCTCTGGGCGCACGAATTCTAGCAGTTGCTGACACCTACGATGCAATGATTGCAGATCGGCCATATAGAAATGCTTTTCCTTTCGATTATGTAAAAAAAGAAATGAAAAAGGTTGCAGGAACCCAATTAGACCCTGAAATTGTAAATATATTTTTTGATATTCTTAAACGCGAAGGTAACGATAAATAACCACAAATGACACCGGACAACTTGGAAATAGTCGCTTTTTCGCACAATGCTGACCTTGATCAACTTGGAGCGGCACGTTGTATTTTGCTTGCTAATACCAATGCCAGCCTGATGCATCCGGTAAGGCTTAAACAAAATGCCTGGGAATTTGCACGCAAACAAAACTGGTTTGAAACCATAAATATTAAAGAAATTGATTTTAAAAAGGTCAACAAAGTCCACCTGATTGGAGTAAGCCTGCCCAAACACAACCCTGAGCTGTCAAATAAACTGGTAAGACATAATATTGAAACAATCATTTATGCCAACAGGCGATGTAAGTTACCTTTCAAGTTCTTTACCCTCTCAACCAGAAGTCAAAGCATTACTGCCGGGTTGCTTAACAGGCTTTTAAAAGATAAGAAAGAATTCAATCACGAAGACCTTGATCTTTTCGCCATGGCAATTTGTGAAAAAACCTGGGCCGGTCTTTCAAGCAGGGTTACGCCCACAGATCTAATTATCCTTGACTTTTTGCGCAAAAAGCGGGTTTCAAACCGTCGAATTGCCGACAGCATTGTTCTTGGCCTCAGAGAAGGACAAACCCGACTTTATCATGAAATGCTGAGAAACATTCAGGATATTCACCCGGGCAACTGGCCTGTTACATTGATCTGCGTGAATTCAGCCGGCAAGGTTCAAGATTTGGAGCCAATTGTAGAAAGTATCTGGTCAGAAATTTGTCCTCACATTGCTGTTATATGTATAACCTCAGGCAAATTTTCCAGGGTCTGGGCCCGAAGCAGCATAAGCGAAGTAGACCTGGCCGAAGTTTTCAAGGATTTCAGGCCCGACCTGAAAAGAAACTGGGTAAGTTTTAATTTTTCAGGAACTAACCACAAACTTAATTCTTACGTTTTAAAAGATTATCTTTTTCGCTTCCTGCCCCCGGCACTGACAGCCGAAAAAATAATGTCGGTATCGCCTCAATCAATAGACTGTATTGCTTCCGTAAAAAAAGCAATGGATGCCATGCTAAAATTCAATCTAATGTCCCTGGTAGTGACCAGACAGGGAAAATATGCCGGCATAATCACCCGCCGCGATCTTGACAGAGCAGTTCAAATGGAATTGCTCGATTCACCAATCGAGCCCTACGTTCCGACTTCAACTCCGGTTGTGGGGCCAACAACACCTGCCAGAGCCCTGAAAAACATAATGGTTAGATTCAATCTTACCCGATTACCTGTCGTTCAAGAAAATGAGGCCATAGGAATCATTACCACCAGAGAATTGTTACGCGCTTTACCCGACCATTTGCCACTACCTCCTGATTACCTGCCATTGGCAGAAGTGGCCAAACTCCCTTCTGCAAACAAGATAGAAGAAATAATAAAGAGGGTTTTTTCTCTTAAAGTATTTCATATTTTAAGCAAAATCGGTAAATTTGCCACCCGGGATCAAATCAATGCTTTCGCTGTTGGTGGTTTTGTAAGAGACCTGTTAATGGAAAAACAGAACCTTGACATAGATATTGTTGTAATCGGTGACGCAATCCCCTTTGCCCGGAGAATGAGCAAAGAATTTAACTGCGATTTCAAAGTTTTCGATCGTTTTCATACCGCCAGAATTTACCTTGAAGATATGAAGATTGATTTCAGCTCAGCCAGAATTGAGCACTATCCTGATCCCGGAGCACTGCCCCAGATTGAATTTTCCGGACTTTCAAGCGATCTTTATCGCCGAGATTTCACCATTAACTCACTGGCACTAAGTCTTAACTCTGTAACATTTCTTGAATTAAAAGACTTTTTTGGCGGATTTGCCGATCTAGCGCAAAAAAAAATCAGAATTCTACATTCTTTCAGTTTCATAGAAGATCCTACCCGCCTTTTCAGAGCAATCAGATTCGCAAGGCGTTTTAACTTTAATTTCGAAAAAGATACAAGACGTGCATTTGACCTGGCGGTTCATCGCGGATGCATGCGTAAGCTTTCGATAAAAAGAATCGGAAGTGAAATTTCGCGTTGCCTTAACGAAGAAAAGCCCTACAAAATAATAGAAGAATTGTTTAACAATGATTTAATGACAGCTTTGAGTCCTGAACTGAACGATATCTCAATGATTCCGAGTAGATTCAGGCTTGTCAAAGGACTGGTCAAAAGATTCAAAGTTATTGAAGAAGAAATTGATGAAGAGGCTATTTTATGGACAGGACTGCTGTGTACCCTTTCTCCACAGAAAGCAGCAAATATTCTCGATTCTATCGGAACTCCCCACAGCAGAAGAGTACTGGTGGTAAGTGCTTTAAAAGCCGTCAACCAGGTTCCTGAAAAAATATCAGCTGTAGATATTGATAACAACAGCAATCTTTTTAATCTTCTTTCACCATATCCAATAGAAGCTTTGATCGCTTTAATGGCATTTGCTCTTGAAAAAAGAAATTCCAGAAAAGTCTTGAAATTTATTGGAGAATTAAGAACAATAAAGCCCCTGATTAACGGACATGACTTGATTTCAGCCGGGATCCCACCCGGACCACATATGAGAACTATTTTTAAACATATCCTTGAATTAAAGCTTCAGGGAAAGAAACTTAGCAAAAATAAGGAGTTGGAAATTGCCATACAGAAATATAAGATTTTATCGAGCTAGACCGCCTGGAGGAATGCCAAAAGAATCTTTTGACCGCCTTATAATAATTGTCGGTTTGATTCTGTTTTTATTTGCCTTGAGCCTCGCATTTCAAAGCCCAAAAGACATTCTTTCTTCAGCAATACATTATATTGTGCTTATTCCGGTCATTTTAATTTCTCTGACATTTCATGAACTTGCACATGCTTTAATGGCCGATTTTCTTGGCGACCCAACCCCGAGAAGAATGGGAAGAATTACGCTTAACCCATTACGTCACCTCGACATACTGGGAGCAATGATGCTTTTTATTGCCGGCTTTGGCTGGGCCAAGCCGGTAAGGGTCGATTCGAAAAACTTTAGAGTGCCTGCCAAAGCCATGGCAGCGGTAGCTATAGTAGGGCCGCTTTCCAACTTCAGCATGGCGGCTATTGGAATGCTTCTGATGAAGGGCCTGGCTGCGCTGATTAATTATGCCGAGCTGGCACCAATAGTTGTAATGCTTGGCCAGAGAACACTCGAAACTTTTATTGTGATAAATCTCGGCCTTGGCATTTTTAATCTGCTGCCCTTTCCACCCCTTGACGGTTCAAGAATAGTATCATTCGTGCTTCCGGCCAGGTATAGACTGCAATATCACAGGTTCGAAGAAGTTGCCCCCTTTATACTACTCATTCTATTTGCCCTGGGTGGACTCGGAATGCTCCTTACGCCGCTGATAACCAATTCATACAGCTTTTTAAACAACATCACCGGAAACCCGATAAAAGAAATAAGCCTTTATCTTTTTAAATTTACAGGAGGAGTAACCCTGTAAAAAACAGTTCATTGAGCGAAACTGACTGGTGGTTTCGACTATCGCTCAACCACCAGTCAGCTTCGCTCAACTACCAGTTAAAAAACCTGGTCAGGCTTCTTCTGCGGTCGGATTCATTGGGTCGCCGCCTGAAGGCCTGGTTGCCAGTTCTTTATCGACCATAAACATGCCACCGGGTGCTGCACCGGTAAGATTGAACATATCTATTACTTCCTGCACTGAAGACTCTTCTTCGACCTGCTCAGAAACGAACCAGTTCAGCATGTTAACTGTTGAGTGATCTTTTATGGAAAGAGCCATATCCATGAGCTCGTTTATACATTTGGTAATGTGAGCTTCGTGTTTAAGCGCTTCTTCAAAAGCCTGCTTTGCAGATTTCCAGGATTTTGGCGGAGCTTTTAAAGCCTTGAGCTCAACCGCCGCGCCTTTTTCTTCAAGATAATTCATAAAGCGCACTGCATGGCCCATTTCTTCCATTGCCTGATTTCTCATCCAGATCTGCATACCGGGCATACCTTTGTCGGCTGCATATTCAGCCATTGCAAGGTAAAGATAAAAAGAATAAAGCTCTTCTTGAATCTGCTTGTTAATTGCATTAACCATTTTCTTATCAATCATTTGCTGCTCCTTTAAATAATATTTCTTCTCAAAGTCTATTTAATAGTACTCGTTACTGCAAATATTTTTTTTATAGTCGGTCATCAAAAGTTTGAAACCTTTTCAATAAATCATTTGTAGGATTTTTCTCGTGATGTCTTAACACCATTCTCACAATTTTTTTTTCAAATCCAAGTTTTTTAAGCAATTTTGCTCCGGCAATACAATGAGCGGTATTTTTGACCGGAAAAAGCACTTTGGCAACCTTAAAAATAATAGTATGGCGGGTTACGCCTTTTCCTATGTCGTGTAACAGAGCCAGCTTCAAAAGCGTTTTTTTCTCGAATTGGGAAATGTTTTTATCTTCGAGAATAGCATTATAAACTCTTAAAACATGAGCCTTTTCTGATCTACGCAAGCGATTAAGATGAAAATGGCAATCCAAAGGCATTGTTTTTACCGCATCATTCCATTGTTTTTTACTATATTTTGGCAACAAAACCTGTTTAAATTGCCAAATTCTATAAAGAATTCTATTAAACAAATTTGTCCCTGACATTTATTTTTTCCTGTTGTATCGTTCTGGCCAGAGCTTTTTCAAGCGATCTGATACGAACTTTTCTTTACCTGTATTCTTGGGTCGATAAAAAAGCCTGCCGGAAATTTCATCAGGTAGATAAGAATCTTTTACAAAGCCCCCCGGATAATCATGAGGGTATTTGTATTCTTTGCCGTAGCCCATATCTTTCATCAAACCTGTCGGCGCATTCCTGATATGAAATGGAACAGAAGGCTCATTACCTTCTTTGATAGCTCTTTTAAGAACTCCTTCAGCTTTATAAAGAGAGTTGCTTTTTGGCGCCGAAGCTAGATAAACAGCCAGTTGTGCCATAAAAAGATGCCCTTCGGGTGGGCCAACGTAATCAAAAGCCTGTGCTGCTGACATCGCCAGAGTTAAGGCATAGGGGTCTGCCATTCCCACATCTTCGCTGGCAAACCTGATCATACGCCTGAGAATAAATTTGCAATCCTCTCCCCCTTCTATCATGCGATAAAGCCAGTATAAGCTGGCATCCGGGTCTGAGCCCCTCATCGATTTATGCATTGCAGAAATAAGGTTGTAGTGCTCTTCCCCGCCTTTGTCATATCTAAGAGACTTTGCCTGAAAACTGTCTTTTACAAGTTCGAGAGTGACTTCAGGCTCGTATGGATTATTCTGACGGGCAACTTCATGACAGGTTTCAAGAACATTCAATCCGATCCTGGCATCTCCGGAGGCCATAAGAGCGATTCTTTCCAGGGCTTCTTCTTGAATTTTCACTTTGGGCTCTTGATTCAGCTGCTCATCTGATTCAAGAGCACGCAGAAGAATATTAATCAAGGCATCCTCGGATACCGGCTTGAGCGTCAAAACCTGACAACGAGACAATAAGGCCGAAATGACCTCGAAACTTGGATTTTCGGTTGTCGCACCAATAAAAATTACGGTTCCATTTTCAATATGAGGCAGAAGCGCATCCTGTTGAGCCTTGTTGAATCTATGTATTTCATCGACAAAAAGCAAAGTCTTTCTTCCCGATGAGCGGCGAAGATTGTCTGCTTTTGCAAACACATTTTTCAGATCTTTTACCCCTGATGTTACTGCAGAAAGTTGAATAAACTCAGAATCAGAGGTTTTAGCCATTACTCTTGCAAGTGTTGTTTTTCCGCAACCGGGCGGGCCCCAGAATATAATTGAACCGCTCAGGCCTGCCTCGAGTAAAATACGCAGTGGTCTGCCTTCACCAAGGATGTGTTCCTGTCCGAGAATTTCTTCTATTTTCTCGGGGCGCATTCGGTCAGCTAATGGCTGATATGGCCTGGAAGCCTGCAGGTTGCCTGATTTTTCGAGATTAAAAAGATCGTTCATTTTCAGGCAATCAGCTGATCTTGAATTTCACTCATTGCCTTTAATGACAAAGCAATGAATTCAGGAAACTCGATCCCGGCTTTTTCGCACTCAAGAATATTTTCGCGCGAAACGCTTCGGGCAAAGCCTTTTTCTTTCATTCGTTTTTTTATTGATTTAACCTTTACCGAAGAGATTTTACGATCAGGATAAACCAGTGCACAAGCCACTATAAGCCCGGTAATACTTTCTGAAGCTGCAAGAGCATGGTCTAAAACCGACTCACGCCTGGCCCCGGTTTCTTCGTTGTGGGCTTTTATCGCATGCAGATATTCGTCTTTAAAACCTTCTTTTTCAAGCATTTCTGCAGCCACCGCCGCATGCCTTTTCATATCCGTTCCGACTATATCGAGGTCCATATCATGTAGAAGTCCTAGAATTTCCCAATCCTGAGCCGGCTCGCTCAGTTTTTCTGCAACTGCCTTCATAACAGCACCGCTGGCCAGGCAATGTTTTCTTAAGTTTTCTGTTTTTAAATTTTCGTAAAGTAATTCCAAAGCTTTTTCTTTACTTATCATGCTGTCTTCCTTTCTTTAAAATGAACTGATATCGGCCAGATCTTTCTGGGTATTCCTGGCAAGCACTTCAATCACTTTCCAGGTATGGCGTCTGTATGCCATTGCAACCTCGTGGGCAATTTCCTTCAGACCTTTGCGACTCATAGGTTGTTTTGGATAAACCATAAGTTTACGGGTAGTTAAAAAAACCGCCTTTTTGATAGGTAGATGTTTGACCGCCCAGTCTTTAAACTCGGCATTGTCGAGCAAAACCCCGGCAGTAGCCAAATCAAGACCACCAGATTCTTCTTTGATAAATGCAGGCGCTTGCCCATTTCGATGAAAGCAATCCTGGCAGGGCAACAAACCGTTCAATTTTTTTATATCTTTAATCCATATTCTTTCAGTGCCGGTTCCGCATTCCAATAAAGGATCGTGATAAAATTCCTGATTTTTTCTTATCCAGGCGATAGTTGGAGAATCTTCAGGTTTTTCAGATTTTTCTTTTTTTATTTCTGATTCTTTTTTATCTGATAATTTTTTTACAAAACTTGCAGGCATAATCTCTGCTTCTTTTTCTTCAGATTTTGTCGAAGAATAAAGACCGGTAAATATTTGCTGTGCTTCAGGGTATTTCTTTTTTTTGAAAGATCGATCAGGAAAAACGTAACCATCGGCATAACCAACCGGAGTTAATTGGCTGCCGGATGATTCTGAAAGCACATGATCTGCATCAATTAAAATTTCTTTGCCATTTTGGATTGCAATAAATGCATCGGGTCTGTTTGCCTGCTGAGAAAATGAAACCGAAACAGATGCAAGAACAACAAAAAGCAAAATATATATAAATTTATTTTTCACTTGGTTATCACCTTTTTTGATTTTGTACACTCAGTCTAACAAAGAATGAAAAATTTTTCGCGCTGATTTTATTTCTCGAATTCGAGGAGAAAAGCAATATCATTATCAGCAAAACAAAAATTGTTTTACAAATAGTTGAATTCAGGTTTTATTTAATCCATGTGCGGAATTAATGGAATTATATTATTTGATCAATGTAAGCCTTCTAGCGAATTAGCTCATATCGTAGAACTGATGAATGAAAAAATCATTCATCGGGGACCTGACGAAGAAGGTTGCTTTGTTAATAACAGCCTGGGACTTGGAATCAGAAGGCTATCGATAATTGATTTAAAAACCGGAAGCCAGCCGATTTTCAATGAAGACCACACCCTGGTAATGGTTTGCAACGGAGAGATTTACAATTTTAAAACCCTACGCCAGATTTTGATTAAAAAGGGGCACCTATTCTCTACTCGAACAGATTCCGAAGTAATTATCCATGCATACGAAGAATATGGCAATGATTTTTTAGACAAGCTGGAGGGAATGTTTGCTTTTGCCCTTTATGATATTAAGCAGAAAAAAGTCATTCTCGCCCGCGACAGATTAGGAGAAAAACCCTGTTACTTTTACAAAGATCAGCATAGACTTATTTTTGCCTCAGAACTTCAAAGTTTACTGTCTACGGGTTATATAAAAAAAACAATTAACAAGCATGCCCTTGCCCAATACCTTCAATTAACCTATATACCTTCGCCATTAACTATTTATGAGGGTGTTTACAAGCTTAAGCCCGCCCATTATCTGGAGATAAACCTAAATGGAGATATAAAAGAGAATTGTTACTGGCATCTTTCATATAAAAAGACCTTAATGGGCTATGATGATGCATGCCAGACACTGAGGAAGAAAATTCTTGAGTCCGTTAAAAACTGTATGATCAGCGATGTGCCGGTTGGAGCTTTTTTAAGCGGGGGAATCGATTCGGCTTCGATTGTCAGTTCTATGGCTCAACTTTCCGACAAGCCCGTAGAAACCTTCACCATTGGTTTTGCCAATAAAAAGTTCGATGAACGAGATAAAGCCAGGCTGGTTGCAAACCTGTATAAAACCAATCACCATGAATTTGTTTTGAATTTTAACCAGGCCATAACTATGATAGACAGGCTCATAGAAACTATGGCAGAGCCTTTTGCCGACATATCAACCTTGCCCACCTATTTTATTTCGCAATTTGCATCTGAACAGGTCAAAGTTGTGCTGACCGGTGATGCCGGAGATGAAATTTTTGGCGGATACAACAAATACTTAATAAATTACTTTTCTAAAATTTACTGCAAAATTCCACGATTCCTACGCAAAGGATTCATAGAGCCGATCGTATTTAAAATTAGAGACCGGAATTTTTTAAGCAGAAAAATAAAAAAAGTTATATCAGCCTCTGAAAAGTCCTATCTAGAACAGAGTATTGATCTAATGACTCTTGGATTTAAGAGAAATGAGCTCGAACTACTTCTAAATCCACAACACTATCAATCTGACAGTTTAAAATTCATAAAAGAAATCTATAAAGAAGCACCGGCCAACGATTCTTTGAACAAAACCCTTTATACAGATTTAAAGGTCGTTCTAGAAGGAGATATATTTAATAAAGTCGATAAAATGAGCATGTTAAACTCCCTTGAAACCCGAGTTCCGTTTGCAGCCAGGTCTATTGTCGAGTTTGCCGCAACACTACCGATTGCCTATAAAATTAAAAATAAAAATCTTAAAATCATTCTAAAAGACAGCATGCGAAATGCATTGCCCCCCCAAATTTTAAATGCGCCGAAATCAGGATTTGAAATTCCCCTGGGCCATTGGTTTCGAAATGAGTTAAAACCAGAGCTCCTGGCGGTTTTAAACAAAAAAAATATCGAAAAGCAGGGATTTTTTAACTATTCTTATATAAACCGTATAATACAAGAACACTTGAGTTGCAAAGTCAATCGAAGATATGAGTTATGGGTATTGTATGTTTTTACAAAGTGGTATTCGAAGCAACAATAATTTGTTTACCAACCAAAATTTATAAATTAATAATTTAAAACGTGTTAATCTATTTGCCTGCTTAAAACTTGCTTTCTTGTATTATAAAAGGCGATATGCTATAAATATTTTCGTCGAGCCTTATTCAAGAACCATCCCCAAACTCACCTAAGACTATACCCGATGAAAACCCGAAAACGAATTGCATTCTCAGCTTCTTCCAAAGCTTTTTTGCGGTCCCGCAAGCACTTAATAAGCAAGCTGGCCAAAATGGGCCACGAAGTCTTTTGTATAGTACCCATAGAAGAAGGCGAGAACTGTAAAAACGAATTCGGCGCGGAATTTCATTGTTTACCCCTGCAAAAAACGGGATTTAATCCTTTCAGTGACCTGAAATTTCTATTGGGCCTTATAAAGCTTTTTCGCCGCCTGAAAATCGACATGACAATTGCTTTTACCATAAAACCTGTCATTTATTGTTCAATTGCGGCCAAAATTTCTCGAGTCCCCTTTGTAAGCTCAGTTATTACCGGACTGGGCTACGCTTTTGTTAACAATTCTTTTCACCAGAAATTTGCCGGGTTTATAGCCTCAAAACTATATAAGATAGCTCTTGCCTGTAATCAAAAAGTCTTTTTTCTCAATCCTGATGACCAGATAGAGTTTTTGAACCTTGGAGCGGTCAAGCCAGATCAATGTGCAATCATAAATGGCCCGGGAGTTGATCTTGAACACTTTAATTTTTCGCCCTGGGAATCAAACAAAACCAGCTTTGTATTGATTGCTCGAATGTTAAAAGAAAAGGGAGTGATGGAATTCGTCGAAGCAGCCCGCAAAATAAAAGAAGTTTATCCTGAAACTGAATTTAACATAGTTGGACCTTCAGATCCCGGCCCTTCAGCAATAAGTATAAAAAAACTCGAAGACTTTACACGCCGGGGCCTGGTTAAATATCTTGGTTACACCGATGATGTGCGAACTTATTTGCGGAATTCTGCCGTTTATGTGTTACCTTCTTATTATCGGGAAGGAATTCCAAGAACTAATCTTGAAGCAATGGCAATCGGAAGAGCAATAATTACAACTGATACTCCCGGATGCAGAGAAACTGTTCAAAATGGGAAAAATGGTTATCTAATACCTCCACGTAACAGCAGCGCTCTGGCCAAAGCTATGCTAAAATTTATTGAGAAGCCATCACTCGCGAATACGATGGGAAAAGCAAGCCGAGAATTGGCAGAAAAAAGTTTTGCCGTGAATGAAATAAATCATTCTATGATGTCCGACCTCAATCTATTAGAAACCTGACCGGGAGTTTACCGTGAATTATTTAAACGAAAAAGAAATAACTTTTGGCCAATTCAAACAAGTTGCCTTACAGCATTACGGGTGGGCATTAATTTGTATTATCTCATTACTTTTTCTCGAAAGCTTTTTCTTTATTTATCCGCCCCGCGGCTTTGTTGCCGAAGATTTCGTTACTTTGGGCAGCATAAAAGGGCAACCTCTGTTATCTATTGACAGCCTCTGGCAAAGCAAAATCAGCGACGATATATTTATGCTTGATATTCTAGATGGTTCTGAAATAAAAAGGTTTAAAAACCGTGTAGAAAAATTGAGATACATAGAAAATAATTTGCGCCCCAATCTTCATTTTACCAGTTTAAACAAAACTATTTTTAAAATAACCTTTATTCAACCTTCAGCAGAAAAAATCAGGCCGTTTTTGAATGTTTTTACCAAAAAGTTTCTCGATCAAGTTGCCTTAATAAGCCGGGAACAATTGCAAAACAGAAGAAGAAACGCCAATTTTTTTTATCGGCAATTGTTGCGACGTAACGCTCTAATTCACAGCTTATTCAAACCTACAACCAAGTTTGAAAAAATAATTCCCGATCAGAAAAGTCGAATAGACAACGTATTTCCTCAAGATGAAGATAGCTGGCTTGGCAAAATTGGTCTTATAACAATTAATGAGTTAAATAAATACCTTTTTAGAGCTCAAACTATGTTAAAAGATTATACTGACGAACAACAGAAAATATTGTCTTTGTTCCCATTTACTCACAAAAGACTCACCGATCCCGAAATGCCTCCCAAGCCTGTACAACCCTTTTTGTTTGTATTTCATATTTTTGTAGTTATAGCGATTTTCCTTATCTATATTGCCGGATTGTTTTATTATTTTCCCTTTAAAGACGAGGACAAGTCGTAGATGGAAAGAGGCGTTACCGATGACTCTGCATTTCCCTTACCCCTTTCTCTTTACATCATTTTTTTTCCCATAGCTATAGGAATCCTTGGACCAAGTTTCATTGTCGCCGACATATTTTTTCTTTTATTTATTTTTGCCTGTCTCATTAAAGCCTTTATTAGGAAACAATTTACCATTATTTCTTTAGACGCTATATTTTTAATTTTTCTTGGGTGTACGGCATTCGGCAACAATATTACCGCTCACTTGCCCGCCTATTTGTTTGAAGTAGCTTCTCTTGTTTACATGTATGCAGGATCTCGATGCATACTAAGCCAGATTGACAGTAGCGAAAAACTAAACCAATTTATTGATCTGATAAGAAAAGTTTTTATTATATTTTTGTTATTTTCCGCCATCATAATAATTTTCAGGGCATTAGGTTTTAATCACATAACCGAGTCATTTTTCAAATATGGTAAAAATTACAAAGGCTTTTTTAATTTTACCAATCAGCTATCCATCTTTTTTGCCTGTTTATGGCCAATTACAATTATTGGCTTCTCTGAAAAGCCGGCTTGGAGATTTTTCTTTTACTTTATTTATTTAGTCATTCTCAGCTACACAGGATCTCGCAGCGGCTTCTGGATAGGTCTTGGGCAAACCACTCTAATTGAAATTCTTTTTTGCAACAAAAAACAGAGCGCATTTTTAGTGGCACGAGCTTTTGGCCTTGCCGCCGTTCTTTTTTTTGTTATAACCATTATGGCAACCATGCCGTCTTTAAACAGGAGTTTAGGACAAAACAAAGACGCTTCTTTGAGCCTGGATCAACCAAGAATTATAAACTTCCGCAATGCTTTTAACAATTCAAAATCCTGGCTAAGCGGATATGGTTTAGGCTGTTTTGACCAGGTCTATCGCTTCGAAGTCCACAGCACTCCGTTGTCAATTTTAGTTGAAACAGGAATCTGTGGTTTTCTGTCTTTGTCGCTGGGAATTATTATTTTTGCTAATGCTTTTTTAAGGGCAAGTCCCGACCGATCCCTACCAAACCTGAAAAAAGCTCTTATCATTTCTTATTTGGGAATTATAGGAATTGGAACAGTTAATTATTTGTTTCGAAACCGTTCCTGCTGGTTATTATTTGCAATAACCCTTGTATTTATAAAAATCCAAAGTAAAGAAAAAGTTTTACTCAAAACATTTGCAAAGACTTCTGGCGAATATAAACATAACTGACCAGCATTTTTTGAATAAAGCCTTTCCACATAGACCTCAATATTTCATTTCGTTTTAAAAATCTGGCATATCTTAAAAATCTAAAAGTCTCACTAAGGCTCAGATGCCCAATACTTGCCAATCCTGTTTGAAAAAATTCTTTTGAAAGCGCAGTTTTATAAAATTTACCACCTTTATATTTTTCAAGAATTTTCATTCTGTTTTCATGCATATATTTGAAATTAAAAACGGTATTGCTGTCGTGTATTCTATACTTGGCAACGGGCACAGGCAAAGACCGCAATTTACCTCCCGCATCAGACAATTTAAGCCACATATACCAATCCTCTATTTTAATATTAGAATCATAACCACCGACGTTTTGAACAGCATCTCTTCTAAGTAGGGCTGCAGGCCCTGAAGGTATGTATTTTTGCATTATAAGCTCCTCAAAACTATGCCAATGATCCATACCTTTTTGTATTTTTAATACTTTACCCTCTTCGTCAATCAATTCGTATCCACCGAAAGCTGCAGAAATTCTTGAATCTTTTTCTAATATTGGAAGTAAAATTTTTATCTTTTCGGGCAAAAGAATATCGTCAGATGCAACAACCATAAAATATTTGCCGTCTGCCCAGGCAAGTCCCTCATTTAAAGTTGGCGTAAGCCCTTTGTTAGGTCTATTTCTATACTCAAACCTCTTTAAAGAGGCTTGGCAAATATTGAGTATTGGCTTGATACGTTCATTGGTTTTGTCGTTTGAGCCATCATTAATCAATATAAATTCCAGATTGTTATAATCCAGCCTCAAAACGCTTTTTACAGCTTCAACAACAAATTTTTCATGATTATAAGCCGGCATACAAACAGAAATTAAGGGGTTATTTTCAGTTGTTTTTTCTTTTGCCATGAGTTTTATTATGTACGTTACCTACTTTTTTAAAAAGTAGCAGCAGAATAGAATTTATAATCTAGAACAAAAAACATACTTGGGCAAGACATAAAGATTGTAATACCAGACAAAGCTCTATTGTATGGAATCAACTCCTTGAATTTTCGAATATATTGGAATAAGCTATAGCTTGATTGAATGTTTTCTACGCTCAAATACTTGCAGATGACTGCTTGAAAAAAAAGACAGTTAAATTAGCTATTCAGCAAATTTTTCACGTAATTTTCCAGTCTCCAACATCAAATTAAAATTCTGAAAAAAATTGAAATCTGAAAACCATACTAACCAAATAATTACAAAGTTATATAAAAAAATAAATAAGATTGTGCGGAACAAATTGTTTCCCTCAAGATCACCGTATTTCATGATCATAGGTGCAGAAAAATCCGGCACAAGTTCCTTACATTATTACCTTGACCAGCACCCACTGCTGGATGGTTCCAATCCCAAAGAGTTACATTATTTTGACCGGGAAAAATATTACAATAAAAACATAATATGGTATGAAAACCATTTTTGTTCGTTAAGAAAAAAGATTAAACATTTCGAATCTACCCCTAATTATATTTATTATGAATCTATAGCAAGAAATATTAAGGACTTATATCCAGAAATAAAACTAATTTTGCTACTTCGTGAACCAATTAAAAGAGCCTATTCAGCCTGGAACATGCATAAAAAATTTTTCGAGTCAAAAAAATCACCAGTAAGCAAATTTTTACCAGATGGTTCCAGCAATCCTCTTTATAATTATTTTTATAAAAACAGATCTACTTTTCCTTCTTTTGAAGAGTGCATCCAGCTGGAATTGGATGAGAAGGTCAAAAACACTAAAGAACCGGCTATTGTGAGACGAGGGCTATATTTTGACCAAATACAAAATTACCTGAAATACTTTTCCAGGGATCAACTTATGATATTGGGGATCAAAGATTTAAAAGAGCGTAAAATTGAGACTTTAAATAATTTAATGAAATTTCTTGAGCTTCCCCAGTTTAATTGGAAAAGAATAGATTTAACGGAAATAAACAAAAGAACCTATACCCAGGCAATGAAAAGCGATACCAGAAAACGACTTCAAGACTTTTATTCAGAACCCAACAAAAAACTATTTGAAAATTTTGGAGAAATTAATTGGTAAAGAACACTTTATGAATATTTTTTAACGAACATAGCCGAATTGTTTCAATTTTTTCTTTGAAAAGCCATAATCCTGCAAAAATAAATTATCTGCACAAAGTATTTCTGACAAATCGTGCTTTTGCGAGTCGTTGAGATAGCTATGAGCATTATCTTTTGTTACTTTTACATTTTGACACTTTGCAAGAATTTTTGAGTAAATGGGTTTAAGAAAATGAAAATTCTTTAGAAGATAGCCCAAATGAGTTTTTCTTATTTTTTCAACTCGATAATGAATTTTTTGACTCAGGGTTATCCCCGGGCTAACCTTACCATAAGAGCAATAAACGCTTTTATTACAGGGCTCACTGTTAAACTGGCTTTGAAGCATTTGCCAATCAAGTTTCAATAATTCGCCAAGCTTACCAAAATAGGAATTCGAATCGTTTTGCAGATCTTCATATAAAATTACCTCAAGATCCGAGAAATATTTACTAATATAATTTATCAGGCGGCGATAGAAAAGAATGTCAAAAGCCTCTTTCTCCGGGTTGCGCAGGACGCCAGCAACAAATTTGTTTAAAGAATTCATATCTTTTTCATTATGAAAAATCCAACGGAACATTTCAACATAATAGGCATAAACAAAACTCGTAGGCTCTCTAAGACTTATAAGTATTTTTGTATTATAAGGCTTTAATAATTCAGCTAATTTGGGAATCATCTGTTTATGATAAAGATTATGAGAAATTGAAATACATTCTTCACTGATTACATTCATCAGATCTCTGGTTAATTGCTCTTCAAGTTCATTTCTTATCAGCGAAATGTTTCTGCCATTTTTCAAACTGCTGAGAATCTGGCCAATGGGGTTGTAAAGACCTTCCTGCAAAAAAGCTCCATGCCGACCGAGAAAATTGATTTTTCCGTTTGAGTGAAGAGGCATCAATAAATTTGATTGTAAGGAAGTTGTAGCTGTTTTAGGTAATCCAACGTGAAGAACAATTTTTTTCATCGATCAAAATCCATTAACAAGCTCTATTATTACTTTTGTATCTTCTTCATTCTGTACTGAACTAACAGGCAAACTCAAAACCTGTTCATGAATAATTTCAGTAATTTTCAACTCAGTAGTTTGCAGGTCCTTTAAAGACTTTTGGCGGTGAGGTGGAATTGGATAATGGATCATTGTCTCGACACCATTTTCAAAAAGATATTTTTGCAAATTCTTTCGATCTTTTGCCCTTATAACAAATAAATGCCAGACATGACTATCATCTTGTATGAATTCGGGCAAAATGATTGCTGAATTGGAGATGCTTTCACAATACAACCTTGCAATGTTTTTACGCTTATTATTCTCCTGATCAATGTATTTCAACTTTACTCTCAAAAAGGCGGCCTGAAGTTCATCGAGCCGACTATTAACTCCCAGGTAATTATTGACGTATTTTTTATCACTTCCATAATTTCTCAATGCTTTAATACAGGTTGCCAACTCTTTGTTATTAGTTATTACAGCGCCCCCATCACCTAAAGCACCCATATTTTTTCCCGGGTAAAAACTGAATCCCGCAGCATCGCCAAAAGAACCGGCTTTTTTACCGAATTGGATTGCGCCATGTGCCTGAGCAGCATCTTCAATTACTAACAAGTTATGTTTTTTAGCAATTCTTACTATTTTATTCATTTCAGCAACGCGGCCATAAAGATGAACCGGCATAATAGCTCTTGTCTTTCTGGTAATAAACTTTTCTATTAAAGTTGCATCTATATTGTATGATTTAATATCTGGCTCGATTAGAACAGGCTTTAAATTATTTTCAGTTATAGATAGAATGGTCGCAAAATAAGTGTTAGCCGGAACAATTATCTCGTCACCCTCAGTTAATAACCCAAGCTCTTTGTAAGCTCTCAAAATAAGGGTTAAGGCATCGAGCCCATTAGCAACACCAATACAATATTTTACCTTATTATAAAGCGCAAACTCTTTTTCGAACGAATCAACCTCAGTTCCCAAGACATACCAACCCGAGTTCAGCACTCGCTCAAATGCCTCACTTAATTCTTGTTTATATTGAAGATTTATTTTTTGTATGTCGAGAAAGTTGATCACAATATATTATCTCAGTTTTTTTACAATTCTGGCGGGCACCCCTGCCACAAGAGCATTCGGGGGAACATTTGTGGTTACAACTGCGCCGGCGGCTACCATCGCCTTGCTTCCGACAATGATTCCAGGCAATATAGTAGCGTTCGCTCCGATAGAAGCTCCCTTACAAATAACTGTTTCGAGAAAACTATCGGGGTATTTTCCTGATTCAGGATATTTGTCATTGGTAAAGGTCACGTTGGGTCCAATAAATACGTTATCTTCGATTTTTATACCATCCCAAACCTGAACCCCACACTTGATTGTAACATTATCGCCAATAGTTACATCATTTTCAATAAAACAATGAGAGCAGATATTACAATGTTTGCCAATTTCTGCACCTGCCAGAACAACGCAAAATTGCCAGATATTGGTATCTATACCAATATTCTCAGACTGCACATCACTTAATTTATGAATCATAATAAAGCCTTGAATTTGCAGTAATCTCTAATATAATCTTCTTCAGAAAAATAATTGTCTGCCAGAACCATCAAAACACAATCTGGCGAAAAATCATATAACTCCCGCCATGTCATTTCATCGATAAAAAGCCCTCTATCAGGTGAATCAAGGGTAACTTCCGCCTTTTCAAAACCATCGTCAAGACAACATTTGCAACTGCCATTCAAACAAACGACAATCTGCTTTAGTTTTTTATGGGCATGACAGCCGCGTTTAACACCTACTTTGGTATCGAAAATGTAATAAATTCTTTTGATTTCAAAAGGAATATTTTTCAAACTTTCTAATGCAACAAGCGAACCTCGATCATCGCCCATTATTTCAAAGTTGAAAATTGCAGGTTTCATTGATCAGCCAAGTCCTTTAAGCTTAAGTCAGCATACTCACAAAACAGGATAACACAACTTTGAACATCAAGCGCAGTGTTCTAATTCATTTGACTTAGCTCACTACAAGTATTAAATTACAGCCTGTTTAACTTGCGAATCTTCGATATATACTTTTTGAATGCGGTTACAATGTTATTAAAATTTAAAACCTTTTCTTTTAAAATCTTATTCTGGAGCTATCTATGAGAAAAGTTTTTGATTTTTTTATCAGCAGTCAGGTTCGGCTCTCTGCAATTTTTGACAAGTTTCTTCCAACAATTATGAGAAGAGATGGTTATTCTGACTACATCTCAGCCATTATGCCCACAAAGCTTAAAAGGGGCTTAAAAATTGTCGATGTTGGCGGGGGAAAAAAGCCGGTTATATCGTTGGCGCAAAAAGAAGGTCTGGGCCTCAAAATTACTGGTTTTGACCTGAGCAGCAGGGAATTAAAAAAAGCACCCCAAGGCATCTATGATCATATTTTTACCGGCGATATCTGTAAAACCTGCATTAACTTAAATGCTGATCTGGTTATCTGTATAGCAGTTCTCGAGCACGTAAAAGATACAGAAGCTGCCCTTAAAAATATTGCTGCAATGCTTAACCCCGAGGGAAAAGCTCTTATTTTTGTACCCTGCCGAAATTCTATTTATGCACAGTTAAATTTAATCCTTCCGCAAAATTTGAAAAGAACTCTTCTTTCTTTTTTATGCCCCGGAAGTGAAAAATACCAGGGATTTAAAAGCTTCTACGACAGATGCACTCCCGCAAAATTTAAACAAAACGTCCGCAAAGCTTGTCTTAAAGTAATTGACGAATATTATTATTTTCAAAGCGACTATTTTTCTTTTTTCCTGCCTTTACATGTTCTATACAGATTGAC
Organism: Candidatus Rifleibacteriota bacterium; assembly: GCA_051747585.1. GTDB lineage: Bacteria > Muiribacteriota > Ozemobacteria > Ozemobacterales > Ozemobacteraceae > DYKG01. Next base: position 36,959 of record JBNJGH010000003.1, read on the forward strand.
GACTCTTTTACTTCGTAGATCGCTTGGCAATGATGCCGCCGAAACTTTTACTCTTTTGCTTCAGCGCTCTGATGACTAAGCCAGGGCGGCTGATTAGCATAAAACTCTTTATAAAGCATTGTTATTGCTATTAAAGTAATAATAGTATGGTTCGCGCACAGGCCGGCAATTTTAAAATTCAATGCCAGAAATATTGCCAGAAATATTCTGATAAATGCAAGTTTAAGCATAATTTTATTCAGCTTTGCTTCAAGCCCGAGACTGTAAAACAAAGGTATCATAAAGGCATTGGGAATAGCCATCCAGAGTGATAACCATAAAAACAAAGCTGCAAGTGTAACTTCGTTAAAAGCATAAAATTTTAAATACCATACCAGTGCACCGATTACCATGACCGAAACACAAACAGCTCCGCCAAGCTTGAAATGCCTTTTTTTTGCCAGCTCGAGCTCTTGTTTATCTGTTTTGTTAACAGCTTCGTTCATTCCCGGGTATACTGCCTGAGCACTGACATAAGACGGCCAGATGCATAATTTAAGTGCAGAATCAAGGGTTCCATAAACGCCCAACAGTTCAGGGCTAAAGAATCTGCCTGCCACCAGCGAATCGATTCTTACATAAATTGAATTAGCAACTCCCAGCGCCATAAAAGGCCATGCTGTTTTAAACATTAATCTAAATTCATTATTGGATTTTGCAATCGGATGCGCCTGCGAAGAATCAATAACTATTGTTTCTATCCAGACACCAATTGCGAGTGCAGCCAGTGCAACATTGGCATTAAAGGATTGAAGACTCGCACAAATTATTATAAAAAGCATAGCCGACAAGAAATGAACTATAGAACCGCGCAGAAGCGAGCTATATTCCTGGCGGGCGTGACGATAGCCCTGATTTCCCAGTAAAACGACCCTGCCGACGCAAAAGAAGAAAGCAGCCAGCCCTGCGCCTTGCCAGCTCCAGGCAATTTCACCGAACTGGTTAAAAATTATAAAAATCAGACCGCCAAAAAATCCTAAAATTATTCTGGTGATAATTATTTCAGGAAGTTGGGGATGAGTTCGATTATCTCTGCTGCCAAACAACACAGGAAAAGCTTTTGCCATACCCATATCAGCAATTTGCGACACAACAAAAGCTGCATTTGAGATAAAAAAGAATTTGCCCGCTTCTGCTTTTGAACTGAATATTATCAAAGCGAACTGCAAAAGTGGAATTGCCGCCAGACTCATGGTTCTGGCAAGAGCGAAAGGTAAAATTTTTCTAAAAATAAATTCGAACATAACTTTTTGTTTTATTGGAATGCTGATAATACTGTTTATTGATTATTTTGTCATCAACCCTTTCGCTCAACTGAAGAATACTGAACAAAAAACCAGATATTCTCGGTCAATTATTATCAGCTGGTTACCAAAATTTTTGGTTTTACTTCTTTTTGTCAAATATAGAATTTAAACCACCGAGATCACCGAGGCCACCGAGTGGATTTTTTTATCTTTTTCAGCCGTGGATTGTCCGGGGGACAATCAGCCGGCGACTTTTTGTCGCCGGCTTTCCCGGCATAAGCAAGCTCTAAGAAAAACACTGGTGCTTTTCTTAGAGCTTGCTTATGCCGGGAACAAGGCTGAAAAAGATTCTCTGTGCTGCTCTGTGAACTCTGTGGTTATTTTCTTTGTGGCTTTGAGGCTTAGTGTGAGAAATTTTCTTTTTCTTAAACGAGTTGATGGTAGCTGACCGAGAATTGCTGACAAAAAACTGTTGGTTGTTATTAATCTGTCGGTCTATGGTATAATAAGAAAAAATCTTTTAGGAGGCAGGCTGAATGCGCCGCAATGCTGTTTATAAACATAAAGGTTTCACAAAGCTGGCAGATTATTATTACCGTGAAATTTTAAGCAGAAATCCGGTAACCGCCACCTGGCTCGGGGAGCATTCTTTTGATGGGTTTCTACCGGAAACCGGAGCAGAAGCCATTGAACGCAACAATTCTTTTTTGCGGGAAATGCGAAACGCTTTTCTATCTCTGCCAGAGGGTGAACTGTCTATCGACGAACGTCTTGATCGAGACATAGCCGTTCATTTTGCTTCGACTCAATTATTTCTAGAAGAAGATCTTCAAAGGTGGAAAATGGGCCGTGATTTGGCTATGAATATTGGCGATTCTCTCTTTTTACTTTTCACCAGAGACTTTGCCCCTCTCCATGACCGGGCAGAGAAAATGATTTTACGCTTGAAGTCTGTTCCTGCCTATCTGATGAGGAGCAAAACCCTTTTTCAAAACGTCCCTGCCCTCTGGGGAGAAATATTCCTGGAATCTATGACTCAGCTACCAGGATTTATAGAAACAGTTCAACAAAGCATAAGTCCTCGAATTTCTCCCTTGCTGGCAGATGAATTCGAGAAAGCTGCAGCTAGCGCCAAAAAAGCAATTGCCGAGTTCAAAAACTGGTTTACCCATGCCATAATGCCTAAAGCTGAACATGACTGGGCAATGGGAGAAAATGCTTTTCAAGCCTATCTTGGCATAATTAAAACCGGTTTAAACCAGAGTGAAATTCTTGACATTGCCGATAAGACAGCCCAACAAGCAAGAATCGAGCTCGAACTTTTAACTGACGAAATTTTAGGAAAAAGCACAGGAAGAGCTGCGGGAGCCAGGAAAGAAGCTCTTAAAAGAATCAGACACCATTGTCCTGCAAACTTTGAAGTCGCATTGGCAACCTACCGAGATGCCATAAAAAAATGCCGTGAGTTTGTAAAAACTTCAAGCTTTGCAACTCTTCCCGAAAATGAAGAGCTTGAAATCATGGAAACCCCTGATTTCATGTCACATTTAATTCCATTCTCTGCCTATATTGGACCTGAAAGGCATGCAAAAATTCAAAAAGGAATCTACCTTCTCACCCGGGATAAACAGGGATCAAATTCAAGCAGATATAACTATGCTGAAATTGCAAATGCAGCCTTACACGAAGGATACCCGGGGCATCATCTTCAGTTAACCGGTCAAAATCTTCATCCCGGAAAAATCAGGATTTTTGCTGAAAGTCTTGAAATGATAGAAGGATGGGCGCACTATTGCGAAGACCAGTTAAAAGACAAAGGCTTTTATAAATCTAAAGAGGAAGCCTTTACCCACGCTCTTGACCAATTATTTAACGCGGCCCGGCTGAAAATTGACATTAATTTGCAATGCAAAACCTGGAACTTTGACAAAGCCATGCAGTTTTTAATGGAAGAAGCAGGAATAGACAAAGCCTCTGCTTCTGCAGAGCTCAAAAGGTATTCACAGAGTCCAGGATGTCAGTTAAGCTACATCGTAGGAAAAGAGCTTTTAAATGACTTAAAACATAGCATGAAGAATAAATTGCAAAACGATTTTTGCGAAAAAGACTTTCACGATTTAATAGTCTATGAAGGCAGTATACCAACTTTCATGGCAAGAAAATATTACCCGGAAATTCTTGAGCAAAATCGCAAATCAACCGGCAGGACATGAAATGACTTTTCAGAAACAGCTTTTTATACCCAACAAAAAAGATTATATTACCGGAGAAAAAAGACCTGAAGTTGACTGCATAATCTGTTCCATTATTTCTAAAGCTCCAGAAGTTACCAATCTGTTAATCTGGAAAAACAAGCATGTAGCAATTTGTGCAAATCTTTACCCTTACAATGCAGGACATTTACTGTTATTCCCCACACGGCATATAAACGATCCCAGGGATTACAACAATACAGAAATTATACAGATGCAGATGCTTTTAAGCAGAACCCTCGAGATTTTAGACAAACTCTATCAACCTGCCGGTTATAACATCGGCTACAACGTGGGCGAAGCTTCAGGAGCGAGCATAGCGCACCTTCATCAGCATGTCGTTCCCAGATATCCCAGAGAACTTGGCTTTGTTGATATTACCGCCGGGGCAAAAATTATAATAGAAGACCCGCAGATAACCCTTGAAAACTTGAAAAATGCTTTTGCCAATTTCTGCTTGGAATCTTAACTTCAGGCATCAATTTTTTTATGTTATAATCCTCAAATAACAATAAACGGGAGAGTTTTAAATGAACAAAAAACTGCTTGCAAGCTTGATTATGGGCTTTTTGTGTTTTGCCGTTACAGGATGGACTTCACCGGAAGGTGACCTGCAATTCCTGGGTTTTTCCAATGAAATGATCGATGAAGTCAACAATGTTCTCGATGTCGAAAATAACGAATTTGTTCAAACTCCAGAGAATGATTCGCAGAAGCCAAAAGAGACAAAAACCGAAGCCGACTATTTACAGGAACAATTGGTAGAGCTTGCTAACAGCCGTGCAATAACCGCAGGTAGAAAAGATAAATCAGAACAAATAAGAAACAAAACCATGAAATTCTGGTCAAAAATGCAACCGGCAAACCAAAATAGCCCTGCAACAGATGAGTTGCGTAGCCAGGTTCTTGCCGGGTTAAGAGAATCGCTAACCCTGGCAGGCTACCGCATTATTCAGCTTGACCTGCTTGACCTACCACCTGAGATGTCTGAAAATAAATTTAGAGCGGTAGTAAGAGTTACCAAACCTTTAAAAAGCAGAAATTCCTACAGGGAAATTCAAAATAATCTTAAACAAATTAAAGAAGTTTGTTCAAATGCAGCAACTATTGAAGGTAAAAACTACCTTTCAGAACTAACAACCTTCGTAGCAGAAAATCCTGAAAACAAATATTATTACGAAAAAACCATTTTGAGGTATTAATTACTTATGAGCCTTCTAGCATCGCAACGACAATCAACCCGCCTGATGGTTTATGCGATGGTTTGCACCCTGGTCGTCGCTTTTGGCAGCATTGGCGCTGTGTTTGCAGCCCATATTGGCCCTCAATATTCACTTATGGGCCTCTTTCTTGGTTCAGCTCTCGGAGCTTTTATTGCTGTTTTCGAATCAACAATTATAGGCTGCATGACCGGTATGCTTACCGGTTTGGTAGTTTTTCCTCTTGTTTATTACTTTATTGATTTTGAAACTGCTTACCTCATAATATTTGTTCTGGCCCTGTTCGGTGCAATAATGGGCGAGCCCCTGGCCTATTTCTGGCGCGAAGCCGAAGAAATCGAAGATGCTGACGACAATATAGAAAGCTTCAAAGAAAACGACCGGGAGTATTTTGATGAGTGAAATTCGCCTTATAATGCTGGAAAATGGCGAGGCTTCATCCGGCCATATTCCCTCATCTTCTATCCCATCTATTATGTGGGCAATCTCACAAAAAGCTGACAACTCCGAAACACTTTGGAACCTGTTAGAGGATATGGATCCGGGACTTTTCGAACATTTTTCATGCAACAATGATGATTCTCCGCTGCTTGAGGGTTTTGATGACGGCCTTCTGGTAATTAACTGGGATCACAACTGCATAGAATCATTCCAAATTTACCAGCCCCTCAAATTCTCAGGAGTCGTGATTCCCCACAACGGAAAACACCTTGATATTGAGCATGAAGAAATACCTTACAAAATTGAAAGAAATTGGAACATCATAGATCACCACTTTGAAGAGAGCAGGCATTGAAAAAATGATTAATTGTCCCGGCTGTGGCGCCGTAAATAATGAAGACTCAATCAGCTGCATTGCATGCAATCGCACCCTGAAAGTAGTTTGCCCGCAATGCTCTTTAAGAAATCCTTTAACAGCTGCAATCTGCAGCCAATGCGGAAGAATTCTCAATGAAAAAAATGATCCGAGAATTATGCAACAAAAGATCGGGGATCCGGTTAGCGACATGTATGCAGAAGATGATGGCATAACTGCGACTGATGAATTCCCGTTAAATTCCTTTTTAAAAGTTTTTATCGGCGGATTCGTTTTTGCTCTTCTTTACCTGAGTAAAATTTTAAGTGGATATCCTTTTGCTCTATTGGGCTCCGGACTTCTAAGTGGTATTCTCGCCCTCTGGGGTTTAATTGAAATTGCTTTCTGGCTGATTGAAGACAATGTAATTAATGAAAATCCGAATAAGGACAAATTACCGGATAATTATCCTACAAAAGAAGAAGGCGGTCTTCCCGTCATAGGTGAATCTTTTGAGGAAACAGACAAAGAACTTATTAACAAAAATAAGAGCAGCGAAAAAGCACCTGAACAACCATCCTTATCACCAGCAGAAGAAGAGGCTCTTTCTGATGCGGTAAAAGCCGATACCCAAACAGCCTCAGTTAAAGAATCCGAAGAAGATTCAACCAAAGAATTTTCCCAGGCATCTTCCGAGTCGGATAAGCCCTCCAAACCTCAATACGAAACCCTGGCCGAATTTCTTTCAGATGGTATAGAAAAAGAAATTCAGGCAGTACAGCGCAAAATAAGACGATCACCGGAAAATTATGCACTTTTGATGCATCTGGCTCAACTTCATGAAGAGCGGGGAGAATTGAACCTTGCTCTCGAAAAGATGACAGAATGTGTAAGTTTTGAACCTGAAATTGCAGAAATTTATCTGTATTTCGGGGTGCTAAACATGAAAAGCGACCAGATAGAAGAAGCCAGAGAAGCCTTTTATAAAGCCCTGGACCTCAATCGCTTTATGTCAAAAGCTTTTTATCAACTTGGCATACTTGAACGCGGCTCCGGCGACCTGCAGAAAGCAAGAAAAAACCTCCAGAAATGTATACAGCTTTCTCCAGACGATGCCTATGCTCATTACCAGCTGGGTATGGTTTACCGGGAAATGGGAGATTCAGGACTTGCAATGATGGAGCTCAAAAGAGCAACCATACTTCACCCAACTGACTCTTACGGTCACAGTAAACTGGGACAAATTTACCAGCAAAACGGTCAATACGATCTATCAATAAGTGAATATTCCCAAGCTTTGAGTCTAAAACCCCACGATCCGTTTGTGCTTGAAAAACTGGCGGAGGTCGTTGCAGCAAAGGGCCTGCCCGCCAGAGCCGCAGAATTGTTTCAAGAAGCACTGGCAAAGCAGTTTCATCCCAAAATTGAAACAATGATATCTCTGGGCAAAATGCTGAGAAAACTTGAAGAATTTGAAGATCTCGAGCTCCTTGCAGACGAAATTCTCAGGCTCTCAGAAAACAATTCAGATGGTTTATTTTTAAAGGCATACGCTGTTTTACAACAAAACCGCGAGCAGGAAGCAATTGAATTATTTGAAAAGCTGAGCGAGTATCCTCATGCAAGCTATGAAGCCTGGCTGGAGCTCGGAAAACTATACCAGAATGAAGGAAGAGAAGACAAAGCTCTTTCCGCCTTTATAAGAGCTTCGACCAATGCGCCTGACCAGGCCGGAATCTGGAATAATATTGGAATACTGCTCGGCAATCAAAAAGCTTATGAAGAAGCTTTAAAAGCCTTTAAAAAAGCGGCGAGCTTTGACTATTCAGATCAACAGATAGCAGACAATCTAAAAGCCGTTGAAAAGAAACTCGAATCCAGTTGCAGTCGAATTATCGAAAGTCGCAAAGCACAGCTGCAAAAAGAGCCTGATGACTTAAATGCATACATAGAAATGGGTCGCGCCTACGAAGTTTTGCAAAGACCAGATGATGCGCTAATGGCATATCAACGTCTGCTGGCTATCAATCCGGAGCATGTTGACGGTCTTATCTGTTATGCTGAGCTTTTACGAAAACGTGGTAAGTTAAAAATGGCAATGCGCTGCTATCGCGAAATTCTTAAATTACAGCCTGAAAACGCACGGACTCATTTGTATCTGGTGCAGGCAAATCTTAATTTAGGGTTTTTGAATGAAGCCTTGAGGCATGCAGTTACTGCACAAAAACTTAACCAGGATGACCCCAGAACCCATTTTCTTCTGGGCAAAATTTATTTTGCCAAAGGCCTTGCCCCCAGAGCTCTTAAAGAATTTACCGTTGTCGCTTCAACAGCTTCTGATCCAGATATGATAAGCTGGGCCGAGTTAATGAGAAGACGACTTTCAAGGACAGTTTAATGTGAATAGTTCTAAACTTATAACAGCTTTTATTGTTTTTTTATTTTTTTCATCTACTTATTCTGCAAATTGCCAATTCAGCAACGAATTAGAGTCAGACGTCTCGGTTAGAGATCTACTCGAAAATTATGAACGTAACCCCAAGGCCGAAACCTATTACTTAATGGCCCTGGCCGAAACCCAGAAAAACAATATAGAAAAAGCTGAAAAGGCGATAAAAACCGGACTTGCAATCAATCCTCGTTCGGTCAGACTGTTGAATCTGAAAGGGGCAATCAAAGCCAGACAAGGGCAACCGGCAGCTGCCAGAAGAATTTTTCTGGGTGTTTTACAGCTCGATCCGGAAAACGAGTATGCCCAAACGTCTTTAAGATCGGTTGAAAAACAGTTACAGCCACGAAGAAAGCGTTTGCCGCTTTTAGAAAAATCACCGGATAACAAAGTGGACTCTTCTCCTGACAGCCCTCTGAAAAAAACTGTAAAAAAACCGAAGGTTGAGAAAAAAATACTACAATCTTCTTACTTCGAAGAAGTTAAAGATAAGCAAAATTGTTATTATGGCATGGCTTCGATTGACAGGGCCTATAAAAGATATTTAGATTCGAACCCCACTAATAAAGAATTTTCTTTGAACAAATTAACCGAAGAGGGGTATCTAACTTCAAAACCTATATGCCCTGATTCAGGGCAATACTCCTACAACGACTCCGATGTCGTATGCAGTGAACATGGCAATAAAACAGAACTCGGTGGTGAAGTAACTTCAGTTTTTAACGATTATAACCGCGGTATTAAAGCAAAATTGAGCCATAATTACCTCGATGCCCTTAAAGCTTTTGAACAGGTGGTAGTTCTTTATCCGCGCTGGGCTGAAGCTCATTACCAGCTTGGAGACACCCTGTTCAGACTGGGAGAAGCCGACGCCGCAATGGTTTCTTTAAGAAAGTGTTTGAAACACAACCCAGATAATCTTGACGCGAAACTTCTTCTTGCAAACATTTACTTTAAAGTCGGTCAGAAATCTGCTTCTTTAAAGATTCTCGATGAAATTATAAAAGAAAAGAAAGGTACGGTATACGGCCTTTCAGCCAAAAGTATTGCAAGATCAATACGTTCTGGCAGAAACTATTATCAGGTATTTCCTCCCAATTAAAGCTGCTTGAAATGAAAAAGAAATTAAAAAAATTAGCATTTATATGTCATCCGACTCGATCATCGCTTCCACCGATCATTAAAGAGCTGATTTGCTGGGCTGAGGAAAATGATATCGGAGTAAGACTCACTCCCCGAATGGCTCAAATAGTTCAACGACCTGAACTTGGACTTCCCCGTCAGGATATGGCTCGCGAAATCGATATGGTTATAGTTCTTGGTGGAGACGGTTCTATTCTTGAAACCACTAGAGCTTTTGCCGCAGACGGAATTCCGGTAGCAGGTCTCAACCTTGGTCATCTAGGTTTTTTGACGCTGGATGAACCAAAAAATGCAATAAGCACCCTTGAAAAATTGCGGGACGGTAAATTTCGTATCGAAAACCGTATGATGTTGCAGGCAGTCGTTTACCGCAACGGCAGACAAATGTTTCGGGGAATCGCTTTAAACGATGTCGTAATTCAAAAAGGCACAATGCTGAGAGTTATTAACATTGATGTAGCTATTTCAGGTGCCAAAGTAAATACCTATCATGGAGACGGGATCATTTTCGCCACACCGACAGGCTCAACTGCATATTCGTTGTCGGCAGGCGGTCCAATTGTTCCACCCTGGGTTAATGTTATGGTGATTTGTCCGCTTAATTGCCACACACTAAGTGCCAGACCGGTAATAACTTCGGATCAGGAATACATCAGCGCAAAAATCAGCTGCATTCATTCCAAGGTAGATCTGGTTCTCGATGGACAGGAAGGCTTCAGACTGCTGGATGAAGATATTATCGAAGTATCGCGAGCACAAGAGTTGGGAAAAATCGTGGTATTCAAATCGCGAAATTTCTTTGAAGTACTTAGTAAAAAAATGAACTGGGGTTAAAAAGAAAAAATGAGATTTAAATTTTTTTCTATTCTGTTACTATTATCTCTTTTTATTCCGTCCAGCTTATCTGCTCAGGGCGATTTTGATATTAAGGCTATAAGACCCGCAATTAAAGAAAACGGGCATTTTCTGGCTCAGATTAAAGTCGTCGTTGGAGAAGATCACCTTATTTATCGCGAACAAACGAGTATTACCAGTGAATCAGATAAAATCGAGATCGTATGGCCAGATACCAGAATAAAGCCTGACCCCTTTACCGGCAAAAAAGTAGAGGTTTTTGACGCAGGCAGTCATATTTTTAAAATACTGGTATTTAGCGAAAATCTTTCTAAAGAAACAATCAAGCTCAAATTTAGTTACCAGGGCTGCTCAAATAAAACCTGTTTTTTTCCTACCAGTAAGACACTTAACTTTTCAGTTAAAAATGAGCCAACAACAAATCAACCGACTGACACCTCAAACAGCCCCTTTCAAATTTCCACACCCGGTCTTATGTCTTTAAATCTTGAGTCCGATAAAGAGCCTGAGGCTGAAACAGAAAAAACCAAAAAAAAAACCAGTTTCAAGCACCACAAAAAAATTACAGTAAATAATGCTGCAAAAGTTGAAGAAGAAAGCTTTGATACCGGCTTCGACCAAATGTCTTCAGTTTTAAAAGAACATGGTATTTTCTGGGTGCTGATTTTATCATTCCTTGGCGGCTTGCTGATAAGTTTAACTCCATGCGTTTACCCTATGATTCCGATAACTCTTTCGATTATAGGCAGTCGGAAAGAAAATCAAAGTTTTTATAAAGGCCTCGGACTTTCAGCCATTTATGTCGCCGGCCTCTCGCTAACTTATGCCCTGCTTGGACTAACCGCTGCCACTTTTGGAGCTCAGATTCGCAGCATACTTCAAGGAACTGCTTTTCAAGCAGCTATTTCAGTGATTTTCTTTTTACTAGCGCTGTCGATGTTTGATATTTTTATGATTCAGGCTCCAACTTCTTTGCGCAATAAATTAAGTAACATAAAAAAGACCGGGCTTTTCGGAATTTTTATTATGGGTCTGGTTTCCGGGCTGATGGCCTCTCCATGTGTTGCTGCACCTCTTGCAGGAATTCTTGCTTTTATTGCAGCTACCGGCAGTCAAACGATGGGCTTCTTTATGCTTCTGCTGTTTGCCTGGGGTATGAGCATACCCTTGCTTTTAATTGGTGCCTTTTCTGGTTCGTTAAACGCATTACCCAAAGCAGGGGAATGGATGAACCGGGTCAAAGAATTTTATGGTTTCCTGCTCATGGGTGCTTCGCTTTATTTTGCCAGACCACTTATTGGCGAAACCTGGACAGATCTGGGTGTTGCGCTTCTTTTGGCAGCATTTGCAGCTTTTCTTGGCCTCTTCAATAAGCTCGAACAAAACTCAACTTTTTTGCAAAAATCATTTAAAGCATTCGGCATAGTAACAATTGCGGTGGCATCTGCATTTGCAATCAGCGCAACAGCCAGATGGGGCAGCCTGTGTATGCCCGGCCCTGCAAACGAAAGATTGCAACAATCACAGACTATAAGCTGGAATTACGACCTCGACTCGGCCCTAAAAGAAGCTGCGGGCAAAGACCAATTAATCTTTGTCGACTTCCGGGCCGACTGGTGTACTATTTGTCGGGAACTCGAAGAGCGGGTTTTCCCCCGCCCTGCGATTGCAAACCTTTTAAATAAAATGGTGGCTGTCAAAATTGATGCAACCACCACCAGCCACGAAATCAAGCACCTTAACCAGAAATATTCTGTTGTCGGTCTCCCCACTCTTCTTATTCTTGACTCTCAAGGCAACGAAATTAAACGAATGGTCGGAAACATCAGCACTCCCGACCTGAAATCAATCCTGGAAAAAGCCCTGAGATAATTAGAACAATCAGCAATTCTCAGTGAACTGTTATTAGCTGGTTTTTAAAATCTTTGGTTTTATTTCTTTCTGTCAAATATAGAATTTAAACCACCGAGATCACTGAGGCCACCGAGTGGATTGTTTTATCTTTTTCAGCCTTGTTCCCGGCAGCAGCAAGCCCTCAGAAAAACATGAGTGCTTTTCTGAGGGCTTGCTGCTGCCGGGAAAGCCGGGCGGTGAAACCGCCGGCTGATTGTCCCCAGGACAATCAGCCGGCTGAAAAAGATGCTCTGTGATTCTCTGAGAGCTCTGTGGTTAATTTCTTTGCGGCTTTGAGGCTTGGTGGTGTGAGGAATCTTAAATAATTATAGTCCTGTTGGCAGGTCTATAAATTCATATTCCAGCGCGAACTTTTCGGCCAGATGTTTGGCCAGAGCTTGAACTCCAAAAACCTCAGTCGCATAATGTCCCGCCGAAACCATGTTTACTCCTACATCTCGGCAGGCTGCAACCCCCTGGTGAATAATTTCACCGGTTAAAATTAAATCGATTTCGCCGTTATAAACCTGCTCAGCATTTACAGAGCTCCAGCCACCGCCGGAAGTAATTCCAATATTTTGAACTTTTTCTTTACCAAAATCCAGATTGGTATTGATTGGGCCAATCAATTTTTCGATTTTATTTTTAAACTCATTTAGTGATACAGGTTGCTTGAGTCTGGCAAGTACACCCACAGGATTTCTGCCTGCTCCAAAAGGGCCTTTTACTTCTGCTTGAAGTAAGTTGGCCATTTGAGCATTATTACCAAAAATCAAATGCGCATCAAGCGGTAGATGCATGGCAAAAAGATTAAGATCGCCCTTCATAAGCGATTTAACCATTCGTTGTTTTATGCGGTTAAGGCTTGTCCATTCTCCGCCTTTCCAGAACAGGCCGTGATGAACAAATGCAAAATCACCGTTTTTTTTGATTGCCTTATCAAAGAACTCAACAGTTGCATCAACGCCGGCAATTATTTTTTTTATTTCTTCTTTTCCTTCAAATTGCAGGCCATTGTATGAATAATCGGGAAAATTGTAATCTGCAAAAATTTCATTAATATATTTAATCAGTTCATTTCGATTTACCATTAAAATCTCTCCTGTTCATCTTAAGTGGTATTGTATCAAAACAATAATCGATACCCAGCTCATTACACTTTTCTTTAACAAATAATTTCTGCTGACCGGTTTTTGATGCTTCGACTGTCAAAAGCAAACAATCATTATTTAATAAAGGCTCAACTTTTTTTAAGCGCTTTTTGCGCTGCCAGGGATGAATATGTTTACCGTTTTTATCATTGAATAAACCGCTGGTAATTACACCATCGATTTTATTGTTTATTAACGTTTCTTCGACAAAGGTTTCACCTTCAAGCAATATTAGAGGATCACTTTTGTATCTCGCAGCCTGCTCAGTTATTTTTAAAACAAGCTGCCACATCATTCGTTTATTTAAAGGATTGTTAGAAACGAGTTTAAAATAATCTGCCCGTGCCAGTAAAATACCTTCAAAGCCTTTCAACATATATTCTCGCACTCTACTGACAAGAATATTTGTGAATGCCTGGGAATAAAAGCGGGCAAATTTAAGATTTTGGGGTGATTTTTTCCGATCTAAGACATAGTTTTTGGCTCTAATGTCTAAAGGCATAATACGCCAGTCTTCGACCTCACAAACATTCAGCCAGGCTACAGGAGTAAGTCCTTTATTTACGAGCTCCTGTAATTGGGCACGACTGTAACAGTCAGGATCCAGCACAACTATACCATTTGAGGCCGTAATTTCTTCACCGGTGGCTACAAATTGCCAACCAAAAGCTGATACCGTAGAAAAAACAAATACAAGCAACAGAGACAGGATATTTTTTTTCACAATAACGCCTCTGCTTCTTTGATCTTATTTTCTACGAACTGCTTATATTCAGATAAGCTGCTTGTATCTTCGGCCTCAAACCTTGAAACAAGAATTGGCTGAGTATTTGAGGCTCTTACAAGGCCCCAGCCTTTATCGAACTCAACTCTTATGCCATCGGTTAAATTTATGTTTCTTATAATCGGTGCAGTTAAACTTTTATTATGGGTTTGAATTAAATTTATAACCTGATCAACTACTTTGAACTTTTTGCTTTCTTCGCAATCTATTCTTATTTCCGGAGTCACAATAACTTCAGGTAAATCTCTTAAAAAATCGGCAGGGCATTTATCGGGCATTGCCTGAGCCGATATGCGGGCAATCTCGAGTGATGCGTGAATCGCATCATCGAAGCCGAAGAATTCTTCGGCAAAAAAGATGTGTCCGCTCATTTCGCCTGCCAGCATTGCTTTGGCTTCTTTCATTTTATTTTTAATCAAAGAATGCCCGGTTTTCCACATAACCGGGTTGCCGCCGGCATTTTCAATTTCGCGATACATTCTGGTCGAACATTTTACCTCTCCAATAATTGTGGCATGAGGATTTCTTTGCAGAACATCTCTGGCCAGAATAATCATAATTTCATCGCCCCAGAGAATATTGCCTTCGTTATCGACCACTCCCAGCCGATCGCTATCGCCATCATAAGAAAAGCCCACATCTGCCCCGACCTCTTTTACTTTGCTTACAAGGTGCTGCAGATTTTTTTCCACTGTCGGATCCGGATGATGATTTGGGAAATTGCCATCGGGCTCACAGAATAATTCAATAACTTCACAACCCAGTTTTTTGAAAATTTGCGGTGCAACAAGCCCGGCTGTGCCATTGCCTGCATCGACAACCACCTTCGGTTTATTTGCTTGTTCTTTGAGGGCTTTCTGTCTATTGATCTGAAAATCTATATAAGCTTCAATAATGTTATAAGAACTTTGCTTTCCGTTTCCATCAATGAAGCTTTCTTTTTCGAGAATTTCGCGAACTTTTTGAATTTGATCGCCATAAATAGTAGTTTTGTTAAAACCAAGTTTGAAGCCGTTGTATTCAGGCGGGTTGTGGCTTCCCGTAATCATGATGGCTCCGTCAATATCGAGCTTGAACATGGAATAATAAACCAGAGGAGTCGGACACATTCCCAGATCGATAACATCGACTCCTGAGTCGAGAAGCCCTCTGGTAAACCAGTCCTGCAATTGCGGACCGCTAAGACGGGCATCTCGCCCTATTGCCATGCGTAGCTCGCCGGGCTTGCCTTTTTCATTGGCCACATAAGCTGCAAAAGATCTGGCAAGCTTATATATGAATTCCTCTGAAAAGTCTTTCTCAACTATTCCTCTTATATCGTATTGTTTAAAAACGCTTTTATTAAAATTTTTCATTATCGCCTCAACTCTTTGTATAAAATTTACCAGTTTGTTATTTTAAAAGTATTAGACAGACTGACCTGTAAGTCTGAACTGGTTGAAGTATAGTCGATACTTATTCGTGAAACGTCGTCAACTGCCTCGCCAAAATAAATTTGATCGCTTAAAAGATTGCCAAAGTAAGCCCACTTCATTGAAGATTGCAAAGTTGGATCTATCGGGATCCAACCGCGACGGGGGAAAAACACTTCACACCAGGCATGACCAATAGAGGTCTCTTGCCCCATTAATTCAGGTTTAACCAGAAAGCCGGTCACCATTCTGGCAGGTTTTTGTTTACGCAAACACAGCGCTGCCAGCATGCGGGAATATTCGGTACAATCACAGTTGTCAGGATTATTAAAGGCCCATTCAACCGAATAATCCTTAAAATTTTCTTTATATTTCAACCCATCATTAACGGCAATAGTAGCTGTTTGCACATAATTGCCGCCTCTTCGCTCGATTCTGTCTGCCATAAGCGCAAGCAAAGAATTGTTAACTGCATACTTTTCGCTTAAATTATTGTAATCGATTGCAGGAACACTTATGCTTTGATCTGCCATATCGGTTGCAAGTAGTGGCCTGGTCTTGATTCTGTAGACAAGCTTGAGAGTGAAATCAGGCTTTATATATTCTTTTGGTACAGAGAGTCTCAAGTAGCCATTAGATTTTTTTTCAGTAATTCTAGCTCTGCTGTTTGATCCCCCCGATAATATTTGAGCCTGCACAAGTTTAGCGCTCTGATGTGACTCAATATCGGGCACAGGCTTTACCAGAAAATCAAGCCTCTCAATATTTGAAGGCCGGGTTACCCTGACCTTAATTTTTTCTTCGAGTCTGAAATCCTGGGGTTCAAGGGCAAATAAAATTCTTTCCAGACTTTCTTTATTCAAAAGGTTTGAAAATCTGCGCAAAACCTTTTTACATTCATTTGCCAGCCCATCAAGCTGCCCTGCATAAAACCTGGCTCTTATCCAGGCATCATGAGAGTAGCCTTTGTTATCAAGTGGCATTGCCGCTTCAAAAGCTCTTATCGCAGGGTTATAGTCTTGCCGCTCAAGGTAATGTAAACCAAGCATATAATGAGGGTAGGCATCATTTGTGCTGGTAAAAGCAGTATTTTTTAGAATATTAAAAGCGCTTTCTTTATAACCGGCATTTTCATAAGCGGTTGCAAGCGCCACAGCAAGCGATACGTTTTCCTGGTCTCTTTCGAGTGCATAGTTTAAGAATGCAATTGCATCTAATGGGCGTTCCATGTCGTTGAGCAAAATTAATCCAGCTATCTGAGCAGCTTGAGAATTTTCCGGATCAAGAGCCATAACCTTTCTGGCAAGCTCAACGGCTAAAACGGCCTTGCCTTCTATTTTTCTTGCTGCCAACAATCTGTTGTTCCAGAAGCCCTTCTCTCCAGGCGCTAGTTTGCATGCCCGGGAAAAATAGGTTTCTGCAGCCTTATAATTTTTATTTCGCAACTCCTCTAGCCCCTGATTGTTGTATTCAACTGCCTGATTAAAGTCTGACACTTCAGCCTGCCGAAATTTCATATCCGGCAATTTAACCCTGAGAGTGCGATTAAAGCTCAAGAACTGTTTTTCTCTGGGAAAAAAGCGCTCAATAAGTTTCTGATCAAAAGCATGCAAAAACTGCGGCAATGCCAGGAAAAATAAAAAGAAAACTATTGCCTTTTTCATCTTATTAATATTATCACCCGCATTGCGTGCAAACAACCAATTTTAGATCAGTAATTCCCGGCCAAAGAAAAATCGACTGCTTTTAAGAATGAAAATGCATCACACTAAGCCTCAGAGCCACGGCGTTCACAAAGAAGAAATAAAATAAAAAAAGTGCATCTCGCAAAGATCGCCAGGTTCGCTAAGTCCGCAACGAAGAAATATTTCAACAAGCTTCAGACTTTTTCATTACAAATTCTTAGTATATTTTTAACCACAGAGCCCGCAGAGCTGCACAGAGAATCTTTTCAGCCATTGTTCCGTTTGTCAACAAGGGTTCAGAAAAACACTGGTGTTTTTCTGAACCCTTGCTGACAAACGGAAAGCCGGACGGTGAAACCGCCGGCTGATTGTCCCATGGACAATCAAGGGCAGAAAAAGAAAAAAACAACTCGGTGACCTCAGTGATCTCTGTGGTTTAAATTCTTTGCGCTCTTTGCGGCTTGGCGAGATGTTTTTTTCAGGATTCGACAACGATGACGGGCAGGATGCCCTAATGCTGGGGCACCTGAGGATGCAGTGCGCCCCAATGCAACGATTACGATAACCGCTTCGCTGAGCACGAGCACGATTTTTCTTTTGTGTGAGGCAATTATTTTTTGCGGGTTTTTTTGGTTTTTCGCTTTGCTTTATATTTGCCGGTTGGTTCTGAGACTTTGTTCTTTTCTGCCAGCTGTTCGATTTGTTTAATAGAAAGCTCGGTAATTTCACTTATTTCTTCAAAAGACTTGCCCCTGGCAATCATTTTAAGAGCAATTTTCTCGCATCTTAATTGATCACCCTTTTCTATACCTTCTTCAAGGCCTTCTTTGCGGCCTTCTTTGCGGCCTTCTTTGCGGCCTTCTTCAAGGCCCTCGAATTTGCCGACACCATAAGTTGAGTCAACCATGCTGGCCTGGTAACTGAGATCGGCAAGGTAAGCTTCGTATTCCTGGCGCTCTTTATCGCTCATTTTTAAAATGTCGAGCTTTTTTTGCGCCTTTTTTAAGCCCTTAGCCTTGAAATTGTCTTTGATTTTTCCGTTTTTGAGAAAATATATCCATTCATCGAGGGTATTTTTTGCCACATCGTCAAAGTTTTTGACCTTGATTACATACATTTCAGGAAAAAGCTGTGAAGGATGGTCTTTTTTGAGGCATTTTCGCTGCAGCGGACTCAGGGTAAGCTCTTCGTTTTTATGAACGCCCTTAAAAGTGGTAGTGCCATGATAGATATAATCGCTACCCTTGCCGAGATCGAAATAAACTATGGCTACAGAAATAACCTTAACTATTTCAGAGTATTTCTGACCCTCTTTAAAGTGCTCGGTTATGGCTTTGGCAACCCCGAACAAAACCCGCTGCAAAAAGTCTATTTCCCTTTGATATTGAACCTCAATTAAAATTATTTCGCCTTTGTGGGTTTTGCATTTTAAATCGAGCCGGCTGAATTTATCATGTGATGTTTCTTTGTTGCTTTCGCTTTCAAGAATCTCGACAATGGTGATTTTATTGCCAAGCAACTCAGTCAGAAAACCTTCTAAAATATCAAAATTGGCTTTACTGCGTAAAAGCCGTTTCATCGCCCAGTCAAAACTGACAAGTTTTCGAGTTGAAGCCATTGTTTACCTCTGAATGCAGTGTTCTTGACTCTAATTTTACGCTGATGCAATTTAAATAGCAAATTTACCTTAAATTCCCAGCAACATGCGTGTTAACTGCTATCAGCTGCTCTCAAGAAAGAATATGCATCACGCTAAGCCTCAGAGCCACGAGGTTCACAAAGAAGAAATCAAATAAAAAAAGTGCATCTCGCAAAGATCGCCAGGTTCGCTAAGTCCGCAATAAAGAAATGTTTCAACAAGCTTCGGATTTTTTCATTTCAAATTCATAGTAGATTATAAACCACAGAGTCCTCAAAGGTGCACAGAGGATCTTTTTCAGCCTTGGATTGTCCTTTGGACAATCAGCCGGCGGTTTCACCGTCCGGCTTTCCCTTCATTAATAACAGGGTAGAAAAGCACCAGTGTTTTTCTACCCTGTTATTAATGAAGGGAACAATGGCTGAAAAAGATTAAGAAATCAGCTCTGTGATCTCGGTGATCTCTGTGGTTTAAATTCTTAGCGCTCTTTGCGGCTTGGCGAGATGTTTTTTTTCAGGATTCGACAACGATGACGGGCAGGATGCCCTAATGCTGGGGCGCCTGAGGATGCACTATGCCCCACGATTACGATGACGATTACCGCTTCGCTGAGCACGAGCACGAGCACGAGTTTTCTTTTTGCCTTAGCGGCTTTGGGTGAGGCAATTAATTAAAGTTCTACTTCGAGTCTTTCGAGGAGAATTGCGAATTCTTCTTTGCCAGGCTTGGAGAAATACATTCTGCGATTTGCATATTTAAAGTATGGAAAAAGGCCGAAAGCCTCGGTTCCATCTCGTGATAATACTACCAGCTCAGACTCAGGCAATTCTATGCCTGGTCTTTTATCAGGTTTCAGGGCAACGGCAAGAGGCCCGGTCAGATCTGCAAAAGGCACTTTGGTACCTTTAGGCGTCTTCATAACTATTGAATTGTTTAAAATTGATTTAGTACCCCGCAAAATTTCAGCAAGCCCTTCAACTGCCTGGGGAATAGTTTCGTTCAAAGGCTCGATAGGCTGCTTCAAATACTCGCGTAGTTCGCGCAACATCATTAAAGGGTTAGTATCAGATGAGTCGGAAAGAATTTTGGACAAAGAAAAGGTAAAAAATACCGGGTTTTCTTTTGACTGCTTCATTGCCAAAGCAAAATTATGCAGACAACGTAAAGCGGTTGGCCCGATCAAATGACCTTTAAGACAGTCTTTAACGCTTTTTTCAAGCATTGCTGAGGGCGGAGCAAAAAACATACAAGATTGCAAAAAACACAAATTAAGATAGGCAATCAGATTATCGCTGACTTTGTTTATAACGTTTAGCAGTTGCTCTTCCGATGCAGGTTTAAAAAGCACCGAGAAAGGCGTTGAAATAAAAGAAGGAAATCTCGAGATAATAGTTTGAGCCGCAGGAATTGGTTGGATTTTGATTAAATTTTTGCTTTCTCTGGCGGGTCGCTCTTTTGACTTTGTCTTTTTTTCAGGAGCATCTGTTGGTAATTTTTTGGGCGGCGGTTTGATAGTAGTCGCTTCTTTTTGCTCTTCTTTTTTTTCAACTTCCGCCTCAGCCTTTTCAGATACTGATTCTTTTATATCGCCCTTTTGATCTTCTAAAGAAGCGTTCTTTACTTCTTTTTCACTGGCTTCTTCTGTTTTTTGGTTTTCGTCTGTTTTTTGGACTTCAGCAGCTTCTTGCAGAGCTAATTCATTCTGAATTTCAATTTCTTCTGTGCCACTATCATCTATCTGTTGACTGATTTCTTCAAAATCTACATTCTCTATTTCAACGCTTTCAATCTGGGAACTTTCGTGCTTTTTAGAAGATTGTTCCTCTGCTTCAGATTGAGCGAGTGAATCATCATCAGCCTTATTCGCAACAACCGAGTCATCTTCTAGTTTTTTCTCATCGTTTTCTTTTTGTGGTTCTGCCTCTATAATCTCTGCGTTATCATCTATTTCGCTGATTGCACTCTGCTCTTTTTCAAATTCAAGATTTTCCTTCAGGGCGTCATCTTTTTCTATAACCAACTCTTCGGTATCTTTCTCGTCTGTCTTATCCTCTGCTTCATCAGAAAATGTCTCTACCGAATTAGCAAAATCTTGTATTTCTTCGGGGCTGGTCTGAGCAAGTTCTGCTTCAATTTTTTCATTTTCTGCTCGTTTCTTTTCTTCTTCTTCCATGCGCTTTCGTCTTTTTTCTTCCATTTCCTGTTTGAACGAGACGAACTCCCCGTCTTTTTTTTCGTCAGCCTGGGCCTGGGCCTTATCTTTAGAGGCATCTGCTTTGCTCTCTATCTTATTTTTTTGAAGTCTTTCTCGCTTTCGCTTACTTACAAAAGGAATGGAATCAAGTTCCTTTAAGGCTTCTCTTGCTTTTTTTGCAACCAGAGGATGGTTATGATACTGAACCTTGGCAATAACTTTTCTAAGATCATTATTTATTAACAATGGAAGAAAAGGGGCAACATTCTGCAAAACCCATTCATCCGGAGAACCCAAAGCATAATCCAGAATAATTTTCATCTGTTCCGAAGGCAGAGCTTTAATTACTTTAAAAGCAGTTTCAGAAACAAGCTTATCCGCATCAGTTACCAGGTTCAGCACCTGAGCAAAATGGGTAGGTCTGCCACTGTTAACTGCTACCTGGCATGCCATCGCTCTAACTTCCGGGTCAATGTGGTTTAGGCAGGCATCCATAAAGTCGTGTGCTTTTGTTGGTATTGTTTCTCCCATTGCGCCCATGGTTGCTATCAACATCTGACTACTGCCATGGGTTGCCAGGTATTCCCACATTTTCTGATTCATTTCTGTGGTTCCGGACTTTCGCTGTAAATGCTCGAGGATCTGGCGTTCTAAAGACGGGTCTCGCGGAAAAGCTTCAAGAGTAAGACAGGTCTGGGCAATCAATATGGCGATTTCTTCGTTCTTTTCGTATATCGCGGCTTCTTTGAGGTCGGGAATTAGATTGTGCCGACGATCAAACAAAATTCGATACACGGCTTCTTTTCTAACATCGGGTTCGGTGCTGTAAAGCCGTGAAATTATTTCTTTTTCCCTGAGATTTCGCATAGTTTTTTATGATTCAATTTTATCTTTATTTGCCGGCTGAAACAACAGGTAAAATCATCGCGATTATCATAAGTTAAGAGATTGCTTCGTCGGCTTCGGCCAGATCAGCCGATCTGACCTACTCTCCTCGCAATGACATATTGCGCGGTCCCTGAGCGAAGTCGAAGGGACCAGGTAACTGTTCTTTGGTGGTTTTGACGGGCAGGATGCCCTAATACTGGGGCACATGAGGATACAAAGTGCCCCAGTGCGACTAACGCTCAACCACCAAATAAAAAAGCGGCTCGTCTCGAGCCGCTTTTTTTTTTAATTTTTATATTATAAAAAGGCTGCGGACGGAACCGTTGTATCGCTTTTAGTTGAAGTAGATGTGTCGCTTTTTGATTCAGATGAAGGTTTAGCCTCTTTTTTCTCTCCGCTTTTTTCCTTGCCTTTGTCATCTTTTGATTTTGCAGACT
Source organism: Candidatus Rifleibacteriota bacterium (assembly GCA_051747585.1). Classification (GTDB taxonomy): domain Bacteria; phylum Muiribacteriota; class Ozemobacteria; order Ozemobacterales; family Ozemobacteraceae; genus DYKG01. The sequence goes on from JBNJGH010000003.1 coordinate 59,043, forward strand.
CGTTATCTCTCTTTTTCGCTTCAAGATAACCGGAGTCGCGATAATCAGTCGAATAAAAACCAGACCCTTTAAAAATAACCGAGCTGGCTGACATCAGCTTCTGACCGACCCCGTTACAATCCGGGCAATGCTGTGGATCTTTACAGGACATTGAATGAAAGGCATCAAATACTTTATTGCATTTTTTACATTTATAACTATAGGTAGGCATTTACCTTTCCTCCTGAATTAGAAAGCAGAGTTTAGCACTCTTATTATCAGAGTGCTAACAATCTATCATAACCCGGCAGCCTGTTCAAGAAAAATATCGCAATCTTTTAACAGTTGCTGGCTTTCATTGCCGGTATAAACGAAACAAACCAGCTGATTCAATCTATTAAATTCCTTTTTGTATTTATCATCTGACATATCGATTTTTTTTAAACGTTTTGCAGATGTTTCGATTTGCATTTTTGTTTTTTCATCAGGTATTGGCAAGGGAATTGACCTGATTTGTGAGACCGTTATATGAAAACTGTGATAATTGCCGCTAAACCATGCATTAACCAAAAGACTGTTTAAGACAGCTTCCAAATACAATAACGAAATTCTTTTATTTTCTGACAAAATAAATGATAAAGAATTTTTGGGGTAAAAACCTTTTTCATCAAGTGCGGCCACAATACGTATTTTTAATTTTTCATTACGAATATTCTGGTATAACAGCTTATTCCCCGCAAAAATTTCGGGTTTACCTGCATAGGCAAGATGTTTACCATAATCTATATATTTGCCATTCCAGTTAATTTTAAATGGAGTTATCTCTTTTCCTTTTAAAACCGGACGAAAATTATCGGCCAATTTCTGGTCATAAACAAACTTTGAAACCGTTCCCTTTCTTTTCTGGGCTTCTTGGATGCCGACCCCGACCTTGCAAAGGCTTCCTAAAGTTGGAAATTTTTGCTCCCAAAAAGCAAAGATTTCTTTTAATGCCGCGGGCACTATGCTTTGTCTGAGCCCCTTGCCTTCGACAAGCTCAGCTAACTCAGCCCGGTGGCAATTTTTCCAAACTCCATCGCTTTTGTAATCACTATGAATTTTAACAATACCGGCTTTTTGGGCAGGTTGTTTTACCAGGTGAGTAACAACGGGCAACACGCCCGGAGCTTTGGGAAAAAATCTGCCGGGTAATAAAAAAATATTTTTTACCCGGTTGGCGAAAACATGTTTGCGAATTGCCTTGCATTGATGGTTTACCAAATAAGTATGAGACGTCAAAAATAGCAGATTTCCCTGTTTTTTTAACATTTCAATTGATTTTTCAATAAAAAATGTATAAAGATCTTTTTCGCCCTCTGTCGTTTTGTAGGTTTTGAGCAGATAGTTTTTAAGCTGCTGGGAAAGATTTACTTTGTAGGGAGGATTCCCAAGAATTAAAGAAAATTTTGTTTTAATTGAAGTAGTAAGAAAATTTTCACATCGCAAGACAGGCCACCCGGCTTTTGGAAAAGAAGAAAGCAATCGGCCAAGGCATACAAGTAAAGCCTGATTATCTATGTCATAACCAAAAAGTCTATTTAAAAATTTTGTTTTATCGTTGTTGGACTTCAGTCTATTTGCAACTGCGAGCAAAAAACTACCATCACCGCAAGCTGGGTCCAGCATTTTGCCTTTTAAATCAGGCTCAATTTTATTGAGTATTTGCTCGGCAAAAACATCGGGCGTGTAATACTGACCTGAATTTCTTTTCAGCGTCTTAACCCGGCTTTCTAAATCGGGAATATCATGTCCTTTGCTCAATTTAAGACTGAAGCTGCTATCTTGCAGATCTTTCGCCCAGGCTAAAATATATTCGGGCGCAGCTAATTCAAGCAGAATTTCATAAGGAGTTTCAGGAAAAGCAGCAGAAAACCGCTTTTCGATGGTATTTTTGAACCATGCAAATAAACTGGCTTTCTGCTGCAATTAATAGCTCCGAATTAAGCGAACTTTATACCGATTCGGTTCGGGCCGGGCTTTTTCTTTCCTGCTCTTTTCGTCGATTAATAAACTCGATGAGGAAAGATGCGAAAACACCTAAAACTCCGGCGCTGAGGCCCGCAAGAATAACCATTATAGATCTGCGGGGTTTAGATTTGAGTTCTGGTGGAACAGGCTCGTCAATAACTTCAAATTGATTTACTTCTTCGGCCTCGGTAATCTTAGCCATTTCATATTGTTCGGTTAAAACTCCGAAAACCTTTTCTTTAACCTTGAGATCACGCTTTAATCTGACAAATTCAAGTGAAAGGTCGGGTATGTCTACCAGTTTTTCTTCGGTAAGTGCAATCTCTTTTTCGATAGAATTCAAGCGAGCTTCTTCAGAAACTTTCTGTCCTTCTATTTTTACCAGCTCGGGCACATTTCCTGAGGCTTTAAGCAAACTGTTCTGCATATTAAGCTTGATTTCGGCTTCAACCTTTTCGGCTTCGAGTTTGGCAAGCTTATCTATAAGAGCGCTGGCCTGCTGCTCCATAGAAAACACTTTATGCTTGCTTTGAAATTTTTTGAGCTCGTTTTCAGCTGCAACAAGTTCTTTACGAACTTTTTTCAGCTGTCTTTCAATAAAGAGTCTCTTTTCTCTTTGCGGTCCACTTGCAAAGCTGGCCAGAAAATCGAGATAAGCCGAGGCTATTTCGGCAGAGACCTTTGGATCAAGGGTTTCAACACCTACGGTTATAAGCCCGTCCTTGTCTTTATCTACCGAAACAATGCTGTTCACCTTTTTAACGGTTTTATCGTAAATTATTTCTTCGGGCGGATTCTCGCCGACAATAGCAGGATGAGTGGCTATACCGAAACGTTTTATGATTCTATCGGTCATAGTTCGGCTTTTAAGATAAGCCATAAGGTATTCGGCAGAGCCACCGCCGCCTGCGCTACCAAGCATGCCCCCCAGAGGCAGACTGCTTAACAGAGACTGCATTTTTCCGCCACCTGAATGAACGAAAATGGTAGCACTGGACTTGAAATGATTAGACAACGTCAAACTGTATAATGCAGTTGCTACTGCAACAAGAAAAGGAAAAACTATTACAAGTTTCCAGTGCTTTACCAATACTCTGAACAGCTCAAAAAGATCTATTTCGTCTTCTTCGAGCCCCATAAGTATTTCTCGCTTTAAAAGCTCTTCTTTAACTTCTTTTTTAAGCTGCTCTGCGTTAATTTCCGTATTTTTTTCGTTCATTATTCTTCGATTATTTCTACATTAGCTCTTGGTAATACCATTTTTTCGCCGCCCTTGAGGGTCTCAATTTCGACGACGCGAACTTTTGCTTCTGAAGGTATTTTGGTTGGTTTTTCCGGAAGATTTACCACTTTTGCAACTTCACCGAAATGTGGTTCACGAATAATACGCACCATGCTGCCAATCTGCATTCCAGTTGATGAAACCTGAGGAGCACTGTCGATAGAGGCCCCTTCGATTGGGATCACAACTTCAGGCCGCATAACTCCGGCGCGGATCTGGGTTGCGCCATTAATAGAAGTCTTTTTGCCTTCACAGTTTTTTAGCAGATCAAAGGTTTTTTGAGCCATATTTATTTGCCCAAACCCTTCTGTTACAACAAGGGTTATGCCTTTTTCTTCGGTTCCGGTAATTGCAACACCAAGATCATAGCCAAGAAATTCCTTGAGATCATTGGCATCGTAACCGCCAACCACAACCCCGGCTGCTCCAACTTCGACAGCTCTGCTTAAAGCATCTGCCGTTACAAGAGAGCCACCAACAATAATTTTGTTTTTATGCTCAATTTTTATGTCTTCTTTGTTAAGAATATCTGAAGGCGATTGGGCGACCATTTCAAGCTCACCAATTGCTTCTGGACCGATTCCAAAAATTCCCTGCACGAATGTGGCAACTGTATCGACCTTGACACCTTCATCTTCGTATACATCATCAATGAAGCCATCGACATAAGCATTTACTTCGACAGGTATGGGCGGCTCACGCAAGATAGCCTGACCGGTAGCATCAGAAAGACTTTCTATCGTTCCGGTTATGGGAGCCTTAATCTGGGTTTTAAAGAAACCGAAAAGACCTTGAGTTTCGGCAATAATTTCGTCTTTTGCTATTTCATCGCCCTCTTTTTTTACCAGAAAAAGATTAATTTCTTTTGCCTCACAACCCAGCATATTTGCCAGATTCAAAGGGTAAACATTACCGGGCAGATCAGTAGAGGCAACTACATCTTCGGCAGTAACCTTATCACCTTTTTTAACATGCACTTTTCCAAGCATTGGCAAACGACGATCTTTTTCTACAAGGGTTTTACCAACAATTTTTAATCCGGGAGTATAAGCACTAGCCATTAGCAACCATCCTTTCTATCACAGGCCAGGATAGAGATCCATGGCTTTATACCATGATTTCACCAGTTCAACACGTTTCGATTTATCTTTTGGTAAGGTAAAAGGCCTTCCGCGGGTATCAAAAACAAGTCCGACAACTCCGCCATCTACTTTAGCCTCTATTTCTTTACCATCACCTTCGCCAAGATCAAATCCCCATCTTGGTTTGATAAACAAGTCTGCCTTTTCACCGACTTTCAATGGCACAACATTCAGTTCCCCGCCTTTGCAGGTAATATTTTTCTTTTCGCCATCGGGCATGGTAAGAGTAACTTCCATTACCGCTTCACCCATTTTGACCTTGCCGACCGGTGCAATACAGGTTCCAATATAAATTAAACAGTCTTTTTCGAAAACGCTCATTGCTGCATCTTCATGAACTTTAGCCAGAACACCAAGCTGAGGCATCATAAAGATGGAGTCAACAGTCAGCATGGTTATTCCTTCGGGCATGAAAGCATCAATTAACATCATTGCCGTCTGCTGCCTTCTTGGAGCGTGTGAAAGAACACCGCCTGAACCTATAAGCATATCAAGCTCTTTAAGGTTAACCAGGGTTTCACCCGTCATACTTTGATCAAAAACATCGCCGATAGTTCTTTCCTGTTGAACACCTTTCAGACCGACAGCTAATGAACGGTGCTGATCGAATGACAATCTTAAAGCTTCACGGGCGCAGGCTTGCTCAACCATCAATTCCTGCAACAAAGAAGGAATGGTGGTAGGTCTGATCATTTTATTTTTAACGCGGTTACGCAAATCGGCTTCTTCCATATCGAAAGGAACCCAGCGCATGATTTTATCAATTCCCGCTTCAGCAAAAACATTACTGATTGAATAACTCATACCATAGTTTGCAGAAACAGACTTGTTGTAAATTCCGCCAAATACGCTGAAAACATCTGTAGTCGCGCCGCCGATGTCTGCACCAACGACATTGATGCCTTTTCTTTTGGAAATAAGCTGCATAATATCGCCGACTGCGCCTGGAGTAGGCATAATATCTTCATCGGTTAATTCCATAAGATGCGGATAACCCGGAGCATGACTCATAACATGTTCAAGAAACAGCTGCTGAATTTTCTGTCGAGTCGGCATCAGGTTTTCTTGTTCAAGAGTAGGTCTGAGGTTATCGGTTATATCAAGCGAGACTTTGTCTGCAAGACGCTCTTTTATAAGGTCTGTTGCCTGGTTGTTACCCGCATACAAAACCGGCAGCTGATAACTTACACCTAGTCGTGCTTTCGGGTTTGCTGCAGCTATAATTTCTGCCAGTTTTGCAACATGAGAGGTTGTTCCGCCATCGATACCGCCGGAGAGCAGAATCATATCAGGTCTTAAATGCCTGATTCGCTGAATTTTCTCATGAGGGAGTCTACCGTCATTAATTGCCAGAACATCCATAACAATAGCTCCGGCACCAAGAGCAGCTCGAGTTGCCGATTCTCCGGTCATTGTTTTAACAACACCGGAAACCATCATCTGAAGGCCGCCACCGGCCGAACTGGTTGAGACGTATAAATCTACGCCTTTATTGTCGTTAAGCGGTTTTATAATTGCCGTTCCATCATCGGTTAAAATCTGCCTTCCGGCAAGTTCTTGAACTTCAGATACAGCATTGAGCACGCCCTGAGTAACATCTTCAACCGGTGCTTCAACCGTAGTCGGGGCTTCACCCCTGACAATGAGTCTGAAAACACCGTCACGCTTTTCGATAAGAATTGCCTTAGTGGTTGTACTACCACAATCCGTAGCCAGGATACTTTGAATATCACCTTTGCTCACGTGATTCACCTTCCTTACTGTCCTTTTTAAGCTTTTCCAGGTCTTCGATGGCAACGATAAGCTGTTCTATTCGTTTACGATCTGCGGCAATCGCCTGCAGTTTTTCCATCTTGACCGGATCAATAATCGTTTCAAGTATAGGGCCAAACAATATAAGGGTACTATGACCTATGAGCGACAAGGGCTTGCACATTTCCAGAGCCATAACCGCAGGAACACTCATTCGACGACGAACTACCCCATCGGCAAGCAAATTGATAAACTCATCAATTTCTTCGTCAGTGAATTTAGTATTTTCTTCCGGGCTTTCCGGAATTGTCCACATGCCCATATAAATTCGCCTTATATTATATGTAACCAGTCAGATAACAGGAACTGAAATCGACCGATCAGCAGAGAAATACGACCCATCACAGTCGTTCCGAACGCTGCGCCGAAACTTACCATCAGAAACCAGATACCTACACGGCTTAGATTGCCGTAAACAGGGCCGCGGTGCTCGGTTGAAAAGAAGAAGTAAAACAAACAGGTTATTGAACCAATTACCAGAACCAGATTTGAGAAACTCTGCATATAATCGCCGGCAACAGCCAATGGTCTAATTGCTTTTGCGACCTGTGGTATAAGCATCTGCTGAGTTGAATAAACAATTGCCAGCCCGGTAGAAACACCCATAACAAAAGATATGGTAAAACGACTGACCCAGGAATAAGCTGGACTAAGCTTAAACAACATTAACAAACCCAGAAGCCCGGGAATAATATAAGCCAACTCTGCGGGGTTGGAAGCTGCTGCTCCTGATGCAAAAAGCGATGGAGCAATCTTTGCCAGCAGATTGGGTTTAATAACCTGATGAAATGAAATCATCGAGAAAAAGTAGCCGGCCGAAACACCCACAAATAAGTGTTCAGCCAGGCGATAGAATGGATTATCTTTTACAAGGAAACTGAAACAGCAAAGGGTTATAAAAGCCCCAAGCCAGGTAGAAATTGCCAATGTAGTCATATCAATAATCTCCTTATGCTTTCTTCTTTGCTTTTCTTTGTTCAGCTATGAAAGCAATATTACCAATAATAATGAAAAACATGATAATCAAATGTGACATAGACTGAGGTGCCATACCTTCTTTTCCACGTCCCATATATCCGATAAGTTCTTCATATTCGGCAGCTCCAGGTAAACCGCCGGTTATGCCTTCAAGCTGGCCGGTCTGCATATAGGTGACAAATCTGGGAATATTTACAGATGTACAGGCAGCCGCCATAGGACGCTTGTGGTCACCGGCAACATTAATAAACGCTTCGATCCCGCCGGTTCCGGCAGTGAAGCTCATAATAATGCCTATGTCTTCCATTGAGAACCTGCTACCGTCTTCAGTCTGAAAAATCGGCATTTTTCTGGTCGGATTGCCTTCCCTGTCTGAGGGATAAGGACCCATAAAGTCATTGGCCAGAGCCTTAACATGAATAATGGCGCCCGGCTTGAAACCTACGTTTATATAGTCGGTACCTTTTTTAAGCTTGGGCTTTGCACCAGGTGCAAGTTTACCTTCGGCTTTGAATTTGTCGTAAGTCTTTTCGTAAACTTTAACGGCCTGGGCAAGGGCTGCTTCGGCCATTTCACCACCGAGAGGCCAGTTGCCTCCGCAGATAGGTTTGAGATTTTTTCGGAACATATGAATTAAAAGCGCTGTAGCTGAGGGCGCCAACTCAGGTTCCGAAGCCGGATCATAATCGAACGACAGAAAACATCTTTGCCCTTCGGGAAGCTCGTCGACAAAATTATATAAGCCTTTGACAGCTTCTCCGGGAAAAACCGGAAAACCCATTTGAAAAATCATCGGCAGGGCAACTCCCAGTGCAACAAAAAGGAACACCCAGCGACGATCTATATTTTTTAAATTAATCAAGAAATCCATGGTATTCCTCCTTAGCCTTCACCACCGAGGTGAGAACGCTCAACCCCAAGAATAATCTTCATAGAAGCAGAAATAAAACCAAGCATTGCGCCAATCAAGATGGCACTCTGAGCGGCAGAGCTTGGGTAAGCCAGGATCCAGTCTTTTAAAGCTGAAATATTTACATATTTTCCAATAAATGGAATGTATGAAAACCAATGGGTAACAATATTGCCAACCGGCACATTTCCCAGCATAACGATAAAAGCCGCTCCCATTAACAATACCGCTTCTTTTGATTTAATACGAAATGCCCTGAAAGAGGCTGATGCAACAAAGAATGCCAGCAATGAGAACATTGTAGCCTGTGCCGCTTTAAAAATACCCTGGAATAGAACCTGTTGGGCACAGAAAAACCAGGCCATCACTCCGCCTCTAAGTTTATTGGCAGCAGCGATTTCTTTATTTCCTTCCAGGTCTTCAACGGTGACAACCTGGCCACCGTCATCATTTTTCCCAAGTTCGACAACGGTTACATGCTTCGAGGTAACATTGTTATCCGAGAAGAGCCAGTATTTCTCACCGATATTGATCGGGTCTTCAAACATTGGCCAGCTGCCTGACATAAAACCAAGAATTGACATGGCAATAAAGCCGATAACCAGGCAAATACTGTAACCATAACCGTCTGATTTACGCGCAATTTTTTTCAAGTTAACATTTAAAAGACTTATTGCACCAAGTACCATGGTAAATGACATGATGATCTGAATCCATTTTGGAAAAATCTCTTCAAGGGCGTTAATAGTCGGAAACGCAGGCCCGCTGAAGAACGCCAGAATCATGACAATGCCGGTACAAAAAGTGATCATAAGTGGTAAAGTTCGTTTAACAAATAGCATATTCTGACCTCACTTAAACAGCTTCATATAATTATCTGCAAGTTGATTGATACCATATTCAACACCTATATCAGTCTGAGCAACTGAAATTAAAACAGTACCAATAATAATGAAAGAGATAATAATTATTTTGCTTACATCCTGACCCTTCAAAGAACCAACTTCTTTTGGATTTCTTGAAAGATAAGCGGAAGCTGCAAAAAGTTCTTCACCGATCAAAGTGTAGTCACATGCAGCAACAAAGAAAGGAATCTGAGAAGGCTCGGCAGTACCCGCGATCTGAATCGCACCAACCGAGTTACCGGTTTCTGCCAGAATCAAAGACTCAGCGTAAAATGTTCCCAGATAAAAACATGCAGCCGGTTTATCACGCATCATGATACCACTTACCCCGGCAACATAACCGAACTGATCATCTGTAAGGTAGTTAATGCGATCAGGTCGGTAAGCATCCGGACGACCTTTTTCAAGGTAGGCCTGCTTTACAATTTCCTGAGCAACCGACATAACAAAAGATCTTGTCATTGGTGCATAAAGCGGAGTGTCATATTCTGCGGTTTTCTTTGCAACCTGACCGAGAATGGTAACCCCGGCGATGGTCTGAATGTCATCCATGTCCATGATTCCGGGAATATACAAAACACCACGTCCCATTTCGGTTGCACGACCAACGGCATCTTCAAGAGCAGACAAGCCGCTTATTCTTCTGATGAAAAGTTCTTTTCCGCGCTGGGCATGAAATGTAAAGTATGAAACAAATCCCAACAGGAAAATAATGATAATCAAAACATTCAGGCGATCAACATCGAGGTATTTATAAAGCCAATGCTTTACAACCGGTGCTTTTTTTTCATCAACTTGTTTCGCGCCGGGAATATTTGTAGCCGGCTGTTTAACGGTAACACCTTTTGCACTTTTAACCTTTGCAGCAGCAGCAGACGTAGGAGCTACCGCATCAGGGCTGCTTTCATTGCCTTCACTGACCTCAGTGCCGACACTTCCCGAAACTTCGGCTGTTTGAGCCACTGAAGCATCTTTGCTCTGAGTTTGTTCACTGGTGTTTTCCACACCGGGTAACGATGAATCCATAGCAGCCTGCGGCGCTCTGGATGTGTTTTCATCTTCAGCTTCTGTAGGCTGAATAGCAGTTACAGGGGCATTTTGCACCTGAGCTGCCAGGGGGATAGACGAAACCAGACTCAGGATTAATACCATAAAAGGTAGAAACATCCTGGACGGTTGCCAAGTAACGCTCATGGAATGACCTCCACAAAGACAAATTGGATTTATAAGTTTACGATTATAAACGAGCCTAAATAGTAAGTCAACGAAAGTTATGTACATTTTGGGGAGAATTTTTCTCTACACTGCCATCGAAAGCCTGATTTCGAAGTTTAATTTTTATTTAAGCTTTTTTTCCCTAGCCAGCATTTTACTTTATGTCCGGCATGAACTTCAATTTCCGGCGGCTCCTGGTCACAAATTTCGTCATAGCTCCTGCATATCTCTTTATAGCAACAACCTCTTTTTGCAACAGGGAAAGATTTTGCTTCAAAGCCTGATTCATTAAGAGCATTCCCCTCTCTTAAATAGATGGCCGAATTCAAAAGATCGATAGTATAGGGATGCACCGGGTCGCTGAGCAGACATTCAGATGAGAATTGTTCAACCAGATTTCCCTTGTAGAGCAAAATAATCCTGTCTGAAATCTGGCGTACTACCGCGACATCGTGAGAAATAAAAATCATGGCAAGATTTCTTTGAGCCTGCAATCCGCTTAACAATTCAAGGATTTGTGCCTGAATCGACACATCTAAAGCCGAAACTGCTTCATCAGCAATTATCAGCTCAGGATTAAGTATCATTGCTCTGCAGATGCCAATTCGCTGTCGCTGCCCCCCGCTAAATTCAGCCGGGTATTTGTCGAGGCAGTTTTTGTCTAAACCAACTTCTTCAAGAGAAGAGATCAATATTTTCTCTGCCTCGGCTGCAGAGATATTTTTATGAATTTTTAATGGTTCCGAAATGATCTTCCTTACCGTCATTCTCGGGTCTAAAGAACTATATGGGTCCTGAAAAATCATCTGCATTTTTTGCAAAAGCTGTAATCTATCTGTCTTTTGTTGAAAAGAAGCAAAAATATTTTTACCGCGATACAATACTTCACCGCTATCAGGGGCATAAATACCCATTAAGATACGGGCCAGAGTAGATTTTCCCGAGCCGCTTTCGCCAAGTACTCCCAGGGTTTCCCCTTCTTTGAGATCGAAATTCAAAGAATCCAGCGCCTGCAATTTATTCTTTTCTTTAGCAAATAGTCTTGAAAGCAAACCGGTCTCAAGTTCGAAACTTTTTGACAGATTTTTTACTTCAAGTAGATTGTCCCGGCTCATTGGCTTGCTCCGTTAAGAGGGTAAAAGCAGCTTACCCAGCGCCCTTTTTCAATCTCGAGCGGCCGAGGGCGCTGCTCAACACATTTTTTTTGTTTGTTTCGACATCGATCAGAATAAACGCAACCAGTTGGTTTATTGTCGGGTTGAGGCAAATTACCCGGAATAGGCACCGGCATTTTTTTTTCTCTGACAAGTCTTGGCAGAGCAGCAATGAGATCTCTGGTATATGGATGATAAGGCTTGCTCATAAGGTCTTTAACCTTTGCAAATTCCATAAGGTGACCTGCATACAAGATTGCCAGATCGTCAGCAACAGCTTTTAAAACACCAAGATCATGACTTATAAAAATTAAACCTTTTTTCTGATTATCTATAAAACCTCTTAACTCTTTAAGCAATTGCACCTGCAGGCCGGCATCTATTGCAGTAGTCGGTTCGTCGGCAATTATCAGGTCGGGTTCCATCGCTATGCCTATGGCTATCATAGCTCTTTGCCGCATACCCCCACTTAACTGATGTGGATAAGAATGTAAAAACTTTTCGGGTTCTTTAAAGCCGGCTGTTTTAAGAGCTTTCATCACTCCATCTTTGACTTTTTCTTTGTCTGCTTTGGAACAGTGAGTTTCTATAATTTCTGCAACCTGTTGATACAGAGTCATAAGAGGGTTCATTGCTGTCATTGGCTCTTGAAAAATAAAACCAATTTGCTTGCCTCTAATTTTTCTAAGTTCTTTTTCGCTGGATTCAAGTAAATTTTTTTCTTTAAAAAAAATACGCCCCGATGCCGCAACTATTGAAGCTTTCGGCATCAACCCCAGAATACTCATTGCCAGCACAGACTTCCCTGAACCTGACTCTCCGGCAATGCCAAGGCAGGTTCCTTCTTTTAAATGAAGTGAAACATTCTCCAAAACCGGAAGTTTTTTTTTGTCAGTGCCGGATAAAGTTAATGAATAATCTTCGATTCTAAGCAAACTATTTTCCTTGAAAACAAACTAAAGCTTTGAATCTTCAGGGCCAAACAAAACCTTCCAGTTTAAAACATCTCTCCAGATTGGAGCATCTGCCTGGGCTGCTCCTGACTCTTCGCGCATAAGACCAATATCCATTGGATTATACAAAAAAGCTACCGGTCGCAATTCATGAACAAGCGAGCCCAGCTCTGCAATTTTTTTTGCCCTGTTCTCGACTTCGAGCATCGAGTCAAGCTCTTCAATTAACTTATCTATTCGTTCATCATTAATCCGGGAAAAATTTAGTTTGTTGGCAAATGTTTTATCCGCCTCTCCGGGGATAGAACGAGAATGAAACAAGTAATCAGCATTACCGGCTGCAGGTAAAGTAACACTTATTAAAGCCGTATCATATTTGCCGTTTTTAAGATTGTTGCTAACCAATTCTGCCCAGGTGACCGGGGTTAAATTCAATTTAACACCTGCTCTCATACAGCTTTCGGCAAATTTTTCAGCCAAGGCACGCCTTAAAAGATTGTCATCGTTAAAATGAATATTTAGTTCAAGTTTCTCCCCGTTTTTGTCTCTTATTCCGTCAGAATCAGTATCTTTCCATCCCATATTTTCGAGCAATTCTACTGCCCGCTTAAATCTGGTCTCATAGCTCTCTATTTTTTCTGAAGAACCTGCATAAGGGCAAGAATAAAGGGCCTTACCGGCAAAGGGAACCTCGCCGGCAATCATATTTCGATCAACCAGCAGATCCAGGGCATAACGCATTTCTTTTCTGGCCAACAAAGAATTATTTAAATTGAACATCCAGGTAAGATTGGCCGGATTAGGATACCTTATAAAGAAAATATTATCTAACTTCATTGATTTGAGCTGTTGGGCTAGAATAGACGGTAGGTTTATCCAGTCCAGCTTATTAGCTCTGAATTCACGAACAAGTTTTTGATAATCAAAAAAGCTTTTTATCAAAATAGCCGGCCTTGTCGCATTGTCATAAAAATGGTCAAAAGGCTTTAACTCTACATAGCTTCCCCTTTTTCGGCTTTTTATCATATATGGCCCAAGCCCGATGGGCGCAGCTACATAATTCGGCCAGCTGTCAGAGGCTATACCCTCTTTAGCGACCTTTGCTTTATCAATTTTTTTATTTTTCACAATATGAGACGGAATAATTGGCAAAGTCAGCAATTCAAGCAGTTTTCTTGAATCTTGCTTGAAAACTATTCTGGTGCGCTGTCCACGACCAAAACTGGAAACTGAATCTACCCCCTTTAAAAGAACTTTAAAGGGACTCTGATTTTCGTTGTCTGCAATTAAATCAAAGGTAAATTTTAAATCTAAGGGGTCAAAATCAGTGCCGTCATGCCACTTTAAATTTTTCTTCCATACCCCCTCCAGTATAACAGTGTCAGATGCCCCCTCGTAAATAGAGTAAGTATCGAACAAATAGGGCTCGAAACTGCCATCTTCAAGTTCACGTAAAGGTGAAGCCTGGACAAAACTATTTACCAGCGGAGCATGCTCTGACTCGAGATGTGCTAACGGATTCAAATCCATCGGGTCACCATAGATGCCGAGTTTTAACCAGTCGCTGTCAGCAGAGTTCAGAACTTTGCTGATATTTTCCGGCAGCTTTTCTTCTTGACTGCAACCAGTAAATCCAACTAGAGAAATAATTGTAGCGGCGATTAATAGATATCTGATTTTCATAAAAGTTCCTGTATTATTTTCTAAATTCTAAGCTGTTATTAAGTTTCAAATCGGGCATTTCTGCGGCAGGGCCGTCATGAATATTCTTTTCTGCCGGCAAATTGTCCAATATTGCCAGTTTATCTTTTGCCCAGTTTTTTGTTTCAGTGCCCACTAATTGTCCTTTGGCAAGACTTCTTAGCAATGGTCGAGCTTCCTTCAGTTTCTGTTGCTCCATTAATGACCTGGATTTGACGACCTCGGCAGAAGTAATAGAGGCAACCAGAGATTCAGCGTGCTGCTTCATTTGAGTCGGAGAAACCGAAGACAAAGCTACTTTTTCAAGGTAACGACGCGCCTGGGGAAATTTCTTAAGCCGAACCGAAACCACACCAAGATCACGCAAAAATACATTGTTGTCCGGCTTCAACATAACAGCTTTTTTAAGCGCTTCTTCTGCTTTTTCATGCAAACCCAAGTTGGATGACGAGATGCCGATAATATTGAGCATTGTCGGATCTCGATGTTTTACACCAGCCGAAACCTCTGTAGCGACTTTCAGCGCATCTTCCCATTTCTGCATGGTAGCTTTGATCACAGCCAGAGACGCTTTTGCCTGCAACGAAAAAGCCTCGTAATCTGCTGCTTTTTCCAGATAGATTTCAGCCTTTTCCAGCATTTCCTGTTTTCGATCAGCAGGGATTGAATACTTGGTAATATCTAACGCGATTTTACCGCCGTACATATAATAAATCGAACGTGCTTTTCCGCAGGTTAAATCTAACCCCATTTCTGCCATTTCATAGGCCTTAACCAGATCCTTTGTAAGATGATAATAAATGTGAAGCTGTCTGAACACAATTGAGTGATAGGTAGATCTTGCATTGTAGTTGATATTTTTAAAGGCCTTTTCGGCATAGCGCATTGCAAGATCTGCTTCTTTTTCATTTTCGTAAATCAACGACATCTTTAAATAAGGGTCGCCGGGCAAAGGGTCAAGCTCAATGGCGTCTATCAATAGCTGCTTTGCTTTTGCCTGGGCATCAGAGCGCTGGTATTTCATATACATATCGGCCTGCCTGACCTTTTCGTCGGCCTGCCAGCTGCGAAGATCATGGTAAGCCGACAAAAGTGAGGCTGAAAGAGCCAGAAATACAAAAGTGTAAACAACACCCGGCACTACTCTGGCTGTTTTTCTTTTTAGAGGAGACTGAAAAAAATCGGTCTCGGTAAGCACTGGCACAAGAGCAAGAAACACTACAGCATAAAGGGCAGTTTCAATTCTGTGAAAGGGGAAATCCGGTATTGCAGCCATTAACTGAGCTATCATGGCTGCACCGATACCGATCAACAAGATATGATCGCCGTTCATTTCGCCATCGACAGGCTTCCATACCTCTCGATGAATCGCTCTATAAATTGATTTAAAGAATCGGTAAGTAAGAAAGAACAAAAGAATCAACCCAATTAAGCCCAGCTCTGCAAGAACCTGCAACCAGTCGTTATGAGCCTGCCTGAAGGTGACTGCAGTAAAGGTTTCCTGATTGGCATCGGAATAAGTTTCGGCTTGCTGGTATGGAAAGAAATGTTTAAATGAACCAAACCCGCTTCCGACAAGCCATTTTGGAATACTCATTCTAAAAGATTGAATCGTGGCATACCATACCCACATTCGCTCGTAAGTATTGCTGGCTGCACGATCAAGGGTAAGCGTACCTTTGATTTTATCCCACATGCTGGTAGTTTTCAGCTGAGTCAGAGTTATTACCGAAACCCCGAAAAGCATGGCAAAAATTAGAACAACTGCTGTACCAAAAAAGATAGCATTGCGCTTTATGAGCTTTTTGTTACGATCATTCAACAAAAGCATAACAATCATGTAAATAAAGCCAAATACTATACCGATTAAAGCGGCCCTGCATCTTGTTATGTAAAGAGCAAACAACATCCAGCCATAGAGCCCCAACGATAGCATTTTCATAAAGGTGGTTCGATAATAAAAGAAAAATGCCAGCGGAATGAAGGCAGTAAACATGGCAAAGGTACCAAGATAGTTTCTGTTACCAAAAGTTGAAACTATAGAGCCCATGCTGTAGGTGTTATTTGCCAGCTGCGGGAAAAGCGGCAAATAGAATCCATTTTTATCGATATTTCCTGCAATTACATCGTCTTTTACAAAAGTAATAAGGTTTTGCGCGTCGAATTTAAAATAAAAATTGTAGGTCTCCATTATGCCGAGCGTCGAGGTTGCCAGGCCGGCAATAACCACAGCCCAGAGTATAAGTTCAACCTGCCATCGACTACGCACAATATTAACTATAAGCGGATACAAAAGTAATATGGCAAAAGTTCCGCGTAAATCTCTTATAGCTGAAGGTGAATTGTAATTCCATAAAACCGACAAGGCACAAAAGCCAAAGAACAGAGCAATCGGAAAATCAAGCGAACTACTGGCAAACTTTACTCTGCCGGTAATAAAAACTCTTATACAATAAATACCGCCAAGTAAAACAAGAGCTATTTTAGAGAAAAACTCTTTTGGGGTTAAAAAGTTCTCTGTTGTCTGGCGACTGTATAAAAATGGTGTTACCAGAACTACAAGCAGAAGACCTATATAAACCAGCCACTCGGTATTGCCCAGGCCGGCACCCGCTTCATTGCGGTCTTTTCGAAATTTTCGATAAAGACTGTCTTCGAAATGGGAAAAAATAGATTTGCGTTGCTCTAATGGCTCTAAATTTTCTATTTCTTGTGAGGTTTCTACACTATTTTTTCTTTTTTTCTTTTTCGCCATTAATTATTCCGCCTTGATTATGACTTCAAGCCCCGGGTATTCACCGTCTGTGCCATTTGCTTTACGACCGGAATAGTCTTCGATGCTGTCATTGTTTCGCGCGATACCAACAGTTGAAGAACCGGGGTAAAATGCGGTATCACTTGCGTTATTGTTAAGAACAAGAAGAATTTCGGTAGTCGATGCAACATAGCTGGCTACACCATTTATAACCGTGGTTACAACATCGGGTGAGAACCACAAATCTGCTCCGGCCGCATCTGATGCATTGGCAAAAGTAAGAGGGGCCATATTTAGTGTTTCGGAACTTATAATACGAGAGAATTCAAGCCTTATAAAATCATCGCCGCTGATATGGCGATCTTTGTCTCCATCTACCCATACCGCTTTTTGCAAGGCTAAAGGTGGTTTGTAGTAAACGACGATATCGTCTGTATCTTTCTGGTAGTCAGGCCCATAAGACCAGACTTTACCATGAATGTAATCTACCTGGTAATCTCGGCCCCAAGGGTCGCGGGGTAAGTCCTGCAAATAGCGGCCCAGCAAAATTCTTAAATCATCTCGGTCAAATGGCCGCTCTTCCATGGTGTCGAATTTAATCAAAGCCTGCTTGATAATATCGAGCTCATGTTTGGCTTTGGTAAGACGAGTATCTTTTACGTAATCCTGATAGTATGGCATGGCCACACCAACCAGAACAGCGAGAATAGCAACGACAATCAACAGTTCTATAAGAGAAAAAGCACGTTTATTCATGGTAGGAAATGATAGCACAGCCTTAAGCCCCCCACAAGTTTAAAATCTTGACCAGCTATGGAGCTTAACTAAATTCACCCATAGTGGTCAAGAGTTTTATCGATTAAAAGTTATGTTTTCTACAGCCTAAGCGTGAAATTTTTCCCCAACGTGCATTTTTTGCACACTCTTCAGTTTGAATTTTTGCCTCACACCAAGCCGCTGAGGCACAAAGGACACAAAGAATTTCAATTTAATTTGAGCAATTTATGTTTTTGCTATAACCAAATTTGAAAAATGGAAAAGCCTGTGCCATAACCCTGGATGCCTGCCTTCGCAGGCATGACGTTTAAATTCGTGCTCGTGCTCGTAATCGTGCTCGTAATCGTAATCGTTGCACTGTCGAATTATTGAATCATACAAAAAGTCAGATCAGCCGATCTGACCTACGGGTTGTCGCAATGACCAACGTTTTGGTCATTGAGCGTTAGTCGAAATGACCGTTAAACGTCTAACCGGTCCCTTCGTCGATTCAATTATTTAAACTTGAAAATTTTATATTTACTTAGCCTTTGGACTTTAAAAGTGCTTCAAGTGCTTCTACATCGGCTAAATCTTTTGTTCTTCCGGTGGCTTTTTTATTTTTTATCAGGTGCTGAATTGATGGAACCCGAATCTTGAGTCCTGAAAACTCAAACTCGATTGAATTCACCAG
>JBNJGH010000004.1:0-73881 GCA_051747585.1 Candidatus Rifleibacteriota bacterium
TCTTCCTCCATTGTTCAATTAGGATACATGGATAAAAGAAAAAAGTACAAGGACTGGCATTTTCAGATCAACAACGGAAAAAGTGTACGTTTGCCCTGGAAAATCTCTGGTTTCTTGCATGAAAGTCTCGCATTAGGTTAGAATAAAACATGGATTCTAGTTTTGGTTCTTTTACATTTAAACATCGAGGATTCACTCTGGTTGAAATATTAGTCGTTTGCGCTCTTTTATCAGTGCTTACTGCTATTGGGCTCTATGTATTAAAAGAATTCAGTCATAGAAACAGATCGCTTACACGCCGACAAAATTTTCAAAACATAGCTGAAAAGTTTATAAGAGAACTACGCAAAGACATGAGATCAGCAGTTGAGGCAAGTTTTTCAAAAAAGGGAATAAAACTTAAAATATACCAAATATCAGAATCAGGCATTCCCGAACCAGAGCAAATCAACTACAGCATTGATCTAAAAGGCATTGCCAGAACCAGTCCAGTAAAATCAGATAATTTCCGTTTCAAAAACAAAATTGGCCCAGATGACTTCTGGAATGCAGAAATACACATTGAACAGCAAGACAACTCAGGAGTTGTCCTGGAATTGTTTGCAGTTTCCTCAGATGGAAATGAAATTTTTAAAACGAAGGAGCGCCTTATCAAATTCAACAAGTCAAAAGCAGGAATTTGAACCTTGTTTATTATGAAAACCACAAATGTGAAAGTCCTTGGGTGCAAAAAACAAAATCTTACCACTTCTGGAGTAACGCTTGTTGAGTTATTAATAGGACTTTTTATTTTGCAATTAATAATCGCTCCGCTTTATTTGATGTTTTCTTCGTCAAAACGAACAATGCTCAAAGCCGCCGACACCCTAGCAGCAGCAAATCTTTCCAGTTCCCTGCTTGCCAGCCTTCGCGAAGCTCCGGCAAATATTCTTCGACCTCTGCCATTAACCAGAGATACAAGCCTGCCACCGCAGCTTAGTCTTGAAAATCTGGGCGTAGCACCTGCATCTGAGGAATTCAGACGTGATATAGAAATTTTACCGGCAACATTGCCCGGCCTAGAAGACGACAATCTGTTTGTAATTGAAGTAAAAATTTCATGGTATAACAGAAATTCAAAAACAGAGATTAATTATATAGTAAGAGACATTATGCGAGGAGCAAAATGAAAAGAAGGCATGGATTTGTTCTACCGGGTGTATTGCTGTTAGTTATTATACTTCTGCTTCTTGCCGGGAGTCGGCATTTCTTTTCTCGTCA
Organism: Candidatus Rifleibacteriota bacterium; assembly: GCA_051747585.1. Lineage (GTDB taxonomy): Bacteria > Muiribacteriota > Ozemobacteria > Ozemobacterales > Ozemobacteraceae > DYKG01. The sequence goes on from JBNJGH010000004.1 coordinate 1,261, forward strand.
CCAGCTCAATCAGGCCGATCATGGCGCGAGATACGAAAAGGCTTATCATATGGCGTCCGGCGCCCTTGAGGCAGCAGATATTCTTCTGCTCAAAACCCTCGCGTTTATAAATGATGGTCGAATAGAAACAATGCCCAAAACACAAAAAGCCCCAAAGGAGCTGATGCCGTTAGTAAAAGCAATTCTTGACGAGAATGGAATCCCTTCCCCTCGCAAAGAATTTATTCCAATTCAATCAAAAGTTTATGAACACCTGCAACGCGGCTGGAAAGATTCTTCAACACTTAAAGTTGAGCTGGAATTAAGAGAACTTGAGCCCTTATTAATAAATTCAGGAGAAAATGGGCCTGTTTTTGATGACAAAGAAAAGAAGATACTGGTCATGCTCCATGCAGAAGCCAGTGTTAAAGGAGCTTTTGCCCGGATATACCGTTACCGGGAAGGAAGGGTCGTCAATCTTTTACCCTCGATTATTTCAAAATTTGCTCTATTTTTGCGTTCACAAGGTTCTTTTAGGGTAAATACAATTCTTGATTCAAATTCAAGCAAAAATCTTGTAAACGACACTCCACTTATGGTTTTTTGCGGCAAGACTATTGAGCAGCATACGTTAAAACCGGAATCGACAAAAATTCTGGATCAACAAGGCTGGGTTTTTCTGGGCAGTGAAGCTTCCTGGAGACTGGGTGCCGGATCTGGAGGAAATGACCCCAATCTTGCTTCTGGAATGCTTGACAGACGATTTCGCAAGTTTGATATCCCTGGAAACGAAGATTTGTCTGCCACAGGCTATATTTCTTACTACTCTCAACCGGAATATCTGTTTTCAGAACTTAAAAAATCGGAGTATAAAAAGGCCATGATAAATGCCAGCAATCATAAGGTTTCAGCCTCAAAACTTAGAATTTCAGGTAGTGAAAACCAGCAAACTCCAACAGTAATAATGGGTAAAGTGTTAAGCAGATGGGCTCTGATACAAGGACTGAGCAACAGCGCTTCTAATCTACATGCACCATTGCCCATGCTTAATGCACAACAATTTTCCCGAAATTTATGGCCAGGAATGAGCAAAAACGCGGCAAGAAAAATCAAAGACAATTTTTCAGACAATTACGAACACTACAAAGAGCGAATGAGTCAAACTATTGAGCAAAGCTACAACTCTGGCAACCTGAATATGATTGCTTTCGAAAATTCAGACTTTTCCGATTCCCTTGTTCAAGACCCGAGTATCCTGCCGGCAGACACAACACTGGACCAACATTCTTCTATTGCAAAACTCGACAATCAACCGGTCAATTTTTTTAAAATAAATCATGGGAATTTTCATGAATTTTTTCGAACAGATAACTCAGCAATTTTTAAAGGGAACTTATCAGGTTTCGAAAACCTTTCGTTTCTTAAGGCACGTTCAGGACAAGCTTTTCAAACAAACCGTGACTTTTTCAAAGCAATTGCCACCGAAGACAAGAAATACCTGATAAAAGACGTTTATTTTATTGCCGGCTCTTTAAATATTGACAAACCGTTAATTGCTGACTCAGGCTGTGGCGGAATGATAATTGTCGAAGACAATATTACTATCTCTGAAAAAATCAGGGCAATAAACAAAGAACCGATTTTTCTGATAAGTCTGAATGGAAATATTACCATTACCACCGGTCAAAAACTTGATGCTGGTATAGCTGCTTTGAAAGGCACAGTTTTTATTGAGTCAAGCCTGCTGCTGGAAGGCCTGCTTGCCGGCAAAGAGCTTTCAATCAGGCGTCTTCAACCTGTCGGACAAAGAAAAATCATATACAATAGAGATTTTGATATAACCGATGATCAGGTTTACAAAAGAAGTTTCAGATTTTTTATGCCTGAAAAAGGAGTTACTTTTGTTAGGTAAAAAAGGCTATACTCTTATAGAAATTCTGGTAGTGTTCTTCATAGTCTGCGGAACAGTAGCCTTGTGGTCATATCTCCTTTCTTTGTCACATTCCCAGAGCGGCGATTTGGACAAAGACCAGCAATATCACAATTTAAGCGCAAAATTAATTCAAGAAATTCGCAAAAATGTGCGTTCTTCGGTAAGTTTTAAAAAAATCAACGACACTACCTGGGAATTGGCCTCAGCTGAGATGGATGAAACCAATTTACCAATAAAAAAAACCATTCGTTATGAGTTCGATGAAAAGCTTAAAAAAGTTTTTGTAAAAAAAGATGGAAAGGTTGTTACCTATGATTTTTCAAAAGTTACTGACGACAAAAAGTTCTGTTTTGAATTTATTGATTAAGTTGACTTTACTTATTATCATTGGTCTTCCAACAGCTTTACCGGGAGAAAAACTTAAAATTGGAATTGAGCCAGAGCCTGAAATTCTTAACATAGAAAATCTGAATGCCTCAGGCACGAATCCAAATTTGAGCCCATCTCAGCAGGCCTCACCTCAGACAGTTGAAGGTTCATCTTTTGCTCCGGCACCCGATCCAATAGATAAAATAGCTCAAGAGTTACCTCACTCAATTACTCTTCCAAACTCAACCTCAACCATCTCGTCAAAGCCAAACGCTTCAATCGGAAGAGTTCTGGCCCCCCCCGAACCCAAAACCGAAACTCTGAGCGGCCCCGGAGAAAAAGAGCTGGTAGCAATCAAAGATGGTGAAATAACAATTGAAGCTTTACTGTCTACTTATTCTCCTGCCTCTATGGAAGTTCATCTTTTTGACGAAGATGGATCTGAAATATGGTTCAAAGGACAATCACTTCTGCTCTGGAGAAGAGCTGACGATAGGAGTTACGCGCCTTTATCCTTTCAAGGCAATACTGACCCAAACAGTATGTATGAAAAGTCTTCAGGGGACTTCAGCCCTCGAAACAATTTAAATTACAAATTCGACCTAAAAAAAGGCCAGAAAATTTTATTGATTACTTCCGGGCAAGCGGAGCCTTCAAGTTTTATAAAAGTTTCCGGCAACGTCTTTTGAGTTTAACTGCTTAATTGTCATTGCGATGAGCATCGCGAAGAAGCAATCTTTGATATCCTTAATTTTAGCAAATAACAAAAGAACAAAAATGTCTTGAAACTTGCTAATATTACTAAATGGATAACGACTAAAGTTTAGTATTCATAAGACGATCACATCTCAGTTCTTCTAGCCCCGTTCGGGACATTCCATCTGACTTTTCCACCAGACTTGAGACCCAATTCAATTGTGACCGGTGCACCATACTCACTACCTTTTTTCTTAAGAAAAATATGCATTCGATTCCCGTTTGCATAACCATCTCGCCAGTCTTTAGGTTCGATCTCTTCGCCGTTTATCCACAGTTTTCTATTAAACTGTTCGTGCCGATATTTTGATGGCAGCAAAATCACGCAAACGCCCCCTCTGGATTCAGACACCGGCTTCCAGAGAAAGCCTCCACCAGAGCCCTCAACAACTTTACCTGAACCGTCTTCAGAATCATCGTCATCCGAAACAATACCGGGGGCGATCAATCTAAGATAAGAATCTGCCGAACCAAAATCGCCGTTAAGTTTTAAAACTACTTTGTCACCTTTCTTAAGCTTGATTTTTGTTTCCTGTGGCTCAGGAGTGTAGTCGCCTCCTCCTACGTCGGGATTAGATCCATTGACTGGTTTGCCGTCTACTATTAATTCTGAGGAATCTTTATCATTTTGTCTTTCCCAGAATATAACAGTCTCCCCGTTCAGTTCGACGCTTAGTTTTGCATGACCATAGGTTTGCAACAAAGACTGCACCAGAGCCTCACAATCAGCCTTTGCTTCATAAGTCTTTTCGCCCTGACTCGATGAAGTAATCTCCATCTTGCCCGGTTCTGCCCCAGCAAACACTTCATCCATGGTGCCAATTTCATCCTGAGCTAACCCATCACCCGTAAAAATCATGACCAAAGAAAACGCCAAAAGACCAGAAATTAATCTCAAAGTAATTTTTTTCATACCTGCTCCTATATACCCATTGAATATTATCTTTCCCTGTGTCGATTTTCCTTTTAATACTAGAATTAATGCCCGCTAGCATTATTTTAACAATATCACAAGATTTTCACAATGCGATAGCCCTGCCAAATTCCAGAGGGGGTTGACGAAAGTATCTAAATAATCTACCCTTTGCATGCAGGTTTTTCCTGCAAATCATGCCATCCGGCAAAAAGGAGGACAGGAAATGACCACTGCAAAATCAGGCGATCTGGTATTTGTTCATTACACTGGAAAATTTGAAACAGGAGAAGTTTTTGACTCAAGCAAAGATAGAGACCCTCTTTGTTTCGTTCTTGGCCGCGGTGACATTATCGAAGGTTTTGATACCGCAATTCAGGGAATGGAAGTTGGAGATACGAAAACAATCACTTTAACCCCTGACATGGCTTATGGCGATTATGCTGAAGACAGAATCGTTAAAACAGACAGAGAAAATTTTGGCGGCGAATTTGAGCCTGAAGTTGACTTGCAGCTCGCACTTCAGCTTGAAAATGGCGAAAGAACTCTCGCTACCATCAAAGCTTTTGATGAAAAAACCGTAACACTCGACTTAAATCATCCTCTCGCTGGTAAAACCTTGAAGTTTGACCTCGAATTAATGAACGTTAAAGATGCATCTGAGGTTCCCACTTGCGGAACCGGTGGCTGTGACAGCTGCTCAAGCTGTGGCGAAAACTAAACACAGCTTCGTTTATAACTGAAGGGCTGAGTCGAAGGGCTCAGCCCCTTCTTTTATCAAACCAAGGCTGCCTTCCCAACCTGATTCTTTTATTGCATCCGGCATGGCCACCAATATTCTGCGCTTAAGTTTCAAGGCTCGTTTTGCCGTTATCATTGTTCCGCTTTTTCTACCCGCCTGAACAATTACTACCAGATCCGAAAGCCCGGCAATAATTCTGTTTCTGGTAGGGAAAAAATTTGCTCTTGGCTGAGCGCCACATAGCAGTTCAGTTAACAAGGCTCCTTTTCCCGATTTTATTTCGGCAAAAAGTCTGGCGTTTTCAAAAGGATAAGTAATATCCAGACCGTTTGCCAGAACTGCTATAGTTGGCTGATTCAGCTTCAAAGCCCATTTATGAGCCAGAGCATCTACCCCTCGTGCGCCCCCGCTGATGATGTTATAACCTGATTCCACAAGCTTTTTTACAGTTTTTTCGACAATTTTTCCGGTATTTTCTTTTATATCCCTGGCACCCACTACTGCAGCCATTTTGCCCTTTGGCCATTTTCCAGAGTAAAAAAGAACAGGCGGTGGCTCTTTTAAATCCTTGAGGGTATTAGGATAAGCAGTCTGAGAATAATACCAGCCCTCAATAACCCCTTCATCGAGCAATTGAAAAGTTTGCATTATCTGCTGTTCAGTTCTTGATTTCATGCGCGACTGCCTTGGCACAACTTTTCTGCCTGCCATTTTATCCTGTTGATGAAGAATAGCTTTTGATGGCTTTACCAAGCGCTCCATAAGCTTTAAAAACCGCACAGCGCCAACTCCCGGCATTCTACTAAGTTTTATCGCCGCCTTAAGTTCATTTAAACTCAAATTTCCTCTCCTGACACAGTAAAATATGCTGTAAAACAGTCTGCAAGGCTAAATAATTGACTTTCATTCTACAAAGTGATATTATACCATTACAGTTTATATAGATATAGGAGATTTCTATGGCAGAGTTTAGTTTAAACGCTGAAGTAAGAAACAAAACAGGCAAAGGCGATGCCAAAAAGCTTAGAGCTAATGGCAGAATTCCGGCAGTAATTTATGGAAAAAAAATTACTCCGGTTCATGTTTCATTGGTCAAATCTGAATTCGACAAAATTGCCAATCGAGCTAACCGAAATTCAATCTACGAAATTAATTTAAATGGCTCTGAAGCACGTGAAGTAATAGTACGTGACTATCAAAAAGATACTTTAACCCATTTTTATACCCATGTTGACTTTCAAGCAATTGACAAAAATGAACCAATTCAGGTCGAAGTTGACCTTGATTTTACCGGCACACCTATTGGCAAGAAAACTGGTGGAATTTTCACCACTCTTTGCAAACAGGTTCGTGTAGAAGCATTGCCTGAAAAAATTCCTCAGGTAATTGAACTTGACATTACCAATCTTGATTCTGGTGATTCTTTACATGTTTCCGATATTCCTTCCGCTGAATACAAAGTAATAACTAATCCAAGAGTTGCGCTTTGTCAGATATCCAAGATCAAGGAAGAAGTTGAAGAAGCCGCTGAAGAAGAAGCAACCGGTGAAGAGGCAACTGCAGAAGCAGCCCCTGCAGCAGCAGAACCAAAAGAAGAAAAGTAAGAAAATTGTTAAAATTGGAAAAATTGTAATTTATAAAGCCAGATTGATTCTATTGTTTAGAGATCTTTTTGGCTTTTTTATTTTTCCATGTTCTCGGCTGAAATTTTATAATTCAGGAGTCAGTTAATGTTAAATTTTGAAGTCGGTTCTCCCATCGTACACCCAATCCACGGAGCGGGAATTCTCAAAAAAATTGATCAAAGGCAGGTGCGAGGAAGACTTTTAAATTACTACGTAATCGATTTTCCTTACAGCGATCTTGGTCAGGTCATGGTTCCGATAGACATGGCCGAAAAGGTTGGTTTGAGGACAGTCAGTCTTAATAACAGTATTGATACTATTTTCAACTCTCTGAGTGAATCTTTCACCGAAGAAGAAGAAGAAGAAAGCAAAAGTTTCCATCAAAGATATAGAGACTACCTCGAAAAAATTCAAAGCGGTGATCTTTCTCAGGTAGCCAGAGTTTATCGCCTGCTGTTTAGACGCAGCATGGTTAAGCCTCTTGGAACCAAAGATAAAGCCCTTTTTGAAACAGCACGTCAACTTCTCGTTTCTGAAATTGTATTTGCCAAAGACATAATTGATGCTGAAGCAAGAGCTTTGCTTGATGAAGCAATGGAAGGCATGATCTTCTAATTTCAGTTGATATCAACGGTCTCAAAAGCCTGTATTTCAGGCTTTTGAGACCGAGAATCAACATGATAAGAACACAGCCTCTTATATCACTTATATAGTGGTATGTATTTTATTCCAGGCTGTTTACTGCTAAAGCAGGCTTTTCGCCATTCAGGCACTGCGAAACAGACTCTGCTGTCATTTCAGCCATTTTGTTGCGGGTTTCTATTGTTCCCGAACCAATATGAGGCAATAAAACTGAATTTTTGCATTTCAGCAGTTCAGAATTCACTTCGGGTTCGTTTTCGAAAACATCACATCCGGCATAAAAGAGATTTCCATTCTTTAATGCACCGGCTAATGCTACTTCATCTATAACAGGCCCTCTAGCTGTATTAATTAATACCGCAGTGTTTTTCATGCGCTTTAGTTCTTTTTCTCCGATTAGATATCTGGTCGCATCGGTCAGCGGACAGTGCAAACTTAAAACATCGCTTTCGGCAATCAAGGTTGCAAAACTTACCGCGGGATACGGCAAATGCTGCTTTACCCCTGACCTGGTGTGATACAATATTTTCATGCCGAAGGCTTCGGCCCGTTTAGCTACAGCCTGTCCAATTCGCCCCATTCCCAAAATTCCCAGGTTTTTATTTTTTAAATCCAGGCCAAGCAGCAAATCTGGACGCCAGCCCTCAAATTTTCCGTTTGATAACAGCTGCATCGATTCAGGAGCTCGCCGCATGCACATTAAGATAAGCAACATTGCGGTATCTGCAGTCGCATCTGTAAGGACATCGGGAGTATTGGCAACAAAAATACCCTTCCTGGTGCACTCTGCAACATCTATATTGTTATATCCTACCGCGTAATTAGCTATTACTTTTAAATTTTGGCCAAATTTATCAAGCAATTCACGGTTAATTTTATCAGACAGCATGGTAACAATAGCGTCTGTCCCTACAGCTTCAGCGTAAAATTCTTCAGCTGTTCGATCAGATGGCATAATTTTAACTTCATAGCCTTGTTGAACAAGTTTATCTAATGCTTTCCCCGGTAGTGGTCTTGAAACTACTATTTTCATAATTTTTGCTCCTTAAAAAGTAATTTCCGCGTATCTGATTGTTAAAGCTTCTCACATAAATTAAAGCAAAGAAATGTTTTTTTATAAAAGTTTCAATCTTGAGTAGAAAAATGCCGACTGTTATTAAAGAACATAAAATTATGAAAAAACAAATCCTTTTTATAACCATAATTCCAGTTGCCTTCTTTCTATCGTGGGGCCACGCCTTTCTGGCAGAAAAAGACTTCTATAAGTCTCATCAGGCTCCTGTAAGGCCGATGCAGGGAAGAGGCTCAGAAAAGCAATTTTATAAAATGCTTACAAAACCGAGCACCTCATACACCACCTGGCTCAAAAAAGGAAAAAATTATATTGGCCGCAAAGAATATGAGCAGGCAATCTTAGCTTTTCGCAAAGCAGTTAATCTAAGACCTGCAGAAGAAGACGCACGATTTCTCCTTGCCTGGTGCTACGAAAAACGTGGCCAAGAAGGCTTGCCTGGAGACAAAACCAACTGGGATAAGCTGGCAGAGATGGAATATGAAAAGGCGGTAAATCTGGCAGACCATCTGCCGTCAAGATTCAATCTTGCAATGCTTTTTAAAAGGCACCGGCGCTTCCAAAGTGCAAGAGTACAACTTGAACACATTTTATTGATTAGCCACAAATCCGCTCTGGGCAAAAAAGCACAACGGGCTTTGACAGAATTATTTGATCAAGATATGCGCCCCAGACATATTTCGGTAGATTTCCCGGAGTATCAGAAATAATGCAGAAAAAGAATTTAAAAATAATTTTTCTTACCATCTCTGTCTGCCTTGCCGGTTTGTCCTTAAGCAATTTTACAACTGTTGCCGGCGAACAAAACATAGAAACCAGACTATTTAAAAGACTTGAATATGCCGTAAAACAAGGTCGGCTTATGCAAAGCAAAGCCGATATAAAAAGAGTTTTAAAACTGAATCCCAGACATCCTGGCGCAACCTTCTATGCAGGAAAATATTCTTTAAATAAAAACGATTTTAAAAACGCAGAAAAATTTTTGCAAAGAGTAGAAAATCATATTGTTTATGGCTCTGAAGCAAGAAAACTACTTGCTGAAATTAAATTTAGTCGGTATCACCGCACTTTCATAGAAAAGCTGAAAGTAGCAATAGATGGTCAGGCATATACTCAAGCCCTGCAACTGTGCGAAAAGCTACTTACTGATTTGCCAGACAACAAAGAGATTCTGTTTCTGGCAACTTATGCAGCAACTATGCAGGGGTTTCCCGAAAAAGCAGAAAATTACCTTGAAAAATACAAGAATTCCGATGTTTCCGTAGCCAAACAGGCTGAGTTAAAGGCATTTGTCGATGGTATATTCAGCATAGGAAGTAATCCGGAAATTGCACTCGAAAAACTTTTCAGCCTATCCGATCAAAGGCTTCTGACTATACCGGTGAGAAATAAAATAAAACAATTAATTCTCTCTCTTGGTAACCTCGAAAAATTCGAAGAGTATATCGATCGGGAAAAAAGTCGATCAGGTGCCAATGTAGCTGCGCTTGAGCGTGAATTAATAGACTTTTATATTCAACAAAAACAATATGATAAAGCAATGGAATTAATAAACCAGAGACCTATTGACTCCATTGACGATAATCTTCTTTATTTAAAGCTTCTTATCGAAACAGAAGAAGAAAGAAAAGCTATGCTGTCGGCCAGAAACCTGATCAGCCGGCACCCTACCGATCTTCGAATTTATAACGCATGGGCCAAAGCCTGGTTAAGCTATGTTAAAAGAAACGCTGAACAACCCCAGGGTGCGGACTCAAGCGGAAAAAGCTTTGACGCAATGGCCGAAGAAATTCTTGATCGCATTAAGCTCGATAAACTGGTTAATTTAAATCCTCCACTGCTTTTAAGACTTCTTCACCTGGCAGTCTTGACAGGTTACGATTCAAAAGCCAAAGACGCACGTTTTAATGCTGTTAAAATTGCGTTTAACGAAGAAAATCTTCCCCTGTTGATAGATACCGTAGAAGGTCTAATTGCTGCAAACCGTTCATCAATAGCTGTCGACCTGCTTGAAAGTGCAAGAAACCAACTGCCTGAAAAGCATGATTTAACAATTAAACTGGCAGAAATCTATTTAATGAACAACAACCCGAAAGACGCTGCCAGAATTCTTGAAAATTTACTTATCGAAAAACCGGAAATAATCAGGGCATTTTTACTCTGGGTAAATTGTCAAACCATTCTCGGAAACTTCAAAGAAGCTGAGCGCCAGATACTCATCAGACTTGCTCAACCTGATATAAACGACCTGGTCAAACGACAGCTCGACAATAAACTCGAAGTAGTGAGAATGCAGTCAATGGAGCAACAGCGCCCTCAGGATTACGCGGAAGAAAGCCCGGTTGGTTCTCAAACTGTAGAAACAACTGAGCCAGAATCAGAAAATACAAACAATATCCCACAGGCTGAGCCTGAAAGCAGTCCCGAACCCTAAGGAGGTTAAATGCTTATTGAAATTTTCACCAATGGTAAAGTTCTGATCGACGGAAAAGATTCCGGAAAACATTACAAAGCAGAAGAAGTTTTGTATGACTATCTGGTAAAACCTGAAGGTTTTCTCGGAAAAAAAACCGGCAACAAAACAGCTTAGTTTAATTAAAAAAAAATCCCCGAAATCAACGGGGATTTTTTTTTCGTTATTAATAATTATTAAAAATCAGTCTTTTATTTTCTCAAGAAGATAATTATAAAGAAGTTTCCAAGGTTCCTTATCTTTAATCAATCCGGCAACTTTGGCAAAAAGCTTCTGTGCTTCTTCATTTTTCCCAAGCTCCTCAAGTATTTCGCCTTTGGTGCATAAAGCCGGCGGATATTCGGGTTCATTTTCAAGAACAAGATTAATTTCTGCCAGAGCTTCATCATATTTGCCCAGCTGAAGCAAAGCATCACAATAATTATTCCTGGCTTTGCTGTCATTAGGCCTTATTTCAAGAGTTTGGGCCCATTCCGAAGCGGCAGTTCCAAAATCACCGACATCGTAACTGGTATTGGCCAGATTATAGTGATAATCCGGATCTTCCGGATCCATTTCTACGGCAATTCTGAATTCGTTAATCGCTTTTTCGAACTGATTTGTCTGATGATAAGACAACCCAAGATAATGGTGGGTGTCAGCCGCATCAGGGTTAATGTTTGCAGCTTCTTCAAGGGCACGAATTGCTTCGCGCATAAAGCCTTTTTGATAATGATGATAACCTAAATTAAAGTAAGCATGATCAAAGTCCGGCTTCACTTTTATGGCTTCATGCCAGTAGTGAACAGCTTTTTCATGCTCATCAAGTTTATAAAAAGTGTTTCCCAGATTATATAAAGCTTTGTAAAAATCCGGGGCGAGATCAAGCGCAGCCTGATACTGTTTTATCGCATCTTCATACTGCCTGGATTTAAAATAATGATTACCAAGCTCTTTTAATAGTTCTGGATTTTTTGGATCTGCTTTAACCTGTTCCTTTATCTGTTCCAATGTCTTCTCCATATTTAAATTCGCCTATCTTTAAAATACAGTGGGAATACAGAAAGAACTGCTCCTCACTTTTTTTGAAATTTTCCTTGTGGAACCTTATCTGTAAAGGTATTCTATACCATACAAAATTTAATAGCAAGGATTTAATCGTAGTTATGGGATTTTTTTACGGGAAACTTGAAAAATCAAGCAAATTTTGCTGGCTTACAATATTGATTATCACTTTTTTACATATCAATTCTTACAGTTTACATGGAATGACTCTCAAAATATGGGATTTTCCCAGATGGCTTGAAGGAGAAGAAAAGGTGGACCGCTTTTCCTGGATTGGCAAAAAAATCAAAGAATTTGAGCAAAATAATCCCGGAATCAAAGTAGAACTAACTAAACTGACCTGGTCGAGAGGGCATGAAAAACTTAAAATTGCTGCTCTTGGCGGCAACAATCCCGACATAGCACCCGGAACAATCCCTCTATTATTTATTAAAGAAAATCTCATTCAACCAATAAATGAATTTTTAAGCGATAAAGATAAAAAAGATTATCTTCCGGCAGCCCTGGGGGCATTTACCTACGAAAATAAACTGTATGGCTGGCCATGGTATATGAGTGGGCAACTTTTGTTTATCAATAATGATCTCTTCAAGGATGCAAGAGTAAGACCTCCAAAAAATGGCACCTGGACCAACAAAGAATTTGTCCAGAAAATGTCGCAAATAAAAAAATATATCGATAACACAAACAAAGATGGTATTCCTCTTTCTCAGCAAGGTTATTATCCCCTGGGAATGTATTTTCAAAAAAATGAAACGGCCAATTTCCCTTTTTTAATGTCATATGGCGGAAGATTTATATCAGATGATCAGAAGTTTGTTGGCGATCAACCTGCAATGCTCAAAGGTTTCGCCTGGCTCGAAGAATTGAAGAAAAATGGAATTATTCCTCCTGACAGTGGCGGAAGAACTATGCAGGATATCTGGACCGCCTTTGCCCGTGAACATCGAGTAGCAGCTTCCGCTTTTGGCTTATGGGGCATTAAAGGCTTGACGCAAAAGTATCCCATGAATTTTTCCATCGTCAACTATCCTGCTGCTGAAGGCGTTGAAAGCCAACCTTTTGTCGCCATTTCGGGCTTTTATGTTTTTAAAAACAAAAATAAAGAACGAGTAAAAATGGCAATGAAACTTGCACGTTTTTTAACTTCAGGCGAGCAGCAAAAAGCACTTGAAAAGTATTCTCAATTTCCTACCAGACTAAGTACCGGAAACATTTACGAAGGTGACCCTCACATGTCTGACGCCTTAAAGATATTTCAAAAGGGGCGAACGGTATTTAATGACAGTCGTTGGCCTCAAATTGACGAAGAAATCGAGTATGGAATTCAAAGAACTCTGCTTGGTCGCACCACCGCCAAAGAAGCTATGAATCGCGCCAGGAAATCAGTAAAAAGAGTTCTCAGCGCTCAATCGGGCTCAATCAAAGAAGACCTCAACAAAGGCAGCATGTTCGGGCGTATAGTACTTTTTCTTGCCTTTCTCGCTATAATTTTTGCTTTTTTCAGCAAACAAACACATTTAATAATGATTGTGCCCGCTCTTTCAATTATTGGGCTCTTTTTGTTTTATCCTCTTGCAGATGCTTTTATTATAGCTTTCAGGAACTACAGAATCGGAGAAGTTGGTGGGTTCACTGTGGCAAACTTCACTCGAGCTTTAACCGATCCCAAATTTACCAGGGCATGTTTTAATACAGTGCTGTATAGCTGCGTTGTAGTGCCCGCAAACACTTTTACCGCCTTAATTGTTGCCAGCCTTATTTATGCTCTGCACGGCAGAGCCAAGTCTTTTTTCAGAGGAGCTTATTATCTTCCCGGCGTTGCTTCAGTGGTCGTTCTTACCATGGTCTGGCGCTGGATATTTAACACTGAAGTCGGACTTGCCAACTCTATCCTGAGATGGTTTGAATTTCAACCGGTTGGCTGGCTGACTGACCCCGATATAGCATTCTGGTCGGTTATCGCCACCGGTGTTTTTAAGTCACCCGGTGGAGCAATGCTTATTTATCTTGCCTCAATGGCCAATATACCTGGTTCGCTATATGAATCAGCTGAACTTGAGGGTGCCGGGCCATTTGCCAAATGGTGGCATATTACTGTGCCACTTCTGCGCGGCACTACCAGCTTTTTAATGATTACCGGCACCATAACCGCATTACAGGTTTTTGCTCAGGTATTAATGCTTACCGATGGGGGGCCGGGTATTTCGACAGAAGTTGTGGTTCATCGTGTTTATACATCAGCCTTCAGAGATTTTGATTTTGGTTTGTCTGCAGCAATGGCACTAATTCTATTTCTGGCAATTCTATTGATAACTATTTTTCAACGCAAATTCACCAATAAAGAAGTGGAGTATCTGGCATGAAAAAGTTAAATACAGCACAAAAAATTTCTTTGTTAATACTTTTTCTCGGACTTATACCCACAGCCGGTCCACTTGTATGGATGGTGTTCACTTCTTTTGTGTCGCCAGAGGCTCTTACCGCAAATCCGCCGCAATATAACAGCTTTTCGCTTGAAAACTATGCGGTATTGCTCTCATCGGGCAGTATAGTTCGCTGGGCTTTTAATTCATTTGTGGTGGCAGCAGCAGTAACCATTGCCCAAACAATTTTTAACTCGCTTGCCGCTTTTGGTTTTTCTACCGGCCAGTTCAAAGGCAGAGAAAAACTTTTCTGGGTTCTTCTGGCCGCCATGATGGTTCCAGGGCAAATTGTAATGTTGCCTATGTTCTTATTCATGTCTAAATGGAATCTGATCGACAGTTTGTGGGCTGTAATATTGCCTGCTATGGCCGCGCCATTTGGTATTTACATGATAAGGCAATATATGGACTCTATACCCAGGACGCTTTCGCAGGCAGCCCAAATGGATGGAGCAACCGACTTTCAAATATTCCGTCACATATATTTTCCCCTTTCAATGCCAATTATGGCGACCTCCGGAATTTTTATATTTATCACTCAATGGAATTCATTCTTATGGCCTCTGGTAACTTTAAACACTGAAAAATACTATACTCTGACGGTAGGGCTCTCTACTTTGCAAGATCAGCAGCTGATGGATTATGGCCTGTTAATGGCGGGCGCAACCCTGGCAGCTGTTCCAATGGTTATGGTTTTCTTTTTCTTCTCGCGCTACATGCTTGAAGGAATGCGTCAGGGAGCCATAAAATGACCACAGTTGTCAGTATCGACTGGGGAGGAACTAACTTAAAAGCTGTTTGTCTAAGACCAGAAAAAAAAACGCTTTTTTATCAAGCACCGGCCTCCAACATAAGACTGGTAAGACAGGCCGATCTACGAGGAATTATTCATAATCTGGTTACAGAGCTACAGCTTGCTTCGTATTCGCCTGATTACTTACTAATAGGTGCAGCCGGAGCAGGAGACAAAACTGCAGGACAAAATCTGAAAGCAGAAATAAACAAACAGATACCTTCATTAAAAGTTTGCAAAATTTACCCCGACTATAAGTGCAATCATGCTGCAGCCCTGGGGGGAAAAAGCGGCATTCTTTCAATTAACGGAACCGGCTCTCTGTTGTATTACAGCAACTACAGTTCCGAGAAACGACTTGGCGGCTGGGGCTACCTTTTTGACAGCGCACCTTCCGGTGCCTGTTTCGGCCGAATGGTATTAAGATCCGCTCTGGAATATTGTGAAGGCACCGCTGCAAAAAAAAATATTTTCAATAAACTAAAACAAAATTATGCTTTTCAAGATTCTGCAACAATACTTAGCGACATATATCAGGCTGACAATCAGCAAAAACATCTCGGCAACTTCGCCGATGTTTTAACTTCATGTTTCGATGAAGAAGACTCCGAAGCAAAAAAGCTAATTAATACATCTATTGAACAGCTGAAAGCCAGAGTATCATTTATGCTTGAATCAATCCCAGAGTCCTTTCCAACTATGAGTGGCACTGGCGGGCTCTGGGATAACTGGCCTGAATTCGCCCACCTTATAAACGAAATGGTTAAGAATAATTTTCCCCGAATCAAACTAAGAAAACCGCGTTATAAGTATGTTTATGGCCCTTTGATTTATCAAAGCAAAGCCTGTAAAGAATGTAATCGTATTTTTTCGTTAATCGCCGAAAAGGATAAAAAAAATGAATAAAAAAAAATCAGCAAATAAAACCGAACTGGCCTTAACCGAGAAACGAAACCCCCGAACAATTTATATCGATAGAGTTTCAACCCGGCAGGCGGTCAAAACTTTTATAGAAGAAGACAAGACGGTTACCTCAGCGGTCGAAGCCGTCAGCAACAAAATTGCCCGGGCGGTTGACACCGCTGTTGTAAGCCTGAAAAAAGGTGGTAGAATTATTTACGTCGGCGCAGGCACCTCAGGTCGTCTGGGCATTCTAGATGCATCGGAATGTCCGCCAACCTTTGGTGTTTCCCCCGACCTTGTCATTGGCCTTATTGCGGGAGGCAGCAAAGCATTAACCTGTGCGGTAGAAGGTGCCGAAGACAATCTTCATTCGGCCCGTCAAGATCTTGAAGCCATAAACATGAGCTCAAAAGACTTCGTTATAGGTATAACTGCGTCAGGCTCAACGCCCTACGTCGTTTCGGGTTTAGAGTTTGCCCGACAGAAAAATGCTGCCACCGCACTGCTCTGCTGTAACCCTTACGGCAATCTTCCTGAAGTTGATATTCTGATTGATCCGGCTGTAGGTCCCGAGGTTATAACAGGCTCAACCAGACTGAAAAGTGGAACCGCCTGTAAAATGGTTTTAAATATGATTTCGTCTCTTACTATGGTAAGAATGGGTAAGGTTTATGAAAATCTTATGGTAAATCTACAAACCTCCAACAATAAGCTTGAAAAAAGAGCTTTAAGGATCGTAATGGAAGGTGGAAGAGTGCCAAACTACATGGCTGAAGCCAAGCTTGCCGAAGCCGATGGAGATGTTAAACTTGCAATTATGCTTGCTCGAACCGAACTAACTTTAGAGCAGGCAAGAAAAAAACTTGAGGAGGCCGAAGGAGTGCTCTATAAAGCACTCGGAGATACCGATTATGAATAAATATTTTAAAACCGCTCTAATCTCATTATTTATTTTCTCTCTTTTTAACTGTTGGCAAACCACAGCAGCAGCTAAACCTCAGGCACCTGAAGTAAAAATAAGAGTCGCGCAATATGCAGACAGTTTAGACTTTATTTTACCGGCCGGCGGCAGATGGCTGACTTCTAAACGCAGCGGCTCAATCCCTGCAGGGGTAAAGTGTTCCGTGTCTGGTAAAATGAATAAACCCGCAGTTAAAAAGTTTCACATAATGGTTGGATCTGCCCCGATTGCTGACAAGGCAAAATTAAAAAAAATACATGAGAAATTTTTTATTAAAGGGTTCAATACCTTTGAATTTATGATAGGCCGAGAACCAGAAAAAGGCTTCCCTGATAACCGAAAAATTTTTATCGGGGTTAAAACCTGGTATACCCTGGAAGATGCAGAGAAAAATCTAGATCAGCTGGCAGATCAGAACATCTCAGCCTGGATATTTACCGAAACAATTCAAGCTGCAAAGGGACGAATCACTTTAAAGATTGCGGGTAAAATTGTTCCATTTAATTTTAACGAAATAAAGCTTGAAGGCAAAAGTGGGGTAAAATTGCTGAAAGCTGAATATGCAAGAGATTACAGCTGGCATGGCTTTGCCGACCGAACTTATAAATCTACAATTCAGATTAAGTGGGGCGCTGATGATTGTCTCGATTGCATTGAGCACACCAATCTAGAATCACTTCTTGTTGGCATTGTTCCATCGGAAATTTCTGCCAAAGCCCCAGCAGCAGCTCTTCAAGCTCAGGCAATTGCCGCCAGGGGTGAAATGCTCTCTAAACTCGGAACGAGACATCATAATACCGGTTACGATTTTTGTTCGGAACAACATTGTCAGGTTTATAAGGGCAAACAAAGTTGCGACGATCATATCTTTAATTCAATCAAAAATACCTGGGGACAAATACTGTTAGATCATAAGAACAAAGCACTTGACGCTGTTTACAGTGCAAATTGTGGTGGGCACACTTCGGCAAACCATAATATATGGACTTCTAACCCCAACCCTCATCTGCAGGGAGTTTTTGACACTGTAAAGAAACAACGACTCAACCTTAAAGACGAAGAACAGGTAGAAAAGTTTATCTTGAATCCGCCCGAGTGCTGGTGCGGTTTTGAAGGTATCGAGGGCTCAAGCAAGTTCAGATGGATAAAAAAAATCAATGCTGCCAACTGGAAAAAGATAGAGAAAAAAATTGACCTGGGCAAAATAAAAGAAATCAATTTATTCGAGCGAGATGTATCGGGTCGCATCATAAGCCTCAAGGCAACCGGGGAAAAAGGCAGCAAAAGAATAATGAAAGAACTTAAAATCAGACGCATTTTTAACAATCTTAAAAGTTCATGCTTTATTGTTGAATTTAACAAAGATTCTAAAGGTTTTATCAAGTCTGCTACCTTTAAAGGTGCGGGCTGGGGTCATGGTGTAGGCATGTGCCAAACCGGAGCTCAAAGCATGGCAACTAAAGGCAGAACTTTTAAACAGATACTTTTACATTATTTTCCCGGTGCAAATATACGCAAACTTTATTAATTTAAATCGTTTTATTTAACTTTGCCGCATGCTTTTCAAGGTTTGTTTCAAGTGGTAAAATAACAACATGTTAAAGAACAAAACAAAGTTTATGCTTACAACTTTTGGCTGCCAGATGAACCAGGCCGACGCTCAGCGAATCAATGGAATTCTGGCATCAATGGGCTACGAGCAAACCGACAACGAAAAAGAAGCTCAACTTATACTTTTCAATACATGCTGCGTAAGACAGCATGCGGAACAGAGACTGATCAGCAGAATACAGGCCCTGACCGCAGAAAAGAAAAAACGGCCCGACCTTTTAATTGGCGTTTCAGGCTGCATGGCTCAAGAGCACCAACAAAAACTCCTCAATATGCTTCCACTGGTTGACCTTGTTTTTGGCCCAAATGACATCGAAGAGTTGCCTTTACTCTTACAACGAGCAAAAAACGAAAAAACTCTGGGCAACTTTACCAGTAAAGGCGCCTTTGATGGAGAATCTGCCGAAGGCATTATTCTCAATCGTCCCTTTTCGGCAATGGTTAATATTATCAGGGGCTGCACCAACTTCTGCTCGTATTGCATAGTTCCTTATGTGCGTGGACCTGAGGTAAGCCGACCACTCGATGAACTTACCGACTTTATTGGCGAACTTGCCCGGCATGGAGTTAAAGAAATAACACTACTCGGACAGAATGTTAATGCCTATGGCAAAGATATTGGCCTGCAAGAAGGCTTCGCCACTCTTTTAGAAGAGATAGAAAAAATTGACGGCATCAAATGGGTAAGATTTATGACCTCTCATCCGCGAGATTTTTCTAAAGAAACAATCAGAAGAATATCTCAACTTTCAAAAGTTTGTGAGCACTATCATCTACCTGTTCAAGCAGGCTCAAATAAAATATTGAAAAAAATGAAACGTGGCTATACAAGAGAAGAATATATTGATTTAATCCAGTTTGTACGTGATTCAATAAAAGACGCCTGTATAACCACCGATATAATTTGTGGCTTCCCGGGTGAAAGCGAAGAAGACTTTGAACAAACTCTTTCGCTGGTAAAAAAAATACGCTATGAATCTGCCTTCATGTATTATTATTCACCTCGCGAAGGCACAAAAGCTGCCGAAATGACAGACCAGATCCCCGAAAAAATCAGAAAAGAGCGTCTAAGCCGGCTTATCGACATTCAAAATAACATTGCCCTCGAAGATAGTCAGAAATTGCTGCACAAAGAATTTGAAGTTCTGGTAGATAACGTTTCTTCTAAAATCAAGGGTCATGTTGCCGGGAAAACAAGAACCGGAAGAGTTGTAGATTTTGCTGGTTCTCCTGATCTTATCGGCGAATTTGTGCGCGTTAAAATTGAAAAGGCCCGAATCTGGACACTGTCAGGCACAATGATCCAGGGAAGTGAAAAAAAATGAGCATTCTTGTTCACGCCTGCTGTGGCCCATGCCTTGGCGGTTCGATCGACACTTTAAAAGAAGCTGCAAAAACCGAAAAAATTGAAACATTCTGGTTTAACCCCAATATTCACCCATACCTGGAATATAGAGACAGAATGCTTTCTTTTCGGAAGATTTGTTCAGATCTTAAACTTAAAATGCATTCTGCTATGACAGAATATGGCCTGCAAGCTTTTCTGACAGAAACTAAAAATGATTTTAGCGAAGCCAGATGTGCTAAGTGCTATAAATTAAGACTTGAAGCTGCTGCAGCCTTTGCCGCAAAGAACTCTTTTTCTGCCTTTACGACTACTTTGCTGATCTCTCCACACCAGAACCACAATCTTATAGTTAAAACCGCTCAACAGGCTGCCGAAAAATTCAATACCCGATTTTTGTATTTAGACTTCAGACCGGACTTCAAAAAAACTTATGAAGCCATACGCAAACACGAACTTTATAAACAAAGGTATTGTGGCTGTATTTTCAGTGAGTATGTCCGTTTTCAGAATGACAAAAGATATAAATTACCTGAAATATAAAAAAACTAAATCCCAAAAAAGCCGAATTACGTTTTACCATTTAAAGAACTCGGAGAATTAACAGTGCAAATAAATTTTAACAGCTCAGCTAAGACCCGAACAAAAAAAGGCCTTATAGTTTTGCTGTGTGTGTTTTTTGCATGCCTTATATTGAGCTCTAAATTACATGCAGGCCGTGAACCGAAACTTAAAGTAAAATTAGGTGGTCTTCATAAAAAAATCTCTATTACTGCTAAAAAAACAGGAGTTGTCAAAAACTCCGGAGGCCGAAGAATTCAATCATTCAGAGGAAGCAGAAACTTCAGCTGGAATTTGCCATCGAACCGCCGGCGGGTTCGCTATAACAAACAAACTCTTGAATTTTCCAGTCGCGATAATATTTTAGATTTTAACGGCAACAAATATCGGGGCAAACTCCTGATAACCTTCACCAAAAAAGGTGCAAAAGTAGTTAATCACCTTGGCATAGAAAATTATCTGCGAGGAGTTGTAGGCAGCGAAATGGGCTCTCTATCACCAATGGAATCACTCAAAGCCCAGACCGTTATAGCCAGAACTTATGCTTACAGCAATCGTGGAAAACATGGACGCGATGGAGCAGATGTCTGTGATTCGACCCATTGCCAGGTTTACCGTGGGATAAAATCAGAAAGAGATCGAATTAACAAAGCAATTGAAGCCACTCGCGGAATTATTATGGTTTCAAACGGCAAAGCAATCGAAACCCTTTATCATGCGACCTGTGGTGGCATGACATCTGATAACGACAAAGTCTTTGGTGGCGCTCCCAGAAGTTATTTGCGTAGAGTAATCTGTCCCTTCTGCAAAAAGGGTTCTAAATATCGCTGGGCAAAAAATATAAATTTGAATAAATTGAAAAAAGAACTTGCCAGAGAACAAATTCGTTTCAACCGCCTCTATGAAATCAGCTACAAATCTCCTGGCTTGATGGATAGAGTAGAAAAAATTTATCTAATCACAGACAAAGGTCGATTTACAGTCAAAGGCACAACCTTCAGAAGGCTTTTCAAGCTATACAGCACAACGTTTACTCTGGGCAGCCGCAAAAAAGTCAAAAGCATCATTTCCAAAGCGATAGAAACGCATCCTGAAAAGGTTTTTCACGCAGAAGTCAAGGGTAGAACCTATTTTTCACCTGATTATTTCAAGGCGATAAATTCAGGCTTAAAAATTGATGAGGGTCCGCCCCAACTGTTTATTAATTGTCAAAAAGGCTTAAAAAGAGTTGTAAGGCCACAAAAGGGCTGGAAATTTATTTCTTCGAAACGTCAGATTAATTTGACCGACAACTCAATAAAAAAGGAAAAAAAATTACCCGCCCCAAAAACGAACCGGGTAAAAGTTATTGAAAAAATAGAAATTTTTGGTCGCGGCTACGGTCACCAGGTTGGTCTTTGTCAGTCTGGTGCAATCGAGATGGGTAAACGAAACTGGTCCTATCGTCAGATACTGCCATTCTATTATTCGAACGTCATGCTGCGGCAATTAAAATATTAATTTGCTTCTAAAATTGTTAAAAATTGTATTTATTACTTAAATTTGTCTAAGAAACAGCCGATACAAAACTGACATTCTATAAATTAACAGCTTTTACGGAATTTATTTCCGGGCTAACCTTGGAGGAAAGAGCTTATGGGTTTGTTCACCTTCGGGACAAGCAATTCAGCGGTAGGTATCGATATTGGCACCTCAGCTGTCAAAATCGTCCAGCTCAAAAAGACTCCTTCTGGTCCTGAACTGATAAACTACGGAATGATGCCGCTACCGCCTGACGCAATGGTGGAAGGTTCGGTCGGCGATCCGCAGTCTGTTGCAGGGGTCATTAAGGATCTACTGAAATCACGAAAAATTAAACCGGAACGCAACTTTGCTTCAATTTCCGGGCAGAATGTAATTATGCGCTTCACCAAGCTGCCGGTTATGTCTCCCGAGGAACTTGAGCAAACAGTTAGAATCGAAGCGGAACAATATGTTCCCTACGCAATTGATGAGGTTAGTATTACCCACGCCGTCTTGAACACCGTAGACGAAGACGAAGAAGGTGGCGGAAAATATTCGATTCTTCTGGTTGTTGCGCAAAAAGACCTGGTTGCTTCTTACACCGATGTTTTGAAAACATCTGGTGTCACACCTGAAATAATGGATGTTGATACGATTGCAGCAATAAATGCACTCGAAAATTCCTACATGCAGACTGCCAGCTCACAGGAAGGCGGCGAAGTTGTAGCCATTATTGATACCGGTTCAAGAACCACCAACATATCGGTATTGAAAGCCGGCATTCTCATGTTCACTCGTAACATACCAATAGCAGGCAACAACATTACTGAGATGATCAAAGAAGTAATGCAGCAGGAATTTGACCAGGCCGAGTCGATTAAAGTCGAAGAAGCCGAAGTGGGTATTGGCGATGTTGGCACCAATGAAATTTCTGAGGTTGTCAAAACAACTGTTGATGAGCTTGCTTCAGAAATTAGAAGATCATTCGATTACTTTAAAGCACAATCACGAGAGCCTTTGATTCACCGTATTATTCTTTCAGGTGGCAGCTCAAATCTGAGAAACTTCAATACTTTTCTCAGTAACGAACTGGGGGTTGATGTTTATATGGGTAACCCTCTCGAAGGGGTTGCCGTAACTGCGCCAGACCCTGATGAGCTTTACGATAATCTTCAACAGTTCACAGTAGCAATCGGCCTTGCTCTTAGAGGGGTGGTGGATGATCTATGATTAGAGTAAATCTATTAACGGTTAAACGGCGCAAGCCGATTCAGATACCCTTCGCAGCAATTTTCTTCGTTATCGGTTTGATAGGTATTGGTGGTGGTTTCTACGCAGGAACGCTTGCCATTAAAGACTGGAACAAGCCACTGATCGAAGAAAAAAATGAACTGAAAGACGAAATTGCCAGAGAACAATCAAAGCTGGATATCAAAGACTCACTCAGACAGCAGAAGAACCAGCTCAATTCACAGATTAACCGACTTGAGCAGCTATCAGGTGCTAATCTTCTCCAGTGGTCTCAGGTTTTCAGCGATCTGACCAATGTTGTTCCCAATGATACTGTCTGGATAACAAATCTGAGAATTGACTCGGATCGAAGAGTTCAGATAGCCGGCTACTCATGCAGTGGTGAAGACAATGGCGACCAGAAGGGTGCCAAACTTACCAGAGGTATTCAGGAATTTATAAGACAAATTCAGGGACATGAGCATTTCAATGAAGTTTTTCTCAACAGTGCAACGAAAAATGTTTATGAAAAGAAGCCGGTCTGGAGATTCGAAATCAACTGTCGCATAACTCGTAACATCAGCGATAGTAGTCTGTGAGGGATAAATTAAATGAATAACTTTGCAGTAGCAATAATTTTCCTCGTTGTAATAGCAGCCGGCGTTGGTGCTTTCTTTTACTTCGAGTATATGGAACCTCTGGAAAAAGAGGCGGCCGAGCTTACCGAAGAGATTGAAAGTCTAGAACGCCAGAAGGCGCAGCTTGAAAACATCGAAGAAGAAATGAAACAGCTGGAAACTGAGATCTCAGAGCTAACAGAAGAAAAGAACAAGCTTCAAATGGAATCAAATCAGCTTAATACAGTTGTTCCAAAACTGCTGGATTCAACAGAAACAATAGCTAACAAATATGACATAAAATTCCAGGATATTCGCATATCACCACTGGTAAGGGCAGAAGAATGGTCTGAGCTGCCAATCGAAATTACAGTTCAAGGGCCATTCAGTAAAATTGGAAACTTTCTCAAAATAATGGAACAGAGAAAGATTATTAATTTAGCCGCAGGATCAATGAATGTTTCAGTATCAGCAGAAGTTGATCGTAAAACAAAAAGCCCGATGCTCAGTGTAGTAATCAGCGCAAAAGTTTATATTATGGGCAGCGGCCTGTAAACAAGGAGGTAGACCATGACTAGCTTTAAATCCTTAAAATTACTGGGTCTGCTGTGTCTGAGCACGCTCTTTCTTGCTGCACCACAGGTCCTTTTGGGGCAAGACCTCGATGAGTTCGGTGGCCTTGATGATCTGGATGGCGACAGCATGATCAGCGATTCTCCGTCAGGAGATGGAATGAATGCAGAAAGCCCATCTGGCTCAGAAGACAACGACTTTGGAAATGCTAAAATGAGCGAAGCTGAGCAGGTTGATGCTCTGGCAAACGAATTCAAGTTTGCCCCGGACAACCCTGACAAAGACCCTTTCAAGCCACTTGTTCAGAAGAAAGTTGTACTGCCACCGGTTAGAAGGGCTAAACCAACTTCCAAACCTAAAAAGTCATCGAAACCCAAAAAACCGCCCATTAAGCCTATCAAGCTAATGGTTTCAGGTATCGTTGGCACTGAAGGCGATCGCCTGGCAGTCATCAGGTTTGAAAACCAGGAGCATACGATTACCAAAGATCAGGTAGTAGAAGGTAAGTTCAAGGTAGTAGATATTCTTTCGGATCGCGTAGTCGTTTATTCAAATAAAGAAAAACGACGACACACCTTTAAGATTGGTGGTGACGACAAAGGTCGGCGATAAAAAATCACGATTGTTTAAGAAAAAGACTGTATCAATAAGCAGGGAGTGCAAAGCTTATGATACAGCTTTTTTTTACCAACAAATAAAATAAAGGCAAGAGAAAATGAAAAAAAACTTATTTTGGACAATATGGGGCTTGACTACTTTAATATGCGTTATGCTTGCCGGTTTCAAGTCATTCGCCCATGAACTGGAGCAGGAAAAGAAGTCGGCAATGAAAAAGACGGAAAATTCCAGGCCGAAGTATTACCAGGCCGCAAAAGACTGACTCTACTATTCATTTAAAAGCAAAGAAATATATTTTTTCCCTTGAATACTCTCTATCGCTGTTTTTTTGCTAACGGAGGTCGATAAACCAGATGCAATTTTTTCAAACTTTTTGCAAAAATTTTAATTTGACACTGGATGAAACACGAAACTTTGTCGATAAGTTTTCTGATAGTCCCGAAAAGGCATCTATCAGCAATCACAGTTTGTCGGACATTCCCGTTCGGAGGTATAAAAGAATGAATTCCACGGGTTACACCAGGAAGAAAAGTAACATCCTATTATTGTTTGCGACTCTTGCAGTCGTTATCATGCTCCCGTCCTCGCTGTATGCGGATGACAACATTACTCTTGATTTCCGTGACACTGACATTCGTCAGATCATCAAGACAATTGCCCAGCAGTCAGGGACCAACATCATCGCAGAAAAAAGCGTTAGAGGTCAGGTAACAGTTAAGTTGACCGACGTATATTATGAAGAAGCGATGAACCTCATTGCCAAAACAAATGGTTTTGCCGTAAGAAAAATCGGTAACACCTGGATTCTGGCAGATGAAGATAAGCTTGTTGACGCTTTCGAAAAAGGTTTAACTATTACCAAAAGGCTTCAATATGCAAAAGCCGCTGATGTCAGTAAAATCATTTCATCTACCATCAAAAAAGATGTTAAGGTTGCCACTGATGAGCGCATTAACGCGGTTATAGTTTCTGGAGGTAAAGATATTCTCGATGAAGTCAAAAAGCTTGTCGAAACTATCGACACCCCGGTTCATCAGGTTATGATGGAAGCAAAAATCGTTGAAGTTAAGACCGATGCTTCCAAGAGTATTGGCTTTAAATGGACTGGTAAAACCGGTCAAGATAGCGATTATTCTACCTTTGATAACCTCCCGGTTCTTTCTACCACAGAATACTTTGCCAACAATCCCGATTCCGGGCTCTATCAGGAAGAATTTTCCGGTCAGCAGGGCGAACTATTCGGCCTGGGTGATTTCTACCGCGAAAACCTCCTGTTTAAAGCAACATTTGCCGCACTTGAAAAGCGAAACGAAACCAAAGTGTTGAGTAATCCAAAAATATCAGCGGTTAATGGTCAGGAAGCTACTATCATAGTTGGTACTAAAGTTATCTACCCGGGTGGTGCTGACCAGCCTCCGAAAGAAAAAGACACAGGGATCAAACTTAAAATTACACCTAGAATCAATGATGATGGATACATAACAGTAGATGCAGAACCTGAAGTATCTTTCGTTGAATCCTGGTCTAACAACAATATGTATCCGGTTATCGGCACACGCTCAGCTAAAACGACTGTTAGAGTGCGCGATGGAGAAGAAATTCTTATCGGCGGTCTGATCAGAGATGAAGAAGGTAAAGAAAACAACAAAATACCTCTTTTGGGAAATATTCCAATACTTAAGTCTCTGTTCTCTTTCAAAGGTAAGTCAGGTTCTTCTCAGGAGCTTATCATTCTCATCACGCCTCATATCATTGCACAGAGTATTGAGTCTTCTGCCCCAACCTCAATGGTACCAGAAACTGGTATAGATCCAATGGCATCTTCGGATTCAGGATCTTCTGAATCATCACAGCAGCCAACCGGAACTATCGATGATTCCTTCGACAACGCCTTTGATACCTCTTTCTAACCTCCGACAAACTTAATAAATAAAAAAAAGCACCACCCTGACCGGGTGGTGTTTTTTATATGGAATTCCTATTTAAAAAGATTTCGATACCGGGTTTCAACTGTTCTCACATCTACGCCACCGGTTGTTTCCAGAATCTGTGAGGCAAGTTCTATTGCAATAACAGATTCGCCTACTACAGCTGCAGCCTGTAAAACCTGCACATCTGATCTGTAATCATCGGGCCAGGCTGTTTGCATTGTATCCAAATCGATTGAATCTATTTTTGCAGCACCAGGTAAGGGTTTTAAATGAAAACGAATAATCATTGGCTCTGAATTTGTCATTCCACCCTCTAAACCTGCTGCAAGATTGGTTTTATGAAAAATTCCCCGCTCCGGGTTAAAGCTTATTTTGTCTGCAGCAACAGATTGAGTTTTACTCAACGCTACTGCTTTACCAAATTCAACCCCCTTAACCGAAGGTAAGCTCATTATGCTTGCCGCCAATATTGCATCGAGTTTTTTATCATGCTGCGTATGACTGCCCAGACCAAAAGGCAGGTTCCAGAAAATTACACAGGCTGTTCCGCCCAGCGACCTTTTTTGCTCTTTGGCCTCATCGATAATTTTTTTCCATTTCTCACAAACCTCAGCATCGGGAGTTAAAAAAGCAGAAGAACCAGACTCTGTAAGTTCTTTTATTCGGGTGGCTTTCATAGAATAGTCGATCTTTGCGCTGACTCCACCAATAGCTTCAACCAGACAGGTGAAGTCTATCCCAAGCTCCAGAAGCATATTTCTTGCCGGCACCGACAGGGCTGTTCTCATAGCCGTTTCCCTTGCAGAAGCTCGCTCACGTATTAGACGACAGTCATCAAAACCATATTTCAGTGCTCCGGGCAGATCAGCATGCCCAGGCAATGGAACGGTAATTTTGGCGGCTTCACGATTTTGCTTAAAGGGATGCATATAGCCTTTTCTGACAGAATAATCCTTGTTTTTGATCAACAAACCAATCGGACTGCCAATAGTTTTTCCCGCAAGAACTCCCGCAAGAACCTCTACCTTGTCGTCTTCAATCGTTTTTCTTTTGCCACGACCGTAACCTGCCCATCTTTTTTCGGCAAGCCGATCAAAATCAGCTTGAGTAATTTCAATTCCAGCCGGCAGGCCGTCAATTATTCCTGATAATGCTGGGCCATGCGATTCTCCTGAAGTCAAATATCTTAAACCCATATAGTCTCCTGAAATTTAATTTCTGTCTGGCTAGAAAATAACACAAAAAGGCTTAACTTGATTCAGCAAAATGTCGATGCATTTTCTAACAAATTATTTATAAGACTCAATCTTCCCTAAATTTTGTCGGCTTGTTTGCCGATAATACGTTTAGGGAGAGGTATATTATTTTGGCAAACAAAACTGAAAAAACAAACAAAAAACAACTATCAGCGATAGATGTTCTAGGCCGCAAGCCCAGAGCACCGTTTATTGTAAAAACCAGATGCGCCGATGGCTCGCCTCAGGTATTGCTTGCTGATACCGTTTTTAAAGAAGAAGGAATTTACAAACCTTTTCCCACTTTTCTCTGGCTTGTCTGCCCGATTTTAAAACATAAGGTAGCTCAGCTTGAAGAAAGCGGTCTTATTAAAGAATTATCAGAATTACTGCAAATTAATTCTGACCTTAAATCAGAATTCGATAAAGGACAAAGCTTCATTTGCAAAATAAGAGTCGAAATAGCAGAAAAGATCCTGAAAAATCAGGTGCCGAAACACATATATAAAGTGTTGGGAACAACAACTATAGCAGGCAGCAGCAACTATACCGGTGTCAAATGTTTACATGCACATCTGGCCCAGGAACTGGTTTATGGTAACAACCCTCTGGGGCGAATAGTTCTCGAAAAAACCGGCACCTGTAACGGCGAACATCAGAAAGGACACAGTAATGATTAGAGGTCTTTATACTTCATCATCTTCAATGCTCTGTGAAATGATCAGACAGGATATGGCGGCCAATAATCTTGCAAATGTAGATACTGCCGGATATAAAAAAGATCAGGGAATTTTTAAGGAGCTGCCTACTATGACCCTGCGCAAAGTAAACGATGGCAAGCTTTATCCGCCCAGACCTTTTTATAAATTCCCTAAAATAGGCGAACTGGGCACAGGAGTTATACTCGATGAATCCTACACCGACTTCAAAGCCGGAAAAATGGAATATACAGGCAATAAACTCGATGTCGCTCTGGCAAATGAAAAAGCTTTTTTGCTGGTTCAGGGTCCAAATGGGATGCGCTATTCAAGAGACGGCACCCTGACCATTGATCATGAAGGCTATTTAACCAATGTGCACGGCGATTACATAATGGCTGAACCTGATCCTGTAAGCGAAATTGAAGGTCAGGTTCTCGTAGATGAAGATGGGAACCAAACCCGGAACTTTATGCGGGTTCAGGTTAACGATCAGCAAACCGTGCAGATAGATGAAGAAGGAAGGGTAATAGTCGATGGCGAACCTCAATTCAGAATAGCAAGAGGCCAGGCCACCGACCGAAAAGCCTTTAGGAAAGAGGGTGCCAATAAGTTCGTTCGAGCTTATGGCACAGTTACCCGAGCACTTGGAAATGTTAAGCCGGGCTATAGAGAAAAGCCAAATTTCAGCCTGGTCGAGGAAATGGTAAAAATGATTGAAGTTTCACGAGCTTACGAAGCTAATTCGAAGGTAGTTCAGTCTCACGACAACCTGTTAGACAAGGCTATCAATTCAGTTGGAATGACCAGACGGTAATTCTGACAGAACCGGAGGAATAAGCCTATGATGCGCTCACTATGGTCGGCAGCAACCGGCATGAAAGGTCAGGAAACAAATATAGGTGTTGTTTCCAATAACCTTTCAAATGTTACAACCACGGGCTTTAAAAAGAGCCGGGTAGATTTCCAGGATCTTATGTATCAAACTCTCAAAGAACCTGGAACACCCATTTCAACCGGTAACCAATACCCCGTAGGCATTCAGCTTGGTCATGGTGTAAGACCGGTAGCCACTCAAAGAATGTTTACTCAGGGTGAATTTCAACAGACCGAACAACCCCTGGATGTTGTAATTGAAGGAAAAGGTTTTTTTCAGGTTCAGCTCCCAAATGGAGACATCGCCTATTCAAGAGATGGTGCCTGGAAGCTGTCTGCCGAAGGTCAGGTAGTTACCTCTGATGGCTATACGGTTCTACCGGGCTTTACTATCCCACAGGAAGCTATCGGACTCAATATAACCCCATCAGGTATAATTGCTGCAAAAATGCCTAATCAGGTAGACCTTGAAGTGCTAGGGCAAATAGAAACCGCCGACTTTATAAACCCTGCCGGCCTTAAAGCGATTGGCCGCAACCTTTTTATCCCCAGTGGCAGCTCAGGCGATCCTGTAGTCGGCATACCCGGCACTCAGGAACTGGGTGAAATTGCTCAGGGTTTCATTGAAATGTCAAACGTCAAAGTCGTCGAAGAAATGGTCAATATGATTGTTGCCCAAAGAGCTTACGAAGCGAATTCTAAAACAATACAAACTTCGGATACCATGCTTCAGATAGCAAATAATTTACGTAGATAAGGTTCTTAACATTGATTAAATTCTTACAGTTCAAAGCAGCTAAGTTCATAATACCGCTGATGTTCCTTTCATGCGTTAACTGCCTGTTGGCTTTCAATAAAAAAACAACAGTTAAACAGGATTTGAAAAACTCTGCTCTAGTTACCAGGAGTTCTATAAAAGCTGATTGTCTTATAAAATCAGAAGCCAGCGCTGCTATAACAGGTGAGCTGACAGGCATACAGCTGGGCTATATTCCTGATCCTCTGGGCGAACTGGTTATAGAAGAAAAAGAACTGCGAGAAAAACTGGGCAAGTTTGCCAACCAATTCAACCTTCCCGAAAAAGTTACTATTAAACGCAGAGGCTCTATTCTTAAGGGAAGTGTTGTAAAAGAGAAAATCAAAGAATTTTGTCAGGCCAAATCTGAGGATGATCTAAAAATTGATATTTCGCGTATACCAACCAACATAATTTTGCCCGGCAATCTAATAAAATGGGAAATTAAGCCAAACTCAGACAATTTGCTGGGTATGCGCCTTTTTAACCTTAGTGCTGAAACAGACGGCGGAAAATTTCGCCAGCTCTTCCAAGTTAATGTGGTAAAAATTATAGAAGCAGCTCAACTTAATTCTCTGGCAAAACCAGGGCAAAAATTAACGGCTGACATGATAAACAAAAAGCCAGTCGAAATTGCCAGTGAACACACTAATCTGCCTTTAACATATCAACAAGCATTAGGTAAGCGCCTGGGGCGGTATAAATCTCCCGGCACTATTGTCAGAAATTCAGACATTTTCAATCAAACTCAAAATATCTGTCTCGACAAAAAAGCAAAAAAACAATCTTTCAATACCCAGAGAAGGTTTAATGACAGAAACAAACGTGCAAACTGGGCAATAAAACCAGGCGAAAAAGTTGAATATCATTTTGCCAATGGAACTCTTGAATTAACATTGCCTGCAAAAGCTGTAGAAGGTGGTGCAATAGGTGATCAGATTCACCTGATTAATTTAAGAAACCATAAAAGAATTAAAGGAATAATTACCGACAGGGGGCGAGTAGAGTATGCAAAAAATTAGAATCAGTTATATTTTTCTGGCACTTATTGCAATTGCCACAGCAACACAGGCAGGGCCATTATGGCTGAGCGGCAACGACCTCTACTCAGCAAAAGGCGCACGAGATTTCAAGCCGGGTGATATTGTTACAATAGTAGTTTCTGAAGAATCTGATGCCCGGTCTCAAGCATCTACCAACACCCAGAAAGAAACCCAGGTTCAGATAACAAGCAATCCGACAATACCCCTTTTCAAAGGTGCCATGGATCAATTTATTGGCAACAATCAAGTAGACAATGAGTTTGACGGCGAAGGAACAACCAGCAGATCCGGCCGATTAAACGCCACTATCACCGCAACTGTTATGGAAGTGCTTGCCAATGGAAATCTTCTCCTTGAAGGCACCCGATCTATCAGAGTCAACCATGAAACCCAGTTAATGAGAGTCAAAGGCGTAGCCAGATCCAGAGATATTGATGCAAACAATCAAATCAACTCTAAACTCCTGGCAGACGGGCAAATTAAATTTGACGGCAACGGCTCAGTCGATCGCGTAAACAAACCAGGTGTAATCACCCAACTTATCAACACAATTTTTTAAAATTCCGAGCATCACACAAAGATTCCAGAACACGAAGGAAACAAAAAAGGCAAAATGCTTTTCGATATGTTTTTATATTTATTTAATTTTGTCGATAGTGAGTCCCGATACCGAATACCGATATCGATTTTTCTTCTTTGCGTCTTTGGGTCTCAGTGTGAGGCATCTTAATTAGTCTCCGGATTTTTTTAGAGTATGCGTTAGCCCTGCTCGGGCTATTGCGAAGTTAAATTATTTCTGTTATATCTGCATGCAGACTAAAATAGAGGCAAACAATGCAGATTCTAGGTATCTCGGCGTATTATCATGATTCAGCTGCCTGTCTTGTAAAAGATGGCAAAATTGTTGCCGCTGCCCAGGAAGAAAGATTTACCAGAATCAAACATGACAGCAACTTTCCGTTAAATGCTGTAGCCTATTGCCTTAAAGAAGGCAATACCTGCATAGCAGAGATAGATAAAGTAATCTTTTACGAAAAACCTTTTTTGAAGTTCGAACGTCTATTAAAAACTTATTTAAGTTTTGCTCCCCGCGGTCTTTTTTCATTTTTTCACGCCATTCCTCTGTGGATAAAAGAAAAACTTTTCATGAAATCCGAAATTGCTCAAACTTTTCTTAATGAGTTCGGCGCAGAACCCAAACAGATCCTTTTTAACCAACATCATAGATCGCATGCGGCTTCGGCCTTTTTCCCTTCTCCCTTTGATGAAGCTGCAATTTTATGCCTTGATGGCGTCGGAGAATGGGCAACCACAACCGCATGGGTCGGCAAAAATAAACAACTCGACCAACTCTGGGAAATTAAATTCCCCCACTCTATCGGCTTACTTTATTCAGCTTTTACCTATTACACCGGATTTAAAGTTAACAGCGGAGAATACAAGCTTATGGGGCTTGCTCCATACGGTAAGCCTGAGTATAAACAGCTTATTCTCGACAACCTCATCGATTTAAAAGAAGATGGCAGCTTCAGACTCAACATGAAATATTTCAATTACTGCACCGGTCTGACCATGACTAACAGCAACTTCAACCGACTTTTTGGCAAAAAACCTCCCAGAAAGCCACAAGAGCCCGTCACCACCAGAGAAATGAACCTTGCCAGCTCGATTCAGGCAGTCACAGAAGAAATTATCATGCGTCTTGCCAAAACTCTTCACGGGAACACAAAAGCCAAAAATCTCTGCCTCGCCGGAGGAGTTGCACTTAACTGCGTAGCCAACGGCAGATTGCTACGAGATGGCCCTTTCGACAACATCTGGATTCAACCCGCTGCCGGTGATGCCGGCGGAGCCCTGGGTGCTGCTCTCGATTTATGGTTCAGTCAACCTGAAAGCAAAAGCAAACCTGATCAAAACATTATGAATGGCTGTTATCTGGGCCCTTCTTTTTCAAATCACCAGATAGAAAAATTTCTCCAAAAATATCAAATTCCGGCAGAAAAGTTTTCAGACAAGGAATTATTCAAGCAGATAAGCAATGATATAGGTAACGAAAAAGTTACCGGCTGGTTCAATGGTCGAATGGAATATGGTCCCCGCGCACTAGGTAATAGAAGCATTATAGGTGACGCCCGCTCAGAGAGGATGCAAAAAGTAATGAATTTAAAAATTAAATTCAGAGAATCTTTTCGCCCTTTTGCTCCATCGGTTCTGCGCGAGAATCTAACTGATTATTTTGATCTGGATTATGATTCACCCTATATGTTGCTGACCGCCCAGGTGAAAAAAGAGAAAATGCTGCCCCTTAGCGAAGAACAACAATCATTAACCGGGCTTGAGCTGTTAAATGTTCGCCGCTCGACCATTCCGGCCGTCACTCACGTTGATGGCTCAGCCCGCATTCAAACTGTTCACGAAGCCACCAATCCAAGGTATTACCGCCTTTTAAAAACTTTTGCCTCAGACACCGGTTGCCCTGTAATTGTTAACACTTCCTTTAATGTCAGGGGCGAACCAATTGTATGCACTCCCCTTGATGCATATAAATGTTTCATGCGCACTGAAATGGACCGCCTGATACTTGAGAACTTCTATCTCGAAAAAGAAAAACAGCCACGCAAAGTTATAGAAAATATCGGTCTTGAGAATTTTGCCCCGGATTGATTATGCAGAATCAGCAAGATGAAAAAAAAGAATTAAGAAAATTTGGCCTTATAGTAGGCTTGGTTTTTGCTGCAATCGCTCTTTACCCTTTAGCATGGCATAAACCGCTTCATGCATGGGCACTGATTCCGGCTTTATTTTTATTTATTCCCGGGCTGGTTTACCCGATTTCCCTGAGTTTGCCCTTTCGGCTCTGGAAACTGATTGGCCACTGTCTTGGCTGGATTAACACAAGAATTATTTTAACAGTACTGTACTTTTGTGCCCTTGTTCCTGTATCATTAATTTTAAAGATTGCAGGAAAAGACTGGTTAAAATTGAAACTTGATCCCAGAGCCTGTTCTTACCTCGAAAAGCCTGATAATAAAATCGATAACGATCTTAAAAATCAGTATTGAACGGAGCTGTAAATGAGCGAGAAAAAAAACTCAAAACTTTCAACGGTTAATGAACTTTTTACTTTCTTTATCAAACGTAAAGAATGGTGGCTGTTGCCTATCATTGCCTTTCTGCTGGTTCTGGGCCTTTTACTCACCCTGGCACAGTCTTCAACCATCGGAACCTTTATGTATACAATCTTCTAATGCAGACTAAAAAGAATCTCAACATAAGCAAAAGTAAAAAAATACTGCTTTTGTTCTTCTGTCTGGTAATATTCCCGATTGCTGCCCTTTTGGTGCTTGAAGCAATATTCAGCATCGCAGCCCCGGGTAATCCGAACTCTTTTTTCATAAAAGAAGTCTCTGCCGACGAGGATTTTATTTATAGGGCAAATTATACATTTGCAAAAAGATTCTTTCCGGCAAACCTTGCCAGAAAACCACTTCCAGAAATCTTTCCTGCCAATAAAAAAGAAAAAACTTTCAGGGTTTTTGTTCTTGGCGAATCTGCTGCCAGAGGCGAATTCCTTGCCGATTTTTCTTTTTCCCGCCTACTCGAGGCTGTTCTGAAAAACAACAACCCAGACAGTAAAATAGAAATAATCAATACCGGCATTCCCGCAATTAACAGCTGGATTATCGGAGAAATTGCAGATGAAATAATTGATTACCAGCCCGACCTGATAATCATTTATGCCGGACACAACGAATTTATTGGCCCTTTTGGGCCTGCTTCGATTTTTTCCGGCAACAGTGGCAGGCTTGCTGCCAAATTAGGAATCTTTGCCTCTTCACTGGATCTGATTAAGGCTCTGAAATCGGACAAACTGCCCCGAACCCTTAAAAAGGGCTGGCAGGGCCTCGAAATGTTTTTTGAAAACCGAATTGAACCTGGAAGTAAACTTATTCAAACCTGCAATGATAACTGGCAAAAAAATCTTGCAGAGATTGCTATGACTTTCAAAAACAATAAAATTTCGACACTTATATGCTCAGTTCCAGCTAACTTAAAAGATTGCCCACCTTTTATGTCAATAAAGACCGATGCAGAAACTAAGAAAGCAATAGATCAGTTAAAAAGCGCTTATTCAAATAAAAAATGGCATAAAATTGTTGAAGTTTTCAATAAAAACAATGAGGCCTTAAAAAATCACGCTCTGGCAAACTGGCTCAAGGCAGAGGCAATCCTTGGCCTGAAAAAACCAGAAGTCGCTCAGGATTTGTATGAAAAAGCGCTTAATCTAGATTGTTTCAGAGTGCGAACAAGTCAAGCCATAAACAGTATCAGCAAAAAAATTGCTACCGAATACAAAACCGGGTTTCTCGATCTTGTCCCCATATTTAAACAAAACTCTGAAGCGCAGATCTGTAGCAGAGATTTAATATACGATCACGTTCACCTGACATTTAAAGGTCATTATCTTGCTGCTGAATCAATTTACAAATTTATTGCCGGTAATCATGACGATACAAGCCTGGATTTCAGCAAAGCATTTCCTGACATTAATGAAATTGCCAAATTAACAGGTTTTACCGACAATGATAAAATTTTTAACACTTCAAATATTATCGAAGCTATGAAAGGCAAACCATTTAACCTCCAGCTTAACAATTCCGAGTCGCTTGGCTTTTTTTCAAATAAACTAAGTAAATTAAAAGAACAACAAAATTCAGCCAGCGACATTTACCAGACGACACAAGCTCTTGAAAAATTTTCCCAAGACTGGCACCTCAGCAGTCGCCTTGCCAACATGTATCTACAAACAGGCCAGATTCATGAAGCCATCGCATATTTCAACAAGACTTTGAAGCAAAACCCCTTTAACATTAACTCTATTAACAATGCGGGAACCCTGTATTTAAAATCAGGCAATTTCAAAGAAGCAGCTTCTTTATTCGAAAGGGCGCTGGAACTTGCTCCAAATTTCGCCGACCCTTATTTCAATCTTGCTCTTTGCGCAAGCAAACAAAACAACTTGCAAAAAGCTATATCCCTTTATAACAAAACTCTTGCCGTCAAACCTTCTCATACAAATGCCGCTTATAATCTGGCCAACATATATTTTTCAAGCAAAAATTACAAAAATGCTCTCAATTACTATCAAAAAGTCATAAATGTTGATCCTGAAAACTTAAATTCAATAGCAGGGGCGGCAAATTCAATGGAAAAGCTGAATCAACCTCAGAAAGCGATGCAACTTTATCAGAGCTCAGTTAAAAAGTTTCCCCAAAATCCACTAAGCCATTACAATTTAGCGCTGGCCTTTGAAAAACGAAAAAACATAAAAACAGCCGCTAAACACTATCATAAAGCCTTAAAACTTGACTTTGCTCCTGCAGCATCCAGAGTTGTAAATTTAATTGCTGAAAATTCCGACAAAATCGATTGGAATTTTCAATTAAAGCTCAGCCTTGAAGCTTGTAGAGCAACCAACCATAAAGATCCTTACTGCTTGCAGGCTCTGGCTTCTACCTATGCAGCAGACAATCAACTGAACAAGGCTGCGACAACCCTGCACACGGCGCTTGAGCTTGTCTCTGCAGGCAAGAACCCCAGCCTTGCAAATGATATTAAAGCTTCATTAAAAATCATTAATAAAGCTCTGGCAAAATGAAATTTAAGCAATGAGCAGCAAAATGCCGATAATATTTCCAGAGCCTGATTTTTTGATTTAAATTAAATAAGGAAAAATCTGAATATGGAAGCAAACAACTTGAAACTAAGCTTTACCCGTTTCAGTAAGATTATATTTTCACTACTTTTTATTTTTGCTGCTACAGTCAGTGTTTCCTTTGCCCAGGCAAAGGTGCGCGTCAAAGATATTGCCAGGCTTAGTGGAGATCGCCAGTATCAGCTGATTGGATATGGCCTGGTTACAGGCCTTGATGGCACAGGCGACAAAAGCGAAATGAGCATCCAAATGATTGGTGGCATGTTACGCAATATGGGCATGGAGCTGACCCCAAATCAAATAGAAACAGAGAACTGTGCTGCAGTTGTCGTAACGGCTATGCTTCCTGCTTATGGCAGACCCGGTGAACCACTTGGAATAATAATCAGTTCGATTGGAGACGCCCAAAGTCTACAGGGCGGAGTTTTATTGCCTACCCTTCTCAAAGGCGGAGATGGCAAAGTATACGCCGTTGGCCAAGGACAAATTTCAATCGGCGGATTTGAACAGGCGGGCGGTGCTGCTGGTCGACAAACGGGCCAAAAAAATCATCTTACCGTTGGTCACATCCCAGAAGGTGCCATACTCGAACAGAGCGTAGGAACTGAATTCGCCAGAAACGGCAAATTCAACATTCTACTTGAAAATAAAGATAGTGAACTGACCAGGCAGGTAAAGGAATCCATCGACCGCCGTTATGGAATTGGCTGGGCAAAAATCACCAACCCAGGCACGATAGAGGTTAAAGTCCCTACCAGCCTTATGGATGACCCGGTTTCTTTTGCCGCCAATATTGAAAATATTACCCTTTCAGTTGAAGAGCCAAACAGGGTTGTTATAAACGAACGAACAGGTACAGTTATAGTTGGTAATAAAGTAAGAGTAAGCAGAGTTATTATTTCTCATAACGGAATCAAAATTGAAATAGATGAAGATGATCCGCAACCCGCCAACCGTGCAAGAGAACCCAAAACCGGCAGTATGATAGCTGTAAATGGTGAAACTACGGTTAATGATCTGGTTGAAGCACTAAATGCAGTCGGTGCTTCACCAAAAGATCTTATCGCCATATTTCAGGCTATAAATGCAGCCGGAGCCTTGCATGGCGAGTTGAAGCTAATGTAAAAAGGCAATTAAGACTTCAATAAAAAAAAACATGCACCCTTGCGCTTAAACACCTTGTATGTTATAAGTATTCGAAAGATTTTAATTTTCTTTTTCAGAACAGATTTTCCCATGTGAGGTTTTCCAGCAAATGGTTGCACCAATTTCAATTGAAGAAAAGGATCTTGCTAATCAGCATCTTGATCGATCGATTTCATTTGCCATGTGTGGCAAATTGGACCAGGCAATAGAAGCTGCAGAAAAAGCGGTTGAAATTGACCCGGATTTTTCTCAGGCCTTTAACAAATTAGGCGATTACTATTTAAAACAAGGACAACTGCAAAAAGCCGCAGAAGCTTACCGCAAAGCAATTGTTATAAGCCCGGAAAGCGAAAATTCTCATTTCGATCTGGGTAGAACTCTTGCAATGCTTGCACAATATGATGAAGCGCTTGATTCGCTTAACAAAGCCGTAGAACTTAAGCCAGATCACGCTGAAACTTATGCCTACATTGGTCAGGTTTATTTTGAAAAGCAAGATTACGAAAACGCCGTAACTAACTTACAAATTGCAATTCAAAAAGACTCAGAAAATATTATGGCTTCTTACCTTCTAGGCATAGTCAGTGCAAAAATCGGCAAGGAAAGTCAGGCGCGTCAGCTTTTCAAAGCTGTGGTAGACCGCTATTCGCAGCTGATCAACATGAAGCCAAAATTTGCAGAAGGTTACTACTACATCGGCAAAACTCATTTTTTCCTTGGCGATCTCGAAAACGCAGTTAAAAACCTTAAAAAAGCTGTTGAGCTTGACACAGAAGACGTCGACTACCATTACAGCTTTGGAATGTTGTATTCTGATGCCGAAGCTTTCTTTGCACTGGCTGAAGCATTGTTGGAAAATGAAAATCCTTCTGAAGCCAGAGAATACATCAATAAAGCACTTGAACTTGAGCCCAACAACCCCAAATATCAGGAACTAAAATCTAAAGTCGGTTAGTGATTATATGAGTGGCTTTTCTATTAACACAGCATTGAGCACTTCGAGACTAGAATCGGTCAACAGTGCCAAAAAAAAAGAAGTTAAACAACTTAAAAAAGCCTGTAAAGATTTTGAATCAATCTTTATGCATCAAATGCTTAAAGAAATGAGAAAAACGGTAAATAAAAGCGGCATGATCCATGGCGGTCAGGCAGAGGAAATATTTTCTGATATGCTTGACCAGGAGCGTGCCAAAAGCATGTCTGTCGGTATTGGCGATATGCTGTTCCTTCAGCTTTCCAAGGCAATTGTGCCCCCTAAAAGACCTAAATAAACCCGGTTTCTCCGGCCAATTCAACGTTATCATCCGAAAGGAAAAGCAATTGTGGACAACCCCTCTTTCACCTATCTTCAACTATGCGAAGAATCAATAAAAAATCTTCGTGCCGTAGCTAAAGCCCTTGAAATAAAGGGGCTTGAAAAAATGCGCAAACAGGACTTAATCAGAGCAATCCTGACCGAACAACTAGCCCAACAGGGACTTGGCCTGGCAGAAGGGGTTCTGGATATTTTACCTGAGGGTTACGGCTTTTTGAGAACCAGAAGCTTTGTACAAAGCGATAATGATGTGTATGTTTCTCCTTCTCAGCTTAAAAGATACGGTCTACTTAACGGCGATACCATTATTGCTCAAATAAGAATTCCAAAAGACGATGAAAGTTATGCATCTTTATTGAAAATCGAGGCAGTTAACGGAGTTGGTCTTGAGCGCATCAAGCACAGAAAAAACTTTGAAGAAGGTATACCCGTTTTTCCAACCGATCGTTTTAAACTCGAAACCGGCAATTCAATAGAAGATCACTCAACCAGAGTTTTTGACCTGGTCTGTCCGATTGGAAAAGGTCAAAGAGGCCTCTTAGTTGCCCCCCCAAAAGCAGGAAAAACAGTTTTGCTAAAACAGCTGGCCAATGCAATTATTGCAAATCACCCTGAAGTTCTAATGCTTGTTTTACTCATAGACGAAAGACCCGAAGAAGTTACCGATATGCGTCGCTCAGTTGATGCAGAGGTTGTAGCATCCACTTTTGATCAGCATATCAGCAACCATATTAAAGTTTCCGAACTGCTCCTCGAAAAAGCCAAACGCCATGCCGAACTTGGTCGTGACGTAGTTATACTTCTGGATTCAATCACAAGATTAGCCAGAGCCTACAACATATCCATGCCATCTGCAGGTCAGACATTATCAGGCGGCGTAAATCCCTTTGCTTTGCATAAGCCCAAAAGATTTCTCGGCGCAGCCAGAAAAATCGAACACGGCGGAAGCCTTACCGTTATTGCAACGGCTTTGATTGATACTGGCTCAAAAATGGATGAAGTTATTTTCGAAGAGTTCAAGGGCACCGGCAACATGGAACTGCACCTTGATCGCAAACTTTTCAACAAGCGTATCTTCCCATGCATAGACGTTAAAAATTCAGGCACCAGAAAAGAAGAACTTCTTATGGATCCTGATGATTTAAGAAAAATTATTATTCTTCGCCGTGCTTTTGAAGATAAAAATTCTCAGGAAGTTATCGAAATGCTTGTTAAAGGCATCTCAAATACAGAAAACAATGAAGAATTTTTAAGTCTGATCAACCCTAATTATCGTGGAACAAACAACAAAAATTCAGATTAATGCAAATTTACCAGCTGTCAAATAAAGCCAGAATATTACTGATCATATTTTCTCTGCTGTTGCTGCAGCTAAATGTTCCTGTCTGGAACAACCTTCATACAGCCTGCAGTGCTGACTTTATTTGTTATCAGCAAAATAAAAACAACAGCTGGCAAAATTTAAATCTTCTTAATAATTATTTTAACCATAAACTTAAAAGCTGTCTGAACCACAGTCGCATCGCTTTTAATCTTCCCGACAATTTAGAAGAGTTTTTAAACCAGCCTGTTCCCAAATCTTTTAAAATTGTAAAAGTAAAAAGCACAAAAACGACAAAGACATTTTATGAATGGCCGGTAAACGGCTGGGTATCTTCTGGTTTTGGTATGCGCCGACATCCGGTAACTCGACGGCGAGCCTTTCATACCGGTATTGATATTGCGGCAAGAAAAGGAACTCATATTAACGCTCCGGTTGATGGAAAAGTAGTTTCTGCCGGCAGGTCAGGTTTTCTAGGAAGAATGGTTAAAATAAAAACCAACAAGGGTTTATACCTTTATTTCGGCCATTTAAAAAGAATCAAATGCAAAAATGGACAAAGAGTAAAAAAAGGACAGCTTATCGGGACCGTAGGGATTTCCGGAAGATCAACCGGCCCCCATCTTCATTTTTCCGTTAAAGAGCGGGGTAAATTCGTTAACCCCCTAAACTATCTTTCTCCTCTTTAATTCATTTTAAAGCCCCCTTATTTTAATTGAAAATTTTTGCAATATTGCCGATATATTAGGTGGTTAACCTTAAAATCCGGAGTTTTATCATCCATGGCCGGCTATTTGCACAAAGCCCTTATTATCAGTTTTTTCGGCAGCTTATTTGTCAGCGCAAACCTTTTTGCCGAACAGAAATGCGCAATTCCAATTGAGCCGACCTATCCTGCAGACAAGGCATTAACAGCCTATGAACAAGGCTATAATAGTTACCGGGAAGGGCAATTCGATAAAGCACGTGAATTTTTTATCACTGCTCTAAAGCACGAGCCAAACCTTTTGAAGGCCCATTACTGGCTGGGAAAGCTTTACCGCGAAGCCGGGCAACTCGAAAGTGCAATTTTTCACTGGGAGGAAGTTGAAAGGTTAAACCGCCTCATCAACTATAGAAGAACTGCCTTAAAAGTGCAAAACAATGAGTATCCGGCTCACAAACAAATATTGAAAACAATAAAATCGCGTAATGATGCTCAAGACCATTTTGAAAAAGGACTTCATCTTCTTGATAGAGGACACTGGGATGGTGCGGAAGTTGAAGTAAGAGAAGCCGTAAGACTTTATCCTGGCAATCGGCAATATCTACTTACTCTTGCCCGCATTCTCTGGGATAAAAATGAAATCTCTGCAAGCATAAAATTTTATCGCACCCTATTAAGCATTCACAATGTTTCTTACGAAGATTTCAAAGAAGGCACAAAAAAGATGTTTGAAGCAGATATGCAATATGTTGCAGCACCATTGGTATTGAAACACAAATCTCGCTTTTCTAAAATGCCGGGATTTGATAAAATTTGTCATCATTTTGCTGAAGAATTAAAAACCGACATTGTTTCGGCCGGAAAAATTGTCAGCAAACATAATGGACAGGTGGTTGTAGATATCGGTTTTGAAGACGGTATAAATCTTAATGATGAATACAGTTTGAAGCTTAGAGCATTTAAGCCAGGTAGTGCCATAATCGACCCCGATTCAGGTAAAACTATCGGTCGAACCAACGATCGTGCAACCGCCGATTTGTTAGTTACGAAAGTAAACAGAAAATCAAGCTGGGCTCTAATAAAACGAGAAATGGGCCCGGGGCTGAAAGCAGGTGACCTGATTGAAATCAAAAAAACAATCCGAACAAGGCATTAAAATAATTGCAGCAAACCGTAAAGCGCATCACGACTATTTTATTATTGATAAACTGGAAGTTGGCATTGCTTTACTAGGTTCTGAACTTAGACCATGCCGTGAAGGCAGAGTTGCTTTAAAAGACTCCTATGTTGAAGAAGAAAAAGGTCAACTCTGGTTACACGATATGCATATAGGTTCAAACAAATATTCCAATATAAATGACCATGAGTCTGAAAGAAAACGCAGGCTTCTGGCTCACAAACGACAAATTTTAAAATTTGGCCAGAAAGTGAAAACCTCAGGCATGACCATGGTACCACTTAAAATCTATTTCAAGCGGGGCAAAGTTAAACTTGAAATTGCACTGGTTAAAGGCAAGGCACGCTATGACAAACGTGCGGCTATTGCCAAAAAAGATGCCCAAAGAGACATGGAAAGAGAACTTGGAGGACGGTTCTAATGCTTTCAAAAATTAAGAATCTGCAGGCACGTCTTTTTTTCAGCCTGTTATTGATTATTCTTCTGGCTCTACCAACAACCGGCCAGGATGGATTTATCAGTGCAAGAAAATTTGCAGAATCCCAGGGTATCTCCTACCAGTGGTTCCCAATTCAAAAAATGCTGGTAATGCGCCAGGGCCTCAAGACTGTAAAAGTCTCTGTAAACAAATTAGAAGCCAAAGCCGGCGGCAAAACAATTTATCTGCCGGCAGCTCCGGTTATTCGAGAGGGTCAGGTAA
Organism: Candidatus Rifleibacteriota bacterium; assembly: GCA_051747585.1. GTDB lineage: Bacteria > Muiribacteriota > Ozemobacteria > Ozemobacterales > Ozemobacteraceae > DYKG01. The sequence continues at coordinate 44,610 of JBNJGH010000004.1, forward strand.
TGGTTCCTGCTACTGCGCTGGTTAAAATTTTCAGCGGTGATTTAGAAGCTTTTTCCAAGCCACCGGCAAGTATTCAAAACCAGAAACAAAATCAGCTTGATAACCAACCCCCATCGATAAAACCACCTACCCAGACAACTCCTCAGCCAGAGCCAGAATCAGAACCCAAACCAGGAGCTCCTGCAGGTGACAAAGCAGTCCTTGTGGCCTTGAGGCATTCTGTCAGAGAAGATCATACCAGAGTTGTTCTTGAATTTAACAAAGTAGTAACTTTTAAAGGCAGTCTTAAAGATAACACTTACAAACTGACCATTAGCGGGTGCAAAAATCTTATTCCGCGACGACGCTCAAACCCGGTCGGACGCGACATTAAAAAGCTGGATATTAACAGCGGACCAGACCGGGAAGGACTAATTCTGACCTTTAAATTAGCTCAAACAAAAAATATCCCCCGAATTGAAACTGTTAACGATCCATTTAGAATGATTGTCAATTTTTATGATTCGTCTGAAAAATCCTTACAAGCCACAGCTACAAGTCAAATTTCTTCTTTACCTGAAAAAGAAGAAGAAGAAACCCAAAAGGTAGTGCCTAACGAAGAAGCTCCTGAAATTAATATTGAAGTACCCCTGGCAAGTCTCAAACAGGAAAGCTTTAAAAACCGAACTATAGTAATAGATGCAGGTCATGGCGGAGACGATTTGGGCTATACATACCCCGGTAGAATTCCCGAAAAAGAAATAACTCTTTCAATAGCCAAAAATCTTGCTGAAACACTTAAAGAGATTGGTTTAAACTCTGTTTTAACCCGCAACAAAGACGTTAGTCTCAGTCATTCGCAAAGAATTTCTCTGGCTAATCGCTATGGCTCCGACCTTTTTGTTTCAATACATGTCGGTGGCTCAAAAAGTCCTGATAAAAGTGGGGTCGCCACTTTTATTTACGACAAAACCGGCACCTATATTGCCGAAAACTCAAAACCCTTAAGCGAAAATACGATTTACAAAGAGTGGCTTAAAAATACCAGATTTGATCTAGCAAATTTTCTTGCCAGACAAGTTAATCAGCAGCTCATTAAGCATCTTAAAGTTAAAAATCGAGGAATACAAAAATTACCTCTTTTGCCATTAAAATATATTATGAATCCGGCTATTCTGGTTGAAGTCGGGATGCTTTCGGAACAAACTGAAGGCAAAAACCTGCTGAGCAAAAATTATCACCAGGCTATTGCTCGCAGCATAGCAAATGGTGTTGTAGACTTTTTTAACGGCATAGTAATAAAACCCTGAGGAGATAAAGAATGGCAGCAAAAAAATCATCACGCCGCAATCAGGAAACAATTCTCTTCATTTTAATGGGCCTGATAATTATCGGGCTGATTATTTCCGGTTATTTTCTGTTTGTAAAAAAAATTCTTCCCGGTCTGGCCGAAAAGAATCAATTACAAACCGTAAATTCAGATATCGTAGACGATCAAGACGAAAACACTAAAGCCAACTCAATCTTTATATCAGATGAAAATGCACAAATGCTTACCCTTTATTTTCCAGATAAAGAACAAGATGGCCTGATTACCGAAAGTCGCAGAGTAAGAAAAACTAAGATGCTTACTTCTCAGGCTAAACAGGTAATAAATGAAGTGCTCAGAGGTCCCGACAACCCAGAGCTTTATTCGCCACTGCCACCGGATCTAAAGCTTAGAGGAATCTTTTTTGAATCGGGAGTTTTCTTTATCGACCTCGACAAGGAATTCAAGCTTTTAAGTCGAACAGGCGCAGCTGAACAGCTGCTGGGAGTATATTCTATTGTTAACTCCTTAACGGAACTTGATCCAAATGCCAGGATAAGGTTTTTGATCGATGGACGTGAACCAGAGGGCGAATACGGTCACCTCGATCTTTCTTCACCTTTAAGCAGACTTCAAGAACTTGTAACCAAATAACGGTAAAAGAAAAAACCCCGGGTTTAACAATTTTAAACCCGGGGTTTTTGTTTTTAACTTAAAAAAATCAGCCACCAAATGTAGATGAAGCACATCCATGCTTTGAACAAAAAACTTTTATACCATTGGGCAAGCCATCTTCTGTCCCTTTGACCCAGTCATAAATTCCTTTGGAGGGACAAATCGGAGTTCTTTTGTTAGACAGGTAGGGCTTAAGGTCTTCTATATTCTCAGGGTATTCTTTGCGATCTATATTGTACAGCTCAGCAGTACGAGTCAACAAGGCAGAATACTCAAAACATTTGGCTTCTCTGGCTTTGTTGCGAGCACGCCTGAAATGCGGCATGGCAATAGCCGCAAGAATGCCGATAATAGCAATAACAATCATTAATTCAATTAGGGTAAAACCTGTTTTCAGCTTTTTCATAATTTTTCTCTTCCCGAATTATACAACCTGTAGAAATATTTTGCAAATTAATTCTAATTGCATTATAGTATATCGTAGAATTTATCGTTCAATTTTGACAAAAAGGATAGTTCTTTGTTCATGAAATTTTATAAAAAGGCACTGCTGGCATTTTCATTGCTGGCGTTAATTTTTTCCACCGGTTGTGTTCCTGACAAATTTCAGTTTGTTGAAGAAATTGGCTCTTCGGGCACAGGCAGGGGACAATTCCTTAGTGCCACTGATCTTGACCTGACCAAAGAAGGCAACCTTGTCGTATGCGACAACGGGAATACCAGATACCAGATAATAACCCCCGAAGGCACAGTAAAGATTACCGCCGGGGAACAAGGCCGTGAAGGCTACAAAATTCATGGTATGGGTGGCCTTGGCGTAAATCATTTAACCAATGATGTCTGGGTTTGCGATCAACGTGGCAATAAGCTTGTCAGATTTGACCCAACCGGCGACCCTAACCTGAAAGTCACCGCGGAAATGAAATATCCCCTTGACGTGGCGATCGACAGGGCGGGTAACGCCTATGTAATAATGTCTAAATTGCCATACATCTATAAATATGATTCTTATGGCAATTTCGTAAATAAGATTGGTGGAACAGGCAAAGCCGCTCTTCTATTTCCCACCTCCATACTTATTCATGATAAAAACATTTTCATAGCAGATTTTGGTGGCAAGCGCATCGTTCAACTTAATTTATCGGGCGAGTTTGTAAAAGAATATAAAAGAAAGGGTGAATATGAAGCAATGAAAGGCCCTTCCGGTCTTCATATAGATAAAGAAGGAAACCTTTACATTCTTGACCTTGGTGAAGTTCCAGTTGTTCTGCTTTCACACGATGGAGAACTGATTTCGAAAATTGGAGATTTCGGCAATGAAAAAGGTCGGTTTATTTACCCGACTGGTGTCGTTGCAAAATCAAATGATGAGATCTTTGTTCTTGATAACAGCCGAAATACGATTTTAAGATTTAAAAAGAAACCAGAGAAATAGTTTTCAACCCGAATCTTTCTAATTAACTACTTTTATGAAAACTTTGCGAAACCTTCTTTTAATATTTATTTTTGTTGCTTTATGTTTCGCCGGTTTCCTTGGCGGAGCCTTTTTATGGCTGCGAGACATGTCCGCTCCTGCTCCCACCAGAGTAGAAAGTAAAATTTTTGTTTCCCCCGGCAGCAATACCAGGCAAATTGCCGCAACTTTAAAAGAACAAAATGTCATTAGAAGCGCTTTGTTATTTCAACTCTATATCAGGGCTCTTGCCGTAGACCACAGACTCAGACCCGGCTCATACAGTTTTTCGCCTGGAGAAACCCTCAATCAGGTTGTTTTCAAGCTCTTGCAGGGCACCCGCAAATCTACCTATGTAACCATACCTGAAGGAATAACCAACAAGGACGTTGCGGCTATCTTACAAAATGCAGGCATATGCAATGCGGTTTCCTTTTTGGAAGCCGCCTCAGACCCTCTGTTAACCGGAGAAATCTTCTCCGACTGGGATCTGATACCAGCTGGCGAAGGCCTTCTTTTTCCCGATACTTACAATTTCAATCGCCCGACACCGGCACGAAAAGTAGCCGAGCAAATGCTCAAGCTTACCAATCATCAAGTAGAGCGGATTTTTGCAGACCGGAAACTACAGCATGGACTTACTCCCTATCAAGGTTGCATACTTGCTTCTATTGTAGAAAAAGAAGCTGCAAAAAACGACGAACGCAAAAAAATAGCCTCAGTATTTTTGAACCGGCTGAAAAAGAACATTAAACTTGAATCATGTGCAACTGTACTCTATGCACATGGAACTCACAAAAAAAGGTTACTGTACGAAGATTTAAAAATTGATTCTCCATACAACACCTATTTACAATCAGGTCTCCCGCCCACACCTATATCGAATTTTGGTGCAGCTTCACTGCGTGCTGTTGCAAATCCTGCAGAAACAGACTTCCTTTATTTTGTTGCAGATGGTAAACAAGGACATAGATTTTCAAAAAGCCTCAAAGATCACAATAAGAATAAAAATAAGTATCTAAGACAAATGAAAAGGAAAAATTGATTAATGCGCAATTTCGTTAAATTCCTGGCTGTTCTTATTATCCTTCTAACTGCAAGAGGTATTTCTCAAGCCGAAAACTTATCTACTAACCGAATAATTTCATTGGTTCCTTCTCATACCGAGCTTCTTTATGCTATTTCAAGCGGTCACGAAATTGTGGGCGTTTCAGACTACTGCAATTATCCCCCCGAAGTTTTAAACAAACCAAAAATTGGAGGGCTTCAGCTCAACATTGAGCAAATTCTATCTTTACGCCCCACTCTGCTGCTTGATCTCAACTCTATGAATAAGCGCTATGAAATGATTTTTCGCCAGTTAGGACTCAATTACGTTAATATAGAAATTAACAAGTTATCTGACATACCTGCTGCAGCCAAAAGAATTGCAAAAATTCTCGGATACCCAAAAAGAAGCACTAAATTTCTAGAGGAATGGAATAAAAAAATTGTCAATTTAACCGCAAACCTGCCCAAAAAATCTCCGACCATCTATCTGGAAATATGGGATAAACCCATGCAGGCGGCCGGACCGGTAAGCTTCATGGGCAGGCTTCTTAAAGCCGCCGGCGCAACCAATGCCATTAAACAAAAGACAGATTATCCGGTAGTTAATTCAGAGCATATCATTTCAGCCAATCCCGACATAATTCTCTTAGCTTATCCACTACCCGATCTTGAATCGGTATTAAGCAGACCTGGCTGGCAAAACATTACTGCTGCCAAAAATAAGCATATATTTTCTTTGAACCAGGATCTATTTGTAAGACCAGGCCCCAGAAATCTTCAGGGCCTCGAAAACCTGAAAAAAATTATTGAACAGTGTAAATAATCTACCCGACAGAGGAGCACCATGGGTAAACATAAACTTTTAATTCTTTTAGCTTTAACCTTTTTACTTTGCTTTAAATATGGCGCTCTCTACAGTCAGACCTCCGGCAAAATGTGGGCCAAGCTCGAATTTGTTGCCTCTGAAACTGCATGTTTCAGTTTTAACCTTCCTCAAAATGGCTGTGTTTCTTTTATAACAAATGTTCCGGGTCGTAAGCAGGTCGATCGCATCTGGGGCCCCAGATATATGAAAAAAGGAACCTATAAGCTAAGATTTCCCGCCTCTCGTATAATCAATCGGCAAGGTTTTATCGAGCTTTTCAATATTGAAATCGAACCAGACCTTATTATTGGCAGGCGTGGCAACGGTGAGCGACAGTTTGTTTCACCCCGCGGCATTGATTGGGATGAAAACCGTAAAGAGCTTTTTGTTGCTGACACCGGTAACGATCGCATTATAAGGCTCAACAGCGATGGCCGTTTTATTGCCAGCCATGGAGGTTTTGGACTTACTTTTGGCGAAAACAACGAAGAGCGCGAAGACAGCCTTGATTCGCCATACGATGTAACTTCCGGCGGTTTTTCTGACTTTTATATTTCAGATCAGAATAATTACCGCGTCTGCATTTTCGATTCATATCAAAGCTATAAAGGCAACCTTTATCCAAATGATCAAGCAAGACGGAATCGTCTTGATAGACCAAGAGGTATAAAAAATGATTACGAAAATAACCTCTGGCTTGTTGATGGCAGAGCAGATAAAGTAATCAAAATTTCTTTTACCGGAGACAAACTTCTTGAAATAGGAGGTTTCGGTTATAGTTCATTACAGTTAAAAGATCCTACCCAGGTCGATGTAGATATTCACGGTGAAATATTTATCGCCGACCGGGGAAATGGTAGAATTGCAATCTTTGATCGTCTTGGTTCCTTCAAGAAAACTTTGAAGAATCATCTAAAATCTCCTTGCGGTGTTGCAATCGACCCGGATGGACTAATACTTATATGTGACGACAGAACTAATGAACTTGGCTTATATACAAACAGAGGCACCAGGCTGGCTTATCTGAACCAGGCTGTAGATCAAAGTCCTTTTAGACGCCCTTCTGATATTGCAGTCAATGACAAATACATTTTTGTAGCTGACTCTGGCAACCACCGAATCCTGAGATTCAAGCGCAACAAAACAAGATCCCTTGTCCCTTGGCAAGCGAAGAACCCTGTGTTAGAATAACTACAATAAAATATCCCCAGTTAGCAGGAGCACAAACTTTTGAACAACAGCAGATTTCGCCTGACAGTTTGTATATTACTGAGTTTCGCCATACTTCTTACCATAACCGGATGCAGACGTCGCAGAAGGTCATATAAGCCTTCAAACAAAATTCAGCTGCCGGATGACATAAAAAATATTTCCATGGAAAAACTAATCCCTAAAACCAGTAAAGTCACCGGATTATCTAAAAAACAAATATCATCAGATGTAAAAGACGAATACATGTATGGCACCCTTGCAGGTCAATACGGAAAAATTGATACTGCCCTCAAGCATCTTGAAACAGCTTTGAGAAAAGAACCAAGATTTATTGACGCCCATCACAATCTAGGCCTTGCATATTATCGAAAAGGTAGAGCTGAAGATGCAATAAAAGAGTGGATCACAACTCTGAGACTAGCACCGAACTATTCTGAAACATATTATAATCTCGCTATTTTCATGTTTGATGTAAATCGGGAAGAAGATGCAATAAAACTTTTAAACACCTGCATTAAACATGAGCCCTTTCATCTTAAAGCCAGATTCGCTCTTGGGAAAATTGCTCAGAGAAAGGGAAAAAACAAAGAGGCAATCAGACATTTCAGAGCATTCAAAAAGCAGGATGCCGGTGATGTAAGGGTTCGTAGAGCGCTTGGAGAACTTTTTCTGCTCGAAGAACAACACGATGCCTCGTTAAAAGAATTTGAAGCTGCCGCCCACATAGATAAAGAGGATCCTGAGATTCATTACCAACTGGGCGTAGCTTATCATCGCAGGAACCTGCTTGATCATGCGATAGTGAAATATAAACGCGTGACAGAGCTGGATCCAGAGAATGTCGATGCTTATATTAATGTCGGAGACATTTATCTCCACCGCAACGAGTATGCTTCAGCTCTAGCCGCTTATAATGCAGCTCTAGCCATTTCACCATCTAACAATTATGCAAATCGCAAAGCAAAAATGGCAGAAACCAAACTTCTGGATCTCAAATAAGGTGAAATTAAACAACAATAAAAAGAACTTTTTTAACCCCCTGCGCAAAGCGCAGATGGCAATTTTTGCTGATCGCCTTAAAACATCCCCTGAAAATGCGTCACTTCTGCTTGAAAATCTGAAATCTGATATAGCAGATATTTTAGAAGTAACCAATACCGGCATCAAAACTTCAACCGAGTTTTACGGTCGCGAATTGGACCTTCTGTTTACCATTAACAAACAAAACACACCCAGAAAAAAATGAATAAAATTACAGATAAGATCACCCATTGGGAATGGCTCAAAATAGCTAAACCAGCCAGATACATGGGGGGTGAAGTAAACCAGACAGAGATTAAAACAAATCCCCAACTTAGAGTTTGTTTAATTTTTCCAGACCTTTACGAGCTTGGCATGTCCAATCTTGCAATAAAAATTTTTTATGAAATTTTGAACAATCAGCCTGAAATCATGGCTGAACGTGCTTTTTCCCCCTGGGTAGACCTGGAAACCCTGCTTAGAAAAAAGGGGTTACCCTTGTTTTCTCTAGAAACAGCTACGCCCCTGAATGTATTTGACGCGCTTTTTATATCACTCCCTTATGAAATGACTTTTACTAATGTTGTTAATCTGCTCGACCTTTCCAATATTCCAATAAGATGGAAAGAAAGAAACAGCGGTCCACTGATCATAGCCGGCGGACCTTCTGCCGCTAACCCTTTGCCTGTTTCTACAATAATGGATGCAGTTTTAATTGGCGATGGCGAAGAAGCTATCGTTGAGATCTGCCAAAAGCTTTTGCAAGGCAAAAGTAGCGGCTCAACCATCAGCGAAACCAGAAAAAGCCTTAAAAGCATTGAAGGAATGTGGGTACCTCAATTTCCCGATAAAGTTAAAAGAAGAATATTTACAGACTTCAGCAAATCTACTCCCCCTGAAAAATTGCTTATTCCAAATGTGCAAACTGTGCATAATCGGGCTCCCCTTGAAATTTTCAGAGGCTGTGTAAATGGTTGTAGATTTTGCAATGCAGGCTTTTATTATCGTCCAAAACGAGAACGAAATGTGGACTGTCTGGCACAATCTGCCCGACGAATGCTTGAAAACACCGGCGAAGAGTCTCTTGGTTTGCTTTCGCTTTCAACATCTGATTACAGTCAACTCCCTGATCTGGTAAGCAAGCTTGAAGAGAATAAAATTTATCCAGAACAAAAAATTTCTATTCCTTCGATGCGCATGAATGAAAACACCATTAAATTGCTGAAAAATCACAAGGGTGCCCTGACATTTGCTCCGGAAGCCGGATCCCAAAGACTTAGAAATATTATATGTAAAAATGTGACCGAAAAAGATATTTTTGATGTAATCGAAGCAACTCGTGATATTAACTACCGTACTCTTAAACTTTATTTTATGATGGGTTTACCCTTTGAGTCACAAGATGACCTTGATGCCATTGTTGAACTGGTGAAAAAAATTGAATATATTTCCAAAAAGATGAAACCCAGAAAGCAAATATCAATTAGCCTCTCAGGTTTCATTCCAAAACCATTCACACCTTTCCAGTGGTGCAAACAGGCAAGCATGGATGAGTTAAAAAACAAACGTATAACGGTTAACCAGGGCTTGAGGAATACCCGCGCACGTCTTTCATGGAGAGATGAATACCTCTGCATGCTCGAAGCTGTTTTATCAAGAGGCGATGAATCGGTTTCAGAACTTATTATTGCCGCTCACAAAGCAGGTTGCAGATTCGATGGCTGGAACGAGCTTTTTAACCGCGCAGGATGGGAAAAAGCCTTTAAAGAACTTAATTTTGAACCAGAACACTTCTCACAGCAGTTTTCCCTTGAAAAGATGCTACCATGGGATTTCATAGACTTCCAGGTTCCTCGCTCCTTTTTGGAATCTGAGTATCAAAAAGCTGCTGAAATTGCCGGAGAATCAATTTCATGAACCAGTCAAACGATACAACCATAAAAATTACCTACGGCAAAAATCACCAGGCGCGTTATATAGCGCATCTTGACACCATAGATATTATCTGCAAGGCATTAAGACGCCTCAAGCTGCCCTATATTGTTTCTCAGGGTTGTCATATAAGACCCAAAATTACCTTTGGCTCACCATTACCTCTTGGTCATGCAAGCAGATGCGAGCAATTTATTATCTCGCTGGCCAGACCTGTAGATCCAGACTGGCTGAAAAATAATCTGGGTGATTGTTTACCTGCAGGTATGGATGTCATTAAGGTTGAACAGCCTGCTCCTGATGAAACAAAGGGTGCTAATGGCGACCTCGTGACTTACCTGCTTGGTTTTAGTGAACTGGAAACGGCAACCCGGGCAATGGAATTCCTGAATAACCCGGAAACAAGCTTTAGCCAGTTATCTAAAGGCAAAGTAAAAAACTACAAAATAGGAAATGCCTGCCAATCAATCAAATGTTTTGAACATTTGTCACCAGTTCTAATTGAAGCCGAATTTGTTCAGGGACAGGCAGGCCTTCCCTCTGTATCTAAAATAATTACCGCGCTGGCTGACAGCCTTGCTAAAAAACGTGATAATCTTGTAAAAATTGAAAGAATTTCACTAATAAAACTTTAAATAAACTGGAGTAAATCTTTTGTCCCGTAAAATTATTTTAAACGTTGGGCCCTATGAATCCAGGGCCGCAATCGTCGAAGATGGTAACCTTGTAGAACTTTTATACGAAATTCAGGATTCAGAAAAAATTGTTGGCTGTATTTATAAAGGCAGAGTTGCCAATATTGTAAAAGGAACACAAAGTGCTTTTGTAGATATAGGTATTCATAAAGATGCCTACCTCACCCTGGCCGGAGTAGAAAACCTCAACAGCGATGATGATTTTAAAGATGTTTTTAGAAGCCCGATCGAAGAAACCTTAAAAGTAGGTCAGAATGTGATTTTACAGATTCTTAAAGAACCTACACCGAACAAAGGGCCACGCTCAACCATGACTCTTTCGTTTCCTGGAAGATACCTGGTATTCATGCCTTCCGTTTCTCATATTGGCGTGTCAAAACGCATCTCTTATGATAAAGAACGCGACCGACTGCGAAATATAGGACGAAAAATTGCTCCCAAAGGCTGCGGCGTTGTATTCAGAACTGCATCTGAAGGCCTGGAAGAAAAAGTTTTAAAAGCAGACCTCGACCTGCTTGTCAAAATGTGGCGCAAGGTCGAAAATAAGGCCCGAAAAGCTCCGCCACGCACAATGCTTCACCGGGACATACCCCTGCCGATGAAAATTGCCCGAGATTTCTTCGATGACACCGTCGATGAAATGATTGTAGATTCTGAAGAAGCTTATGAAACTATTCTGGAAGACTGCGACTTTCTGTCACCCCTACAAAGGGCTTCCTTAGAACTCTACAAAGATTCTACCCCAATTTTTGAAAAGTTCGCCATCGAAAAACAAATTGAAGATGCGTTATCAAGAAAAATCTGGCTCAATTCCGGTGGTTATATCTATTTTGATAAAACCGAAGCAATGCATTGTATCGATGTTAACAGCGGACGTTTTTCAGGCGGGAAAAGCCTTGAAGAAACTGTTTTCAAGGTAAACCTTGAAGCTGCAGAAGTAATTGCCAGGCAAATTCGTCTTAGAAACCTCTCAGGCATGATAATTATAGATTTTATTGACATGGAATCAAGAGATAACCGCAATAGAGTTTTGCGAAAATTACGCGATGGTTTCAGAGGAGATCGCAACAAACCAAATGTTCTTGATTTTTCCGAACTGGGTCTTATTCAGATGACCAGGCGTAGAACTTCAGCAAATCTTATTGAAATTCGCAAAGAAATTTGTCCCTGCTGTCACGGCAGTGGCCGGGTCTTGTCTTTACAGACGATAACCAATAAAGTTAAGAAACTGGTCATTGAAGAGTCAAGGCGATATCAAAGCCCCAAAGTTGGTATTACCGCTCACAAAACAGTCATAGACTTTTTACGAGGAAAAAATAATCAGGGATTGAAAGAACTGCAAAATCGAGTTAACCGAAGACTGATACTCAAAACCACCATAGGTCTTGATGTAGAAACTTTCAAGGTTGAAGCAATTCTTGACCAACAGGGAAAAAAGAAAAAAAATGACAAATTTTCAAATAAATCGAATAAAAAGGATTAAGCAAAGCTTACTCTTCATATTTGCATTCATTTGCATAACTGCGCCAAAGCTTTGGCCAGTCAATCTTGAATTTAACCCTGAAACAGGAAGCACTTACAATTATCAACACAGCGGCCGACACGAATCAAAATCATATATCTTCAACCAGGAATTTACAGAAAAAAATGAAAGTTTCGACTTCGATTTTCAGGTTAAAGTCATTGATTTCCAGAATGATTCTTTTATAGTTGATATTACTCGCAACCAGAATACTTTCAGAAGATATTTAAAATCTGATTTTATTATTGCCGGCGCACCTTCTGAAGTTCTGCTCCCCCTTGTTATAACCTTGCCAGATAAAGATTGGAAAAAAGGGACGCAACACAATATAAGCAGCCGGCTTAATCTTGGCCGCTTCGAAGTCCCTGCACAAATTGACCTGTTACTCAAAGATATCTCTAAAGAAAAGAATACTGCTGAAATATGGTTTGCCGGTAAACTTAATTTGCCGCAAGATAGACTTCGAAAAAAGAGCTTCTCGGTTAAAGGTAAAATATTTTTTGACCTGAAAAAACGTGTTATTCGAAAAGCAGACTGGTATTCAGAGTATTCTTTCAACATTATAAACAAAGAATTTGCCGTTACCAGAGACCTGTGGAAAATTCAGCTGAAAACTACCAATACCGTCCAGCTGAAAGGAATAGATAAATGATATGCATACCATAATTGTTAAAATCAGCCTTACACTTTCTATTCTAGCCTTTTGTTTTATACCTGCAAAGGTTTTATCTCAAGATTACTCTATGACAAGCAGATTCAGATTCTGGCTGCTTAATAATGAGGCCAGGGCTCTGTCTGCATTGAGTTTTGACCAACTTCTCAGCTCGAGAATCCAGGCTCCTCTCGCTATTTTACCGCCTCAGCAGGCATCAGCTATTCCTGCCGCAGAAGACATCTGGACAATGCACCGAAAATTTTATGTGTTGCTGGAAGAGCTGGATCATGTTTTTAACGCAGCAATAAGATTTGGCAATGGACGTTTTACAATTACTGTCAAAAAAGCACGACCGGAAATATGGGGAATACTTGCATTTCATACTTATTCGCCCTGGGTTTTGAACGACCTTTATTCTTTAATGCGTAGATCCTTTTATAATGACCTTATTGCCGCCCTTAATCTTGATCCGACTAAAGATGTAAACCTTTCAACCCGTCTTGCCAATAGTTTAAGTAAACTTAACGAAAGAGATGTAAGACTTTTTAACCAGTATCTCAATACATTTTCCGCTCTTTATCCTTCAGATAACACTGCAAAATTAATAAAAACTCTTTTGCAAAGAAACTTCAATAATTCTATCGGCCAGGGGCTTACTCAACTTTTAAGACCTGAATTCGTTAAGCTGGAGGCACAAGAAACTTTAGACATTTCAAATGAAGCCGACGAGGAAATTAAAGACCCTCTGGCCGAATTAGAACAACTTGCCGAAATGGAAGATTTTGCCACAGATTCAAATATTCAACCAGTTAGAAGGCCTACTGCAGAAGATTACCCTGCCCCCGAGAACACGGACAAAGAGGCTTCAGAAGACGAAAAATCTGAAGCTCTTGAAGAATCTGACCCTGAAGCTATTGAAATGTTTAATATCTGGGAATAGAAAGTTTCTAGTCCTTATTGTAATATTCTTCAAGCTTTTTCGGAGAATTTGCACGCAGCTTATTTAAGGCTTTTTCTTCAACCTGCCTGATTCTCTCACGGGTTACGCCCAGAATGCGGCCAATTTCTTCCAGTGACCTTGGGATACCGTCATCCAGACCAAACCTGAGTTTAATAACCAACTGTTCACGATCGGTAAGAATCTTCATTACCCGCTCTATCTGATCATGGAGTAGAGAATCTATAACCGCCTCTTCAGGGCTTACAGCATCATCATTTGTTATATAATGTTCCAGTGAGGTGTCTTCTTTACTCCCCACTGTGACTTCGAGTGAAACCGGCTCCTGAGTCAATTTCACGACTTCTTCGATTCGTTCTATCGGTAGATCAACCTTTTCAGAGAGTTCCTCCATTGTTGGTTCCCGACCTTCTTCCTGCACAAAAATTCGGATATTTTTACGAACCTTATTTACTATTTCCATAATATGAACAGGAATTCTAATTACTCTCGACTGCTCTGCAAGAGCACGAGTTATCGCCTGACGAATCCACCAGGTTGAATAGGTTGAAAATTTATAACCCAGAGTATAATCGAATTTTTCTATAGAGCGTAATAACCCCAGGTTTCCTTCCTGAATCAAATCCAGGAATAATAACCCACGGTTTGTATATTTTTTGGCTATGCTTACTACTAACCTGAGGTTAGCTTTGATCAAAGCTTCCCTTGCTTCCTGATCTTTTTCAAGAATTCGCTTGGCAAAATCTTTTTCCTGGGCATGAGTGGCAAGTGAAAGTTTGGTTAGCTGCTGAAGATAAAGCTTTACTGAATCATCAAAAATAGAAAGTTCTTTACGTCTTTCCCGTTCATCCTGACGGTCGACTGCATCATCCTCGCCTTTTTTACCATCAGACGAAGCTATTTTAATCTGATCTTTAAACTTTTCAGGCTGTTTTTTATTTTGATCTTTATTTTGATCTTTATTTTTGCTCTTTTTACTGGTTGCCTTGATTAATTTTTTAGGCATTCCGGAACTCCTCTTCCTGACAGAAGCTGCCCATTGAACGGAATTTCTGATAGCGTTTATTAAGTAATTCGTCTTTTTTAAGTGCTTTCAAAGAGGGTAAATTTTTCTCTACAATCTTTTTTATTGATTCGATAAATTTCTCTGGGTCTCTGTGAGCACCTCCGAGAGGTTCTGCTATTATTTCGTCAATAATGCCCAATTCTTTTAGGTTAACTGCCCTTAATTTTAATGCCTTTGCCGCTTCTTTTGATTTTGCCGGGTCTTTCCATAAAATTGCAGCACAGCCCTCGGCAGAAATAACTGAATAAACAGAATATTCAAACATGAAAATTCTATCACCAATGCTGATAGCAAGTGCGCCGCCCGAACCACCTTCACCGGTCACAAAACAAAGAATCGGTACAGATATTTCAGACATTTCGGCAAGATTACGGGCAATAGCTTCACTCTGGCCACGTTCTTCGGCACCTATGCCGGGAAACGCCCCCGGAGTGTCGATAAAAATAATAACCGGGAGATTAAAACGCTCGGCCAGCTTCATAATTCTTAACGACTTACGGTATCCTTCAGGATGGGGCATGCCAAAGTTTCTATAGATGTTTTCTTCGGTGTCGTGCCCCTTCTGATGCCCCAGGAACATTACTTTATGCTCACCAATTTTACCCGGGCCGGCTACTATTGCCGGGTCATCGCTGAAAAGCCTGTCACCATGAAGTTCAACAAAGTCATCAGAGCTCAACCTTTTAATTATATCAAGAGTCGAAGGACGGTCTATGTGCCTGGCAACCTGTGTTACCTGCCAGGGTTCCAGTTCGTTATAAATTTCCTGTTTCAGGGTTGTTATCTTGTCTGCAATGGCATTTATCTCACGCGACAAATCTATTTTGCCATTTTCAGAAATCGCCTGCAACTCATTCAGCCTTGTTTCAAGTTCTATTATCGGCTTTTCAAATTCAAAATCTCTAGACATTTTATCTCCCGGTCAGCTGCTGAATAGTTGTAATAATTTAGCCAGAGTATTTTTCAACACCCGACGGTGTACAACCGCGTCAATCATTCCGTGCTCGAGTAGAAATTCCGCCCGTTGAAAACCTTCAGGCAGCTTTTGTCTGATGGTCTGCTCTATAACCCTGGGGCCGGCAAAACCTATATAAGCGGCGGGTTCAGCGATATTTACATCTCCCAAACTCGCAAAACTTGCAGAAACACCACCCGAAGTGGGATCAGTCATAACTGAAACAAAAGGTACAGAAGCCGAATTAAGCTTTTGAATCGCAGCTGAAGTTTTCGCCATCTGCATAAGCGAAAGAATCCCCTCCTGCATTCTTGCTCCACCGCTCGCAGAAACAACAATTACAGGGGTTTTCTCTTCTAAAGCCAGCTCAAAAAGTCGGGTTATTTTTTCTCCGACTACCGAACCCATACTTCCGCCCATAAATTCAAAATTCATTACCGCCAGTAAAATGGGTAGCCCGTCAAGTTTCCCTCTACCACATGTTACAGCTTCAAAAACATCAGTTTTATTGATAGCTATTGAAAGGCGGTCAGGATAAGATTTAGAATCTACAAATTCAAGCGGATCAACTGATTTCATTTCTGCATCAAATTCTACAAATGAATTATTGTCAACCATCAAGGCAATTCTATCCCAGACAGGCATTCGCAAATGATGATCACATTTGTTGCAGAGATAAAGGTTTTTTGCAAGGTCTTTAATAAGTAATACCTCGCCACATTTATTACATTTCTTCCAAAGATCCGATGGAATGTCGCGCTTAGACCTAGTTAATTTGTCAAACCAGCCCATTAGTTAACCGCCTGAAAGCATTTTTTTAAGTTGGTCATAGGTTTTGGTTATACCAGATTTACAAACCCTTTTCAAGAGGAAAGAAAGCATAAAAAAGGTCGCCTGCAATAAAATGCAAGCGACCTTTCAAGATCACCTTAATCAGGTTCATTCTTCAAAGGAATCAGTCTTGAATGTGTAAATTTTACTTTTGTGCTCAGCACCTTCGCTGTCGGTCGCTTCCAGGTAGCATTTGTATTCTGTATCAGCATCCAGTCCGGTTACAAATCCATCAAAGCTGGTAAGCGGTTCACCGCCGGCCAGGTCATTCAAATTTACCTGGTCGGCAAGAGTATTGTCATCTGCGTAAATAAAATATGCAAATACGGTACTTGGATCATCAACCGAAAACTTAATTGTAGCTTTAAAAGAACCGTCTTCAGAAATATCAATGCCTGAGAAGAAAGAATCGATTCCCGTATTGTCAGATCCGGTTATTGAAGTCGGATCGGGCTGTTTTTCAAGAGTAGTAAAAGTTAAAACTCCAAATGAACTTGTTGTCGTTTTATTTCCCTGCTTATCAGTGCAAATTAGTTCATAACTGTAAGTAGTTTCTGGTTGCAAGCCATTTACTTCATACCTGTGTCTGGTTTCATAGCTTACACTAACAGGAAATTCCATACGATCGCCGCCGGTAGTTCTTAGAACCATTCTGCTAAGGCAATCTTCATCTGTTATCCAGCTGATTGTAACCGAACCGTCTTTAGGAGTGGTTACAACGCTGCTTATTATAGGAGGAATGTCATCTGCAAAACCTGGCAGCCCATTGGTCCCATGGCAGAGATAACACATACTTGAATCGGTGTAATTATGATCGGGATTCCTGGAAGTATCATCATGACATGACAAACAGGAAGATTGCTGCCAACCCGGATGCATATTATCCAGCAAAGGAGCGTTGGTATGCCCGTCAATGCTGCCCGAACCATCGCTTGGGGTGGATATTATCGGGGAATCGATTGAACCGGGGTTCGTAACCGTTCCGTCGGTAGGTCCCCCTACTTCTTTTTCTGCTTCCTGATAAGCTCCCAATGGGTTAACAGAAGAGCCAGAGCCAACAGAACTTGACGAACAACCTGCCGACATAAACGCCACTGCTGTTAGCATTAACAGAAGAAGCCATGATTTTTCACGCAATTGGCGATAAGACTTCATAGATGATTAGTGACCTCCAAATTTGTTCCTGCTTGTAAACAGGTCTCTAGGCAGTATCGTCATAAATCATTACCCCGCTTAGCTCTTTCTCAAGTTCGATGTAAAAAAAAAAAAAAAAAATTTTAGTTCAAAAAAATAAGAAATCTGTCGAAAATGTTTGAGGATTTAACAACCAAAATTTACGGGAAACCTATGAAACCATTAAAAAAATACTTTGCATGGGCTGTTACTCTGGCATTTTCAGGAATATATTCGTTAATCATGTATCCGTTAGCTTTAATCAGAAATCTGGGTTATCACCTCAGGTCTCCTTCGGTATTGCTCTACGCCATGATTTTCTTTTTACTCGATCGATTCACTAAACTTATAATTCTAAACAATACCCATCATTTACCAGTCAAGGTAATAAACGAATTCTTTACCATTACCTATGTAAAAAATCCAGGTGTAGCCTTTGGCTGGTTTCCTGACTGGCGACTACCTCCTATTCTAATGGCAGTAACCATGATTATCATAATTGCTTACTACAGCCTCAAGCTCCCTGAAGAGGAAAGGCTCACACGCTGGTCTCTGGCTCTACTTGTGGGTGGCGCGATTGGAAATCTTTATGACCGCATTGTCTATGGCTTTGTTGTTGATTTTTTCCTCTTTCACTTTGGAAGTTTTGATTTTCCGGTATTTAACGTTGCCGATGTTGCCATAGACTTTGGCGTTTTCATGTTATTTATTGACATTTTCTTTTTAAGCCCTGAAGATGAAGAAGAGGAAAAAAATCTTACCGTAGCAACTACGGCTTAAAAAATGTTTAAATGTATCCGGTAATCTTATCAACACCTTGGTTTAATATTTACTCCTACGGAGTTCTAATCGCACTGGGCTATACCCTGGGAACCGTATGGATACTTCTTGAAGCAAAAAAACAGCAGTTACCCGTAACTGCTGTTTTTGATATGCTTTTGTTCCAACTGATTGTAGGAATCTGCGGTTCAAGACTGCTTTATATTATTGAATATTCGCCCGACAAACTCAATTTTAAAGACTTTTTTGCATTTGAACAGGGCGGTTTAACTTTCTACGGTTCAGTAATCAGCAGTTTTATTTTTGATCTTTTCTATTTAAAAATCAGACGTATTCCCTTCTGGCAGGTTATGGACTGCATAGGCTTCGGAATACCCCTTGGCATTGCCATTGCCCGCATAGGCTGTTTTCTGAATGGCTGTTGCTACGGCACTCAATGCGACTTGCCCTGGGCCCTGCCTTTTCCGGCTACGAATGGCCAACATGTTCACCCAACACAGCTTTATGAATCTTTAAGCGCAATTTTAATTTTCTTTTTACTGCAAAAATACAGAAAACTTCAAAGAAACCATGGTGAAGTATTTTTAGCTTCCGTCTCTATGTATAGTATTGCCAGGTTTTTCATCGAATTTTTCAGAGCCGAAAACCCCGTAGTTTTATGGGGAATGCATCTTTCGCATTTGATTGGCATAGCAATTTTAGCAGCTGCTTTCATTACCTGGAAATTTATCGATAGAAGCAAAAAACTTCGAATTCTTCCAACAAATGAAACAAAAGAACTTAAATAAGCTATGCCTTGTATATTAAATCAGTTTACTTTTAGCGAATGGCTTTACGGAATTCTTTTAACAGTAGCTTTTATTAGCGGGTTAACAATTTTTTACCGAAATCTTTCCCATTCGGATCTGCCCGGGGAAATTTTTATTGATGTTGCACTGATAACGACAATATCAGCAATTATTGGTGCCCGAACTCTTTATATTCTTCTTTATCCCGAGCAGTTTAATTCGCTATATGAGTATATTGCTGTCCATGAAGGGGGGCTCGTCTTCTATGGCGGTTTTTTATTGGCTGTTATTTGCCTGATCCTCTATTGCCGGCTCAAAAAGTTATCAGTCAGCAGGCTGGCTGACATCGTTGCCCCTTCGCTCGCTCTTGGCCATGCTATCGGCAGAATCGGCTGTTTTTTCAATAATTGTTGCTATGGGAAACCAACTGATTCTTGCCATATCTACCAATTACCATCTGATCCTGCTAGTTTGTTTCGTCACCCTACCCAGCTATATTCATCTGCTTTTCTTTTTACACTTTTCATATTTCTTCAAAAAAGCCAAAGTTATTTCCCCAAAAGCAAAATTTTTAAACCTGGTTTTATCTCTCTTGTCTATATTTTATCTTATACTTTTTTCAGATTTCTGATAGAATTCTTACGCGGAGATAATCGGGGCGGATTTTTTACGACTCTGAACTTATCGGTTTCTCAACTAATAAGTTTGGTAATATTTACAATCGGCCTGGTCATACTAGGCCTCAAGATAAAAAACAGGACCTCAAAATGAATAACATACATGAATGGACAGTCGAAGAAAACTTTGCCGGAACCAGGCTTGATGCTGCAATCAGCCAGAAATTTAAAAACAAGATTTCCAGAACCAAAGCTCAGGAAATGATTAAGACCGGCGCAATAACCATTGAAGGCCAGGAAGTAAAAGCAAATTTAAAACTAAAGGGCGGAGAAAAAATTGCAATAAATTTTCCCGAACAGGAAAAAGAAATAACGGTAAATGCAACTCAGCTCGATTTTCCAATCCTTTTCGAAGACGATCATATGATTGTTATTAACAAGCCCTCCGGACTTGTGGTTCATCCAGGAGCAGGTCGCGAACCCCACACTGTTGTCTCAGCGTTACTCAGTCACACAAGCCTGAGCCCTATCGGGGCTCCGGTGCGCCCTGGAGTGGTTCAAAGATTGGATAAAGAAACAAGTGGCGTTATGGTACTGGCCAAAACTGTTCAAGCTCACAAAGCTCTGATAAAATCTTTTTCCAGCCACAAACTTGATAAAGAATATCTTGCAATTATTCAGGGGCATATAGTCAACAAAAAAGGTCGAATAGAAGCTGCAATAGATCGTGATAAAATTCATCGCAAACGCATGAAAATAACTACCCCGGAAAAGGGCAGAATGGCTATCAGCAGTTTCGAAGTGCTTGAATACTTAGACCGCACCTCTTTTGTCAGAGTAGCAATCGAAACCGGCAGAACACATCAGATAAGAGTTCATATGGCCTTTACCGGTCACCCGCTTTTAGGCGACACAACTTACGGTGCCAGAAAACTAGAGCAAAACAGGCATCATTTCCTTCACAGCTATCGTCTGGTGGTTGACCACCCTGTGAGTGGAAAAGAGCTGGAATTCATAGCGGGGCTACCCGAAAGATTCATCTCTGAATTACAAGAACTGGGAATGTCAGAAAAACAGCTTGAACTTTATCGTGAGTAAACCGATAACTAAAATAATTAAATCAACAGGATAAAAACTAATGTTTTTTAATAGTCAGACTAAAAACAGTTTGAATGCAAAAATCGGAGGAATAGGCCTATATGTAATAGTGTTCCTTCTTTTTGGTCTTATAATGTCTGTCTTTTTATTTTTTCCTCAGTTTGTAAACATGCAGTCAGGCATTTATAAAATTTCATGCCGTGAAATAAGAAGTAAAGTTCAGCTTGCAATTGAAGATCATAATGCAAATAACACAAAACTTGCAGCTGAACCGGGCAAGCCCATTGACCTCGATTATCTAAAAGAAACCGGATACCTGGCAGAGGTTCAAACTTGTCCCGAAAACGGTACCTATTTTATCAATGACAATGGTGAAGTCTACTGCAGTTTTCATACGAATTTTAAAGAAACTGATTAAGTTTTTACGGAGGTAATATGAGTAAGCAAAGAAGAAGAACATACCTGATTAAAACAGGCCTCCAGCTCAGATATATGGGAATCATCATATCTACCATGCTTATGGTTGCTTTTGGCGTGGGCTGGATAATTTATCATACTTCATGGAGTCAGATTGCCAACACACCAGATCTGACCCTTGATAAACTCGCCATGATATTTGACTCTGTCAATGGGCTTCTTACACGCTGGGTAGTAGTTTTTGTTTTTATAATAGCCATTTTATCTATCTTTGTATCTCACAAAATAGCCGGTCCGGTGTATCGACTTGAAGAAACGACTCGAATCATCGCATCGGGTGATTTAACCTATCAGGTAAATCTCAGGCAGGGAGACGAACTACGCGATCTTCAGGAAGCCTTTAACAAAATGTCTGATTCATTGCGAAGCATGGTGGCAAAAGACAGAGAAATAATTGACAGACTTATTCTGGCAGGCAACAAACTCAAGGAAACAATGGACCAACAGAAGCAGGACCCCAAAGCTATAGAAGGTGTTGCCGACGACCTTTATTCAATCATAGAAGAACTTAGACTTGTTACCAGTGGCTTCAAAATTGATGATAAAACCGAAAAAAACGATTCAAAATCATCAGAAGAAGACAATACTGCAAAAGAAGAACAAAAAGAAGAGCCCGAAGACAAAAAAGCTACCGAAGAAACACCGAAAAAAATAGTCTGACTGCATCCCAACGATTCTCTGTGCTGCTCTGAGGGCTCTGTGGTTATTTTATTTGCGGCTTTGTGGCTTAGTGTGAGGGAGATTTTTTCTGAACTGGCAATCAATTCATAGTGCTTGCTGCAAAATTCCTTTTTATGTTAATTTCCTGAAATTAAAACTTCAGGAGATAAAAAATGTTAAAAGATGGCGAAAAGGGTGTAATTATTCAGCGCGATAAAAAGACTTATGCTGTGGCACCCCATATTCCCTGCGGAGTTGTAACACCAGATCTATTACGCAAACTTGCCGATGTAGCAGAAAAACACCAGGTTCCGGCTCTCAAAATAACCAGTGCTGCCAGAGTCGCAATTGTTGGCATCAAAGAAGACAAAGTAGATGAAATATGGCAGGAATTAGGAATGGACAAAGGTGCAGCAACAGGATTATGCATTCGTAGCATAAAAGCCTGCCCGGGCACTACTTTCTGCAAAAGAGGAATTAGAGACAGCCTTGGTATTGGCATGAAGCTTGATGAGCTATATCACGGTCTCGAGTTGCCGGGAAAATTGAAAATTGGTGTAAGCGGCTGCCCAAATCAATGCGCAGAAACCTGCATTAAAGACATAGGTCTTGTTGGCTTCGGCAAAGGCTGGAAACTTCTTGTTGGAGGCAATGGCGGCGCACTCCCACGCCTTTCCAAAGAACTGAGCAAAGACCTTGAAGACGAACAGGCTCTTGCCCACATAGCCGCTTTGATTGAATTTTATAAAGAAAACGCCAGACCACATCAGCGCATGGGAATGATGATTGAGCGAATGGGCGGCTTCGATGAATTTTATCGTCAGTTTTTTGAAGCAAACCCCAGCCTGAAAGCCTGAAATATAGAGTAAAAATTAAAGGGTAAGCTGCCGATATGTTCTAGATCATGCAGAATAAACGCTTTTTTGTAATTGCAGCAATAATAACAGGCTTTATAACTGCCCTGGTTCTAAATGGAGCACAAGTTAGACGCCGCCCCCAAAGGTCGGGGTCTAGTTTTGTACCCAAAGGACGGCCCCATTACGAAAAAATTTTTGCCGATGGGAAAATGCGTATAGCTGTATTCTGGGGCTGGGATCACCCCAGAGATACGATAATGTATACCTTTCCCGCCTTTGAAAATCTTAACGGCAAAAAGCTCTACTATAAAGGACGTCCTGTAATGATCGAAATCGGAATGATCACTCAGATTAACGAAAATCCTAAACAGATATTCAAGAAAGCACTTGAAGACTCTACAATTGATGTAATAATTTATTCGGGACATGCCAGATACGGCGGCGGAATGGCCTTTGCTTCAAAGACAGACATATTCAGAAGCGGAAACGGCGATCTTATAGAAGATCGTCACACCAAACCATATAAAGTTTACCGAGCTACTTCTGAAGACCTTGATAAGACCGATTTTTCTTCTAACTATAAAATTGTTATGCTCAACTGTTGCGATTCGGAAGGACATTTTCGCAAAAGCTGGTCACGCAGATTTAAAGAATGCTCTGCACCAGTAGATCTTCTGACAGTTGAATACCCCGTTTTTAACTATTATGACCATCGAAGAGTGTTAAATTTTCTTCAAGATCTTCTCCGTTTTGCCGACTGGAAAACCATCAAAAAAAGCTATGAATCGGAAGTACACAAACGCAAAAATCGCCTGATTATAAAACCGGTCAAATTAACCGATTCCAGAGACCTTACCAGCCGTCGTCTCGGTTCTACCCAATAATCTTCAGCAATTCTCTGTGATTCTCTGAGGGCTCTGTGGTTATTTTCTTTGTGGCTTTGAGGCTTGGTGTGAGGCAAATTCTTTTCTGAAACGAAGTGATAGTCAATGACCGAGAATTACCCAATAATCTTTGCCTGCTTGACTCAGTTTGTTTGATATTGTAAGCTTTGGCTTAAATAACACCAGAGAGAACACCATATCAATCGATGAATAAAGTCAGAGCTTTTTTAGCAGGGAGTGGGTTGGCAGGCCTTGCTACGGCCTTTTACCTTATTAAAGATGGTAAAATTTCAGGCGAAAATATAACCATTTACGAAGAGCATGATTTTACCGGCGGCAGTCTGGACGCATTTTACAACCCCGAATTCGATGGGTATTTTATGCGAGGATTCAGAATGCTCGAACCCTATGTTTACTCTGCCATGCTAGAACTCATGTCAGATCTGCCCTGCCCTGTAGATCCTGACAAAACAATATTTCAGGATTTTATTGAATTTAACAACAGGGTTAAAACCTGCTCAAGATCTCGTCTTGTTGCCAATGGTCGTGCCATTAACGCCCGACCCCTTACCTTAAAAATAAAAGACAGAGTTAAAATTCTTAAACTCTTGACTCAACCCGAACACAAAATAGAAAACCTGGCCATCGAAGACTATTTTTCCCCTGACTTCTTTAGCAGTAATTTCTGGTATCAATTCTGCACAACCTTTTCTTTTCAACCATGGCATTCTGTAGAAGAATTTAAAAGATATATACTCAGATTCTTTCAGGCAGCGCCTACTCTTGATACCCACACCTGCATAAGAAGTACCAGATACAATCAATATGAATCTATTGCTTTGCCTTTAAAAAAATGGCTTTCAGCTAACAAAGTTAAATTTAAGCCAAATACTGATGTTGAAGATATAGATTTCAAAAAGCAAAAGAACAAACTTCATATTAACAAACTTGAGCTTGTATCTGAAGGCAGAAAACAGATTCAAGAGATAAGCAAAAATGACCTGGTTTTTCTCAGCCTTGGCTCTATGAGCTCTAACTATTCAGTTGGAGCTATGAACAAAGCTCCGATAAAGAAATATAAAACAAAAAATCCTTCATGGGAATTGTGGAAAAAAATCGAAAACAGGAGCCCTCAATTTGGCAAACCCTCCGTTTTTTATACACATATAGATAAAACCAAATGGATTTCCTTTACCATAACTTTTTCAAAACCTTTATTTTTTAAATTGATAGAAAAAATTACCCAAACACCTCCCGGCACCGAAGGACCAATGACATTGATCGATTCAAACTGGCTTATTTCATTTGCTCTGCCGCATCAGCCTCATTTTGTCGATCAGCCCCAACACCTTCAGGTTCTCTGGGGCTATGGACTTTACCCGGATAAAAAAGGCAACTTCGTAGATAAAAAAATGTCTGACTGCAACGGCGAAGAAATACTCATCGAAATTATTCATCATTTGAAATTTAAAAAATATCAGAACGAAATAATCAACTCAGCGAACTGCATACCCTGCCTTATGCCCCATATTACAAGCCAGTTTATGCCAAGAAAAATTGGCGACAGACCCAAAGTGGTTCCGCCCTGCTCAAAAAACTTTGCCTTTATAGGCCAGTTCAGCGAAATTCCTCAGGATATAGTTTTTACCCTTGAATACTCAGTTCGCTCTGCTCAAATTGCAGCTTACTCTCTTTTAAATATTAACAAAACGCCAACCCCTATTTACCCAGGCTGGAAAAGACTGAAGCATGTTTTTAACATCGTTAGAACCGCTTTCAGATAAGGAATTTCAAAACCATGTTATCATCAAATATTACTATTGAAGGGCTTGAATACGAGATTCCTGACCAAATTGTTACCTCAGAACAAATTGAAGAGGAAATCAGTGCTACCATGCAGAGGCTCAAACTGCCCAAAGGTCTGTTAAAGTCTTTGACAGGAATAAAAGAAAGGCGTGTCTGGCCAGAAGGAACCACACCGAGCGAAATAGGTGTCAGAGTCGCCAGAAAAGTAATTGAAGCAACTGATATTCCCGGCAGCAATATTGGTTGCATTATAAATACTTCGGTCAGCAGGAACTACATCGAACCCTCTGTAGCATGCCTTATACAGGGCAGCCTAGAATTATCGCCCGAATGCCTCAATTTTGATGTCAGCAATGCCTGCCTCGGCTTCTTCACCGCTATTCAGATTTTGACGCTGATGATTGAATCGGGACAGATTAAATACGGCCTGATAGTGAACGGCGAAACTTCAGGAAAACTTTTAAATTCGACCATTGCCAGATTGAAAAAACGAAATGTCACACCCGAAATATACCGGCGAAATTTTGCCGCTTTAACGCTTGGGAGCGGTGCAGCAGCAATGATTCTCGGGCACAAAAATTACAGCAGAACCAACCATTTAGTTAACGGCATTGTAAACCTTTCTGACACCAGACACAGCCGTTTATGTCTGGGCCGCATCGACCAGATGGAAGCCGACTCGACAGAAATTATGAAGCAGGGAATAAAGCTTGCCCGTAAAACCTGGAGCATTGCCGGATCAAGATTACCCAACTGGAAAGATGATAATATAGATCTTTACATTCCTCACCAGGTGAGTTTAAAGAATATTCAAGAACTCAGCCAGGCTCTGGGTCTGGAACTGGAGAAACAGCATCTGAGTTTCATGAACTACGGCAACATCGGTCCAGCCTCTGTACCAATAACCCTTAAAATGGCAGAAGAGAACAAACGACTCAAGCAGGGCGATCATGTGGCGCTTCTTGGCATAGGCAGCGGCCTGAATTGCTCAATGATGAGCCTTACCTGGTAAAAGCCGATTTATTCTTGAAGCTTTCGTTAGGCGATTTTGTTTGAAGTGAAATGCTTTTTGCTGTACACTTGATGCGGCTTATGTCAAGGCAGAGAATATTTTACCTATCATTTTCTCTTTTCGCCCTAATTCTGGGTGGAGCTTTGGCCTACCAGTTTGTAGAAGGAAGCAACTGGACCTTTCTTGACGGTCTTTTTATGACTGTCATTACTTTGTTTACGGTTGGCTATGCCGAGGTACATCCATTATCTGACGCGGGACGTATTTTAACTATTGTTCTTATTTTTACCGGCGGCGGCTTCATGGCTTACGTTGCTTCAACCTTGGCACAATTAATCTTTGAAGGAAAAATACAAGAGATCTGGGGGCGGTCAAGAATGAAAAACCGGATAAAAGAACTGAAAAACCATTTTGTAATATGCGGAGCCGGTAAAACAGCAGGTGAGATTATAAAAAGCTTTCAAGCAACAAATCCATCCAATTTCGTAATAATCGATGTTAATAGAGAAAGAATTCAAAAGCTGCAGGATGCTGGTTATTATGCGATTGAGGGAGATGCAACCACCGATGCGGTGCTTATTGAAGCCGGCATAGAAAGAGCCGCCGGTCTGGCCGCCACTCTACCCACAGATGCAGACAACGTTTTTGTCGCACTGTCCGCCAAAGGCATTAAAAGCGATATTTTTATAGTTGCCAAAGCAGAAAGAATCGAGAGTATTGCCAAGTTAAGAAAAGCCGGAGCAAATAAGGTCGTATCGCCAAACATTATTGCTGGTGCCAGAATGGCCGCAATGCTTCACAAACCATCAATTGTCGATTTTCTGGACGCCGCAATAGCCGGAGACAATCAGGCAATGCAGATGGAGGAATTTCGTATTCAAAAAGGCTCATTTTTAGATGGCAAAATATTAAAAAATGCCGAAATTCGACAAAGATCCGGTGCTATAATTGTTGCAATAAGACGAGGAACTGAAACAATTATTAACCCACCGCCCACTTTTGTTTTTGAACCGCACGATGTCCTGGTTGTATTGGGAACAAAAGAACAGATAACCAGTTTCGCCACTCTGGCACGTATTAATTAAAATCAGGGGGATTTGGATGAAACACAGATACTTGTTTTTGCTTTTCACTTTTTTTCTGCTGGTCGGCTTAATAGCCTCTGCAGCAAATTATTCCGCCGGTTCTTTGAAGAAAAG
This sequence comes from Candidatus Rifleibacteriota bacterium, assembly GCA_051747585.1. Lineage (GTDB taxonomy): Bacteria > Muiribacteriota > Ozemobacteria > Ozemobacterales > Ozemobacteraceae > DYKG01. The sequence continues at coordinate 72,138 of JBNJGH010000004.1, forward strand.
TCCGACCCGAATAAGAACTAATGCTAACAAACTCAAAATTAGCAACCGAACGGGAAATCCTGATTACATAAAAGAACCGCAAAAAAAGAAAAAGGAAAAATTTAATACCGTCAAAACCCTGGTTCCTTATGAAGATCTCTACAAGGTTCTGCAAAAAGATATTGGTAAATATTTCATTCTTCCAATTGAAGAATTTGAAAGCCTGAAAGAAGCAAAAGAAGCATGGCTGGCTTCTCAAAGCCAACCTGTAGAAGAAGCTCCCCCGATACTTTACCAAATTCATTCTGCCAGAATTGAAGGAAAAATAAAAAATAATTTTGCTTTTCTCGATGCATATTTCAAAATTCAAACCCATACAGACAAATGGCATGAGATTCCCATTTTATGGGGTAGTCTTGCAATAGATAAGGTTATGCTTAACGGCGAAACTACTACCCTGAAAACCAGATGGCTTGATGACTCAAAGAAACAACTGAATTTTGGCAAGCTTAGCAAGCAGAACATTCTTCAAAATTATTACCAGTCAATGGTTTCATCTCAAGAAACTCTAAGCCAGAACAACTGGAAAGACAGTCTTTTTACTTTACCGATAAAGGGAAAAGGTCGCCACGAATGTCGTATTAGCTTTATGGTGCCAATCCAGAACAAAGACGATCTTTACAATCTTGATTTCAATATTGCTCAGATCCCCCTGACCTTTTTAAGACTTGAAGTAAAAGATTTTATTTTATCAATTGACAGCACCGGCTTTACAGACTATTCGGTAAACCAGAGCAGTGCCGAAAACCTTGCCTGCACCTTTATCGGCTGGCTTGGCGCAGAAAACAACATCAATATTAAGTGGCGACGCAAATACAGCAGAATTTTGCCCAAACCCAAAGAAGTCGCTCCGAAGCCCAAAACCGACGACAAATCTGAGCCTGAACCCAAAACAGCCTCAGACACCAAACCGATCAAAGAACCGAAACCCGTAATCATCCCTTTGATTTACGCCAGATCGACAACCCTGATGAGCTTGGGAGAAACCTCGATTCAAGGAATAAAAACTGTTGATTATTCTATAAGCAAGGCTCCTGTATCGAGCTTCAGTTTTTCCATTCCCGATAATGTCGAAATTTTAAAGGTCAATGCTGACCGACCACATTCTTACCGACAAATTCGCAAAGGCGGCAAGAAACACCTTAGAGTTGATTTTATGGCCTCCAAAGAAGACAGCTGTCAAATCGAAGTAATATTTGAAGCACCTGTTGATCTTTCCAGTCAGGTTATTGCCGTTCCTGAGGTTACCCCTACCGGAATAGAACGTGAACTGGGCACAATAGCGATCGAAGCCCTGACTTCTGTTGAAATTCAACCCGGCAATGATGAAGAAAACCCACTAAGTTCAGGGCTTTATCCGCTTGATCCCCTTGAAGTTCCTCAGAATCTTAAATCAAGAGCAACTCGCCCTATTCTGATTGCTTACAGACAAAACGCCAGACCTGCCAATATAAGGCTCAGAGTCAAACGCTATCAAGATGTCGATCAACAAACTGTTGTTGCCGATCGTATGGAGGTAAAAACGACCTTTACCACCAACGAAACCAGTAACACTCTGCTTTCGATGAGAATTCGCAACAACAATAAACAATACCTTCAACTACAGCTTGGTTCGGGCTCTGAAGTAATATCATCATTCAGAAACGGAAAACCCGTAAAACTGGTTTCAAGCAAAGTTGACGGCAAGGTTCAAATACCTCTGGAA